>JAMOBH010000322.1:0-6370 GCA_039908085.1 Magnetococcus sp. YQC-5
CGTTTCTCCACCAATTCGAATTGTTTTTTCATCGCATCAAACCCTTGTTGCATCAATTCTCGTTGATGCTTCAATTCTTCTTCCACCCGCACGATACGCTCGCGCAATTCCATCTCATAGAGCATCGAAGTTTTCTCAGGGCCTCGTTCCGCCAACCAGAGGGTGAGTTGAGGTCTGAGTTGCGAGATGATCTGATCGATTTCAACCTGCTGCAATGCCATATGATCTCTCCCTTCCCGTCCAAGCAGTCATCAAACACTCAACACCCCAAAGAGACATCTTACCCCATGCCACTGGAATCGTGAGTCACCTGAATGATTTCATCGTTGGCCCGACGAATCTTTTCGATACTTTCGGTAATTTCACGAGCTGTATCAGAGGCACCGGCGGTATTTTTCAGGATATCCGCCATTTTTTTGGAAATCAGATTGGTGGCTTCAGCAGTCTGACGCGCCAGATCCTTGACCTCGTTGGCCACCACGGCAAACCCCTTGCCCGCCTCACCTGCGCCTGCGGCTTCGATGGCGGCATTGAGAGCCAGCATGTTGGTTTGACCGGCGATATTTTTGATCATTTTGACCGCCTGCCCGATTTCCTGAGCAGAAATTGCTAATTTTTCAATCACTTGGGCATTATTGCGACTGAATCCATCCGCCCTTCTCAGCTCTTCTGTAGCCTCCTGGACCTTTTCATAGAGTTCTTCAACGAGCAACTGGGCTTCGTCCAGTGATTGCAATTTTGGTATTTTGTTCATGATGTATCCCTGGTGTGTCACGTTCTGGAGTGGAATCTTGCGTCAGAGGTTTGCATATTGCATAGAATACTCGGTAACAAGACGTTTTGGAATGGTTTTTTTCATTCTTGTTCCAGCCATCCCGCCAGTTCTTGTTGCACCATGTCTGCCAAAGCGTCAATCCATACTGGCAGGTCATTGAGGCAGGGGAGGTAAACAAACTGTTCACCACCAGCACGCAGAAACGTTTCCCGACCCTGGACCGCCATTTCCTCCAAAGTTTCCAGACAGTCGGCGACAAAGCCTGGACAGACCACAACGATGCGTCGGATGCCTTCTGCGGGCAAACGCGCCAAAATGTCTGCGGTATTGGGTTCCAGCCATGGTTCACGACCGAAACGGGACTGATAACTGACACGCCAGCGTTGTTTCGGCAGTGCCAATGAGTGTGCCAACAGGCGAGCGGTTTCAACACACTGGTCGGCATAGGGATCACCCTCATTGACAAACCGTTGAGGAAGACCATGAAACGAAAACAGCCAATCCACCGATGCCGTTGAGTCAAAGAGAGCCTGAATATTGGCAGCAAGTGCGGCAATATAGGCCGGAGCGTCAAAAAAGGGCGAGGCGAAACGCAATGCGGGTTGATAACGGGTCTGCCCAAAGGTCGCACAGACTGCATCGGTGATCGAGGCTGTGGCAGCTGAAGAGTACTGGGGAAACAATGGCACGATCAATATACGCCGAATCCCCTCTGCAACCATGGCATGCAGAATGGGAGCCACTCCCGGTTGACCATAACGCATGCCAAGGCGCACCTGAACGCCCTGCCCCAGTCGTTGACCAACCCCATGGGTCACGACCTGTGAGTAATGAAGCAACGGTGAAACCCCGTCAGAACGCCAGATTTTTTGATACAAGGCAGCAGAACGAGGAGACCGGGTGGGTAAAATGACGCCATGCAGCAGCGGGAGCCAAAGCCATCTGGACACGTCCACCACCCGCATGTCAGAAAGGAATTCCCGCAAAAAACGTCGTACCGCATGCGGTTCCGGTGCGTCCGGGGTGCCCAATTGCGTCAACAGCACACCTATTTTACGTGTCATATTATAATACTCTTTTCAAAACCCATTCCAGCCTGACAGTATCCCCCAGATTCAACATATGGTTCATTCATGGTTTCATTCCTCTGTTTTGACGGTCATGATGCTCAACCACTAGAATTCAAACTTTTCCAAATCAAACAAAATTCTATCCCACTTGCCATTTTCAATCCAGCAGTCGTCGCAGCAAAGCAATTTTTTTGTTTGACACACAATAAATAATATTTATTTTGCAAAAATTAAAAATTAAATACTTATTTTTTTTATTTTTTTGTTTTTTTGTTTTTATTTTTATCTTGCAATATTCAAAATAAAACAAACAAAAACTAAAATTCAATTCACGAAGCATGAAAAAAAAGACCACAACGTTACATAACAAGTTGCAAATGATTTTTTTTTCGTGCTATAAGATCCAGTTGCATAATTGGATCAATATCAATATACAAATATAAATCAACCTTGCAATCATACTACGAGTTATTTAAATATCACCAGATCAGGCCTATACTCATACCGAACACTCAAGCATACGGGTCATGAACTTATGCAGAAACAACTTGCAAAGATTCTTATTATATATGTTTGTTTCTTGTCCTGGCACTCTTGGGCGGAAGACGAAGTCTTGGACAAAGCATTGGAGGCGGAACTGGCCTTTCTGCACAACGAACAGAAATCCACAGTCGCCACCAAGACAGAACTCCCGGTTTCCATGTCGCCTGCCCCGGTGACCGTCATTCCCTATGATCAAATTCGACGTTCTGGTGCCACATCCATTCCAGACCTCCTGCGCCTGGTTCCAGGGGTCAATGTCCGTTGGAACCCCATGATGCAAACCCTCGCCATCCGAGGATTTGGCCAGAATCCCATTTCCAACCGGGTGTTGTTACTCATCGACGGCGTTCCTTACAACTCCCCGGTGACTGGTGGATTCCTCATGCAACCGGGAACCGACTTTTTCTCTATCGAAAACGTCAAACAAATCGAGGTGATACGTGGACCAGGATCCGCTCTTTACGGGGAAAATGCCTTCTGGGGAGTGATCAACATCGTGACGATTTCTGGCGCGGATTTGGACGGTGGAAAAGTCAAGACTTTAATCAGCAATCAAAAAACTAAAGATGTTTCCATTCAATATGGCGGAATACACAACGACAAATCCTACCTGATCTCCGCGCAATATCTGAAAAATCAGTTGCCCATGCATCTCTGGAAGGAATCCGACTCGGAAGCCGTAGGCAAGGATCTGTTTTTAAAAGGGGGGATCAAAGGATGGGAACTGACCCATTATCGTCATGATGATGATACAAAAGGGTTCAACCAAACACTTGGAACGGGTACTTTCCGTAGCGCGGATCATATCAAGCAAAAGATCTCCATCACCGCCTTAAAAGGCGAACAAAAATTTACAAGCATTCCAATCACCATCCAAGGGGATTTGTCTCATTCACAAAAGAAAAGCAATCGTTGCGAAGGGTGTCATGATTATCCCAGCAACGTGCAAAAAGCCAATGAAGTGGTTGATCACGGAACCCAGATGATCGCCGATGTCCGCGCCATCACCAAGGCACTTCCCATGCAAGAGTTGATGCTGGGTGTGGATTGGCGTCAGATTGATGCCGAAGATCACGTGGATGTATTGACCGGAAGCAAAATGGTCCCCAAATATCAAAAGACTGCCTACTACCTGCAAGATCGGGTCATGCTGCTCAACAATCAACTCAATTTATTCTTGGGTGTGCGTTACGACGGCCAAACAGATCCAGAGCTTTTTGACGCCAAAATTTCCCCAAGGTTGTCTGCCGTCTATCAGGCCACACCCAATACCACGCTACGAACTGGATGGAGCCGGGCGTATCGTTATCCATCCTTCACTGAAATGTATTTATCAAGCGGGTACTTCAATATCATTTCAGCTGCCGGAGTGGCAAGAGTCAATTCCAAATTCAAATCCAATCCTGATTTGCAACCGGAAAAGATTGAAACCTACGACCTTGGTATTGAGCATCACCTTACCAAAGATACGGTCATCAAAGCGGATTTGTATTATTCACAAGTGGATCAATTCATTGTCATCGCCAACCTGCCCGCCACCGTGACGGGTGGAAACACATGGAATCACTTTGAGAACCACCCGGATACCGCCAAAATTCATGGTGGGGAACTGGAGATACGGAGTCGTCTGAACACCCTGTTTTCTGTCTTTGGCAACATCGCCTACCAGGAACAAAGACAGCAAGGGACAAAAAAAGATGGAGGGGGCCGACTGATGGAATTTCTTTATGCCCCTGAATTCAAGCTCGGAGCCGGGGTCTATGTGGATGCAACAGAAAACCTGCGCGCATCTCTGGAACTGCAATGGCTGGATTCCCAGATCGTTCCAGAAAATCGACGGGCAAGACGTATCAGTCAAGGGACGCCATACGACGTTCCCGAATCCCTGTTCATCAACACCCGGATGGATTACACCCCACCTTTGACCACATTCGGCATGGGAGACCGGCGTCCTCTGGAATTGAATTTCATCGTGAACAATCTGCTCAATCAAAAAAACGAGGAAACCATCGCCACAGGTTCGCCCAATCGCGGCCTTGGCCGGGAGTTGATGGCTGGATTTACTCTTAAATTTTAACAGACTGCTTGATTGTGAATCAAAATGCAAACACTTGCTGCGCATCATAAACAAGACAAGTATTTACACCAGTGGATCGGCATGATCCTCGCTGCTGTGGTATTTTGGTCTGTGGAAAGCCTTGCCGAACCTGTGCAGGCCACGCGCATTTTATACTACAACCCGGAAATCAGCATTGACAATTTTCTGGCACTGGAGGAAAAATTCAACCAGTTTTTGGCTGACAAAGGCACCATTCGTTTTATACCAAACAACAGCGTGGACGCCTTTGAAAAAACCATGGGCAGCAAAACTCCAGAAGAGACCTCTTTCTTGATTTCAAGCTGGTATTATAAGACATTGCGGAACAGCACCCCATTGCGTCCACTGTTGATCGGTGCCCGCAAGGAGCGTTCCAGCCAGAAAAAACTTCTAGTCTCCCGTAAAGGTGAAAATGAACGATCCGATAACATCAACATTGCATCCGCCACGTCGCAAGACTTTGCCACGCAGTTGCTTGCTGAAATGTCGGTGCAGACTGGAAAATGGAAGCCAAAAAAATTCAGCATTTTGCGGGTTCCCAAGGATCTGGATGCCCTGATGAGCGTGGCATTCAAAATGTCCGACGCGGCTCTGGCCTCGGAACACGGTTGGAACCACTTGCGCCAGATCAACCCCACCCAATTTGAACAGTTGCAAGTGCTGGCGGAAAGCAAAGAAATCCCGCTTCCAGTTTTGGCTGTCAAAGCATCCAAAACAGACCGCAGTGTGGAATTGATGAATCTGTTTCTGACCATGAATCAATCGGAAAAAGGGGAAACCGCCTTGCGCCTGATCGGATTGGATCAATTCCGTCCCCCATCGCCTGCCGAAGAACAGTTTCTCAACCAATAGAATAAAAAGGTTCCCATTCTATGAAACAATCGCGATTATCGACTTGGGTGCAACAGGGGCGGATCATTGCCTTGATGCTTCTGTTCTGGATGACATTTCCAGAAATGGCCAATGCGGCGGAACAAAAAGTATTGCTTATCAATTCAAATTCTACAGTCAAACGTTATGTAGATATCCAAAAAGAATTTCTGCAACAATGGAGTGGACCATCCCAAGTGGTGGACATGCAGGGAAAAGAGGATGCATCAGAAAAAATTGTTGATATTGTCAAGAAATATCAACCTGATGTCATCTTCAACATCGGTTCCCAGGCACACACGCTGGCCAATGAACAATTCAAGAACATCCGCCAGGTGTTTGCGGCAGTAATCAATTGGCGACGTTTTCCAGTGGGTGAATATGCCCTGGGCGTTTCCAATGAACCAATGTCGGGCATGCAGTTTTCTTTGATGCGTTCGTTGTTTCCCAATCTGCACCGCATTGGGGTCTTGTACAACCCAGAGGTCAATATGGAATGGGTGGAAGCCGCCTCCCAGGAAGCCAAGGCATGGCAATTCGACATTTTGGCCAGACCCATTACCAATCCATCACAATTGCGTGATAAATTAAATATCCTGTTGGGAGAAACCGATGCCTTGTGGTTGATTTCCGATCCGGTCGTTCTTGCCAGCAAAGAAGCGGTACAAATGATCTTTACGACCGCAGATCAGTTGCGTAAGCCTGTGGTGGCTTATAACGAGTTGTTTGCTCAATATGGCGCGGTTCTGGTCGTCTCGGTGGATATCCCCACCATCGGCAGACAGGCTGCCATCCTGGCACGAAAAATCATTTCAGGAACCAAATCATCGGATGAAAAAGTGGTTTCCGCTGCCGGATCGTATGTCATCTTGAACCGTAAACAGGTATCAAGGTATCATATCAAGATCAACAATGATGCGACTGATATGATCAACAAGATCATCGAATGAAGACCTTGGGGGGCGGTGAACCGCCCCCCAACACCCCCCACCCTTTTTTTTTATTTTTTTAAAT
>JAMOBH010000323.1:0-6366 GCA_039908085.1 Magnetococcus sp. YQC-5
CCCAAACCCCCCACCCTTTTTTTTAATATTTAAAAAAAAATCAACCATTAAAAGCCTGCTTCTTTAATCAAAATTTCCAAAAGAGTGCGACGAAGACGGGATAACAAACTGCGGCTTGTGTGACTTTCCAAGACCACAGAACCACGCAAAATGTGGCGGGGAGGGGTAAACGACTCGGTGGGTTGCAAAAGTACACGATAAACAGCGGTGGTTGGAATCCATTGACCTTGCTCGTCCTTGCGTACCGGGACAGCACCACCCAAATGTCCAACCAGCGAAATCTCTTCCAACGTGGTGGCTCCAACCGGGGCAATGGATTGAACCAAACAGTCAATCGGATCCCAATCCATCCCATCTGGCAGAAACCTGCCAGATGCTCCAGGCTGAATATGGACCAGATCCGTCTCACGCACATAAGCAATCAGATGCCACTGAAAAGGATCAGCCAGACGCAAAAGCGGTTCGGATGCTCCTATCCAAACCCCTGGCTTGATATCCTTGCCCAAAAACGAAATCCAACCATCAAAAGGAGCTGTCACGGTCAGTCTTTCCCATTGCCGGTTCAGTTCCTGATAGTGGCTCAAGTCAATGTCCAATTCCCGGTCCGTCAAAGGAGCCTGTTTTAACAGCATGCGATCCATGCCACGAAAATTCAGCTTCCACTGGGACATCTCGACTTTGAGACGCGCCTTTTCCAGTTGATTCTTCAGGTCCAATGAAACCAACTGTAGTAGAATCTGTCCCTGTTTGACCAGATCCCCCTCAGCACGCCTCACGGTCTCTATTTGGGCCGGGGCCGGACTATAGAGTGTGACCTGCTTCTCACGTTGCAATACCCCAGGAGCTTGAATGGATATCTTCCAGGGCATGGCCAATAAACCAATCAATCCAACCACCACACTCAGACTCACAATCACCCTGGTGTTGAATCGTAAATGGGTCTCAGGTCGAAACCAAACCCGGATTTCACTCCAAATGGGACGCACAAGAAACCAACCCATTTCAACAGCCATGAGAATAATTCCCAAAATCTTGAAAAATAAATGATAAACAGCAATGGCAATCCCAAAATACAAAAAAAACCGATAAATCCATGTCATCCAGGCAAAAAAAATCAACAATCGACGACGATCATAAAGCGCGGCATCAGGAAAAGGGGCACCCAGCCCCAGAAACATTTCCCGCAGTTTCCACCTCCCCAATAACCCGGCACGGTCATGAAGATTGTCAATACCCAGCCAGTCTGAAAGCAAATAATAACCATCAAAACGTAAAAATGGACTTGCATTCATCAACAATGTGGAAATCCAACTCACCGTGGCAATAAAAAAAAGCGCGTCCTTCATCCCTCCAAGAGGCAACAATCCCCAAATCAGCGCAGCCCATGCCGTCAATGCCAGTTCAGCATTGATGCCTGCCGCAGCCACCACCAACCGTCGCTTACGTGATGCCAGCTTCCATACCTCGCTGGTATCCGTATATAAAATCGGCAACAACATCAAAAAGGCCACTCCAATGGTCGGAACCTGACAACCATAACGAATGGCCGCATAAGCATGCCCCAATTCATGAACCGCCTTGGTCAAAAACATGGCAAAAGTGATAAATAATACTTCAGTAAACATATCCGTCTCACTGAAGGTCGCCATGGCGATTTCCCATTGACGGGTGATGAAATGCAGTCCAATCACTCCTGCCATGCCACTGGCTATGAAAAATTTCCTGGAAAAAGCCCATCGCACCCAGGGCAAGGTTTTACGCAGCATGCGATCCGGATTGAAAAGCGGGACTCGAAAAAATAAATAGGCGTGCAGCAGTTGCTGAAACCAGGTTTGCTTCGTGGATTCCATGTGCTTGGCCAACCGTGTCAAACCACGCTCACCCTGCGGTCGCAACAAATTGGCACTCAGCAGAAAACGCACCAGTTCCTGTACATCTCCAGGGGTGGTCTCCAGCGTGGTTTCGGCAGAAACCAGTTCAGCTATCCGGTTGGGTCCACCGCGTCGCCATCGGCAGAGAATTTCAAATTCCCGCCAACCAAGCCGAAAAAACTGGTTGGTGGCCGGGTCGCGCAATGTCCAGGTCGGTGCCCCGTCCGTGCCACGTGGCCCAGGAAACAAATGCAATTCCTCCCGTAGTGGCGGAGGCCTGCCGGTATCTGGTGGCGTCTCGCTCACAGTCCCAGCCGTTGCCGCAGAAGTGCCATAGGATGCCGAAACAAATAAAAAAACAACGTGGTCTGTCGGCCCTCAATTTTGGCTGTCCCACGCAAACCAATCCTGGGCGGTTCCCTCTCCGGCATGAAGCGCGCCTTGATGGAATAGGAGAGAATCCCTTCCATTTCCTGGGCATTGTAACCAATTCGCGTCACGCTGCCCAACCAGGAATTCAATGGATCCATGTTGGGATATAAAATGACTTTGGCATCAGGTGCAATCTCAATGGCATCCGAAACAGGCAGATGAATTTCCAATTCCGCAGATTTGGGATCGGCAACTTCCAAAATCCGCTCTCCAATCAAAACAGGCTTGCCTACCCAATGGTTGACATCATCAAAAAGAGCCACCCCATCCCGAGGTGCCAATACTTGAATACGATTCAATAAAATACGTACACCCTCGGCTTCCGCAGCCTGCTTCTCCATACGTTTTTCCAGGATTTTTTTTTGCGCACGGCTCTCATGGTCTGTGACCGACTGCTTGAGAATTTGTCGGTATTCTTCTTGATATAAATCAAAAGTTTTACTTTCCACAGCCAGTTTGTTGTCCAGCGCAGCCTCATCCAACGTGAACAAAAGATCTCCTTTTTTGACCATCTGATTGGGCGCAATGTGAAACTGCTTCACAATCCCATCCATAGGGGCACGCACGGGAGCTGGTTCCATGGCCATGACCCTGGCTGGTGCCAGAGCCGTTTGATGCACCGGCAGAAAACAAATCAGCACAATCATCAAGACACTGCCGATCCTGATCCAAGGCCGATGGGCAAAAAACAAGGCTTTCCATTGAATGCCATGCCGTTCGCGGGCACGCTTCATGACCAATTCCCAGGCATTGGCATAGGCATCTGCCAGTTTGCCGATCAGCTTGATTTCAGGGTCGGTCCAGGGCACGGATTTGACCAGCAACAACCCCCCCAACCGTTCACCAACCCCACTGATCAAGGGTGCCCAGATGCCATGCGCTGGCAACCAGTGCTCCCATGCCTCCCCTTCTTCCCCTTTGACGTTGGCCGCTGTGATGCAAATGGGGGTTTTATGTTGATGCATGCTTTCCTGACTAAAAACACGAGTCAACCAGGTAACATAAGGAGCACGGATGTTGGGTTCAGGTGAACCGGAAACCGCAACCACTTCTCCGGTTTTGTGTTTGGAATACCGCCACAAAACAGCCTGCCGATAAGGCGTCATCAGGTGGGTCTCGTTGACAACCAGAAAACCAAATGCAGCTTCATCCTCTGCGGCAAAGGCGCGTTTGCCCAGTTGCAGCAAGGCACTAAGGCCAAGGATGAGTTTTTCCCCTTGCACCGGCATCGTTGGCGTCCGTCAAGTCAGGGGGTGGATGAAGAAGTCGTCATGGAAGGGCCAGTTGGCTTGCCAACAGCCTCAGTTATGCGAGGCGGCTCCGTCACGCCTTCTGGAAAAGTAAATGAGGCCGCACCACTCATCCCAGGTATCAAATTGGAATGCGTCCCAATCAGTTCGCCGACAATCTTGACAGACTGACTCACCGGGTCGGCTTCCGCCCCCAGACGCGTCACTTGAGCTGGATATTTTTTTCCGGTCTCATCAATGTGCAAGAAAAATTTGCTTTTTGGCTTCAGCCATGTCAACCATCGGGAGGGAACAATCATTTCCATTTCAAGATGACGATGGTCCAGGATCTTCATGAGAACCTGTCCAGTTGTCACATATTGATTGACTCGAACCGATAACGTGGCAACCCGACCCGTAAAAGGGGCTGAGATCTGGCAACCACGCGCTCGCGATTCCTGCAGTTTCAGTTCTGCCTCTGCTTGTTTTTGTTCGGACAGACTGGCATCCGCCTCCATGGTTCCCACAGAATGCAAAGTGGCCAATCGTTGCATAACCTGGTTTTTGTCCCTGGCAGCATTGAATACTGTTTGGGCCTTGTTGAGTTGGGCTTTCAGCGTCGTACAATCAAAAATCACCAAAGGCGATCCTTCGGTAAACGTATCCCCTTCCTTGACCGACAACCGTTGAATTTCCGCATCAATATGTGACGATAACGTGGTCTGAAGCTTCGGAACCAAATAAGCACGAATTTCCGTCTTGCCATCCGAATCCGCTACAACCTCCAGGTTGTTGCCCGACTCTCCAGAAATGGCAACTCCTCCAGCCAGAACGCCAACCAGCGTCAACCAAAGCCAGATCAAGTGACCGCGATTCGCCATCATGAAAAATTGAGACATCATTGCTCTGTGATGAGTTCAAGTGAATCCAGCTCATCACAAATCAAGCAATGAATGTGCCATCAATTCACAGCATCTTTGATCGTCTGCATCAGATCCTGCAATTCGGCTTGAAACGCTTTGGGACCATAACTGTTCAATTGGCTGGTCAGACCAGGCATCCCTCTCTCTTCCCCTTTTGCCTCAATCAGACCATATCCCGCAATACCCCGTTGGCTTTTTTGCTCATCATCCGCCAAAGATGGCATGTAAACGTGTGCATCATGATTCCTCAGGGTGGTGCCGATTTTCAATTCTGATCTTTTGGGGCCTGACTGACTTTCATGACTATCATCTGTTGTCAGAGTACGACTGCCACCTGTATCCAGCTCTGATCTTTTGACCAGAATGTTACTCAGAAATTCCGCATCATCTCCATCCGTCCCAGAAACTCCATGGAGGCGCAGTAATGGATCCGTTGCATCTCCATCAATCTTGTATTGGCCATCCGCTGAGGCATCGGGTATGAAATATGGATTGTCCAGAGCGTGATCGTAATCCTTGACCTGAGAAAATGCAAATTGAGTTGCAGCATCCAAATCATGGCCTGGAATGCGGATGGATTCTGGCACAACAACCGTTGGAGAAGGTTGCAACACGGATGCTGGAATCGGTTCCGGCCCATCGGGTTGCACGTTGGATTCAGCTTGAATCTCTTGCGCCGGTTCTATCGGTGCTGGCACCTGGTCAGGAGCTGCTGTGATTGTTGATGTTGGCTGAATGTCACCAGGAACCTCATCAATACCCATCTCAGCAGGAGAAAGTGGCACAATCGAGATTTGAATCGGTTCCGGTGCCACTGGATCAGGCTCTGGTGGACTCTCTTTGTCAGTCTCACTGGAAGTCTGATCGGGAAGCATGGGACCGCTGGGAGTGCTCCCCGGTGGAATCTCACTCGGAATCTGTTCAACCTCTCTGTCAGAGGAAGAAGGCTCCAATGTCACATTTTGGTTCGGTTCCGGTGCAACAGGATCAAGTTCTGGTTGACTCTCTTTGAGAGTGTCAAGAGTGGATGTCTGGTCAGAAGGCGTAATACCGGTGGGCGTGGTCCCCGGTGGAATCTCACTCGGAATCTGTTCAACCTCTCTGTCAGAGGAAGATGGCTCCAATGTTGCGGTTTGAATCGGTTCCGGTACAACAGGATCCGCTTCTGGTTGACTCTCTTTGACTGTGTCAAGAGTGGATGTCTGGTCAGAAGGCGTGGGACCGGTGGGAGTGGTCCCCGCTGGAAGCTCACTGGAAATCTGTTCAACCTCTCTGCCAGAGGAAGAAGGCTCCAATGTTGCGGTTTGAATCGGTTCCGGTACAACAGGAGCCGCTTCTGGTTGACTCTCTTTGACTGTGTCAAGAGTGGATGTCTGGTCAGAAGGCGTGGGACCGGTGGTAGTGGTCCCCGCTGGAAGCTCACTGGGAATCTGTTCAACCTCTCTGCCAGAGGAAGAGGGTTCCAATGTTGCGGTTTGAATCGGTTCCGGTACAACAGGAGCCGCTTCTGGTTGACTCTCTTTGACTGTGTCAATTGTGGATGTGAGAGGGAATGTCCCGGTCGTTTGATCTGTTTGAATGTCACGGGGCAGTTGATCAGTGACCTCTCTATTGATAATCGGTTCCGGTGTAACGATGTCTGATGTCAGATTTGGAATGCCAGAATCGGTTGTTGGATCTTGTTGAATGTCATTTGGAAGTGCATCACTGAGAATCGGTTCCGGTGCTATCGAGTCGGGGTTCAGTTGAGTCTTGTTGGCTATGATGATGTCACGGCTGGCACGGGTGGTGAGAGATCCGGTTCCTTCGCCATTGGAATTGCCGTCCGTGACCGAGAAGGTCACGGTCCGATTGGCCACACTTGGGTTGCTGTCGTTGGTATTGCGATAGGTAATGGAGCGCAAGGCGGTT
>JAMOBH010000324.1:0-6359 GCA_039908085.1 Magnetococcus sp. YQC-5
TGGAACTGTACGAAAATGCTTGTATTGCCATTATCAATGCTCGTGGGGCGGTCATCAATGCTCGGATGGAAGGCGTGGAAGAAGGCATCCAGATTGGCGAGGAAAGAGGAGAAACCAGAGGCGTGCAGAAAGGCAAAGCAGACATTCTGACGCGCATGTTGCAATACCGCTTTGGTGCCATACCCGACTGGGCCAGTAAAAACATTCTCACAGCAGAACCATCCGTTCTGGAAGCATGGACCTTGCGCATGTTGGATGCCACCACCCTGGACGCTGTGTTTACGGATCGTGTATGACGACACTCAGTGTCAACACTTTTAAAAAAACAGTTCTGTTTCAAACCCAACTGGCCAAGCATATATGCCGGGACAATTTGAAAATGTTGCCAAAATGGATTGATTGGGGCTTTGCCCCAAACCCCACCAGTTGCTCTCGCCCCTGGACCCACCAATCATTTGTCACACCTTCAATGGAAAATCACCTGACACAAACACAAGGAATATTTTGTCATGAAGAAAAAAAGCATATTACGTCAAACAGCTCTATTCCTGGCAACAGGTCTCTCTCTGATTGCATCCGAGGTGCAAGCCGATCTGTATGGCTTGGTGGTTGGGATTGATGAATACACATCGACCAAAGGACTGGAAAGCCTGGATGGAGCAACCAACGACGCCAAAGACATCAACAATGCCTTGAAAACAGCCGGAGCCAAAGATGTCAAACTGCTGTTGGACAAGGAAGCCAACCGTAACAACATCATGAAATCCTGGGACGAACTGCTCACCAAAAGCCAGGCTGGTGATACGATCATCTTCAGCTATGCCGGACACGGAGGTCGTGAGGAGGAACATGTCAAAGGTTCGGAACCAAGCGGCAAAGATTCCGTCTTCCTGTTGGGAGGCTTTCAATGGGAAGGAGCCGGGACGTTCGAACGCATCCTTGATGATGAAGTCTCGGCCATGCTGAAAAAAGCACTGGACAAAAACCGCTCAGTGATCATGATCGCCGACTCCTGTCACTCAGGCACCATGACCCGTGGCGGCAAACCCATGGTCAAACACAAAACACGCTTTGCCCGCTATCCTGAGATCAAGGATGACCGTTTGCCACCCATTGATCCCAAAGCCCACCAATACATGCTTGAAGAACAACCCAATTTGTTTTATATCGGCGCGGTGCGGGATGACGAACAGGCACCGGAAATGGAGATCGATGGCCAAACCAGGGGTGCCTTGAGTTGGGCCTTTGCCAAGGCTTTGCGAGGTGCGGGCGATACCGATGGAGATGGACAAATCTCTGCCGAAGAACTGAGACACTATCTTGTGGAGACCATTCGCATGCAATCCGAAGGCATGCAACACCCCTCAGCCCTGGGCAAATCCCGCAGTGTCAGCGTGCCTGTTGGCCCTGGCAAAAAAACAGAAAAAACATCTCCCCTGGAGATTGCGAAATCACCTCCGCAACTCCGTTTCGCCATCATGAACGCCCAAAAAGCCCCCCCCTCTCTGGTGGAAAAGCTCAAAGGGGTCACCCTGGTGGAACCAACCGCCGGAACGCCTGCCCCCATCACCAGAGGTCGGGGCAGAACGGAAGATGCGCCAACCCCTTCCAACAGTTCGGATGCTCAAGCCAATCTGATTTGGAACGTGAATGAACGCATCATCAGAACCGCTCTGGGAGATGAGGCCGCCCATATTGGCCCATCCTCCATCCTCACCCGTGGCCGTGGTCGCGCAGAAGACCCCCCCGCAAACACGGACGATGAAACCACCCAATTGCCCGATGTGCAAAAAGTCATTGACAAATGGCGCGCTGTGGAAGCGATCAAGAAAATCAGCGAAGGGCACAGCCTGAGCATCAGCCTCAAACCCCATGATGGCGTGCATCCCCTTGGGTCAAAAATGACTTACACAATCGAAGGCCACGACAAAACATTTTTCACTTTGTTCAATCTGGCATCAGATGGAACCGTCAATTTTCTCTATCCCCTGAACGATGGAAAAATCAAGGATCCGCTGGAAATTCCATTGGGAAAACCCTATACTTTGAACATGAAGGCCGAACCACCCCTTGGGGCCGATCACGTGGTGGCCATCGCCAGTGCCGCACCCCTGACCGGATTGCATCAAGCACTGAAACAGATCGATGGCAAACCAGAGGCGGAAGCCACCCTCGGCCTGTTGTATACCCATTTGTCTGGTCAAGTCTATAAAATGGGGATTCATGGTTCTTATACCGGGGAAAAATAAGTCAAAAAAAATGGGGCACCGCATACCTTGAGAACAGACAGCCCCCGGACCGAAACGGCTGACAACTTGATACAACATATTGAAATCACAGAGAACTTTCTGTTACACAACGTGACGTATCAATTGTTGAAAAAATGCTTGACTAAAAGGTAAAATACAATTAGATTGTATCTAATGGTTCATAAACATCATGGGCAGCAGACCATTTCCATTTGCTACCTAAATTCATGTAAAATCAACAAGGAGATGTCAGGATGAAAAAAATCGCGGTTTCCGTTTTCGCAGTGTCCCTCATGATGGCTGGCGCAGCCTTTGCCGGTTCCATTCAATCCCAGCCGGGCGGGGCAGTGCAGGTTCAAGGCAATACCGAAATGAACACAAATGTCGATGGTGGCGTGAAACAGAGTGTGAAAGGCTCCAACAACAAAGCCACCACCAACGTGGGCGGTATGCAGGGAACCGTGCAAGTCCAAGGCAACACCAAAATCAATACCAACGTCAAAGGCGGAGTTGCCAACACGGTTGAAGGCAGCGGCAACGACTCCCAGCTCAACGTGGGCGGTATGCAGGGCAAATAATCTCCCTTGAAAAGAGTTTGCCAGTTCGCAATCCAATGCCGGCCTCAAAACCAAAATCTGGCAAACTCTTTTCAAATGCCATTCCTGGCCAATCCGTTTGATATCCATTCGAAACATACTATACATCTATCCCATGGAGAGCCTCTAAATGAAAAAAATGTTGAAACAACTCTTTGTTGCCGTCGTGATTGCCGGTTTTGGCGTCTCTTCAGTCTGGGCTGCCGGAGCCATTCAGGCCCCCACCGGACAAGCCCAAAGTGGCGGAGCTGTCCAGGTGCAGGGCAACACTGAATTGAACACCAATGTTGAAGGTGGCGTGAAACAAAATGTGAAAGGCTCCAACAACAAAGCTACCACCAATGTGGGCGGTATCCAAGGCACAGTTCAAGTCAAAGGCAATACAAAATCCAATACCAACGTCAAAGGTGGTGTCGCCAACAGTGTCGAAGGCAGCGGAAACAATTCCCAGCTCAGCGTTGGTGGCATGCAAGGCAAATAAGCACTCTTGACTGCCCTTGTCCTGCCCCTCAGGGCCGGTCACTGCCCTTATCCAGCCAGAGTCAAATCGCATAAATTCACGGTCACTAACCATTCTTTTATGGATAGTGACCGTGTTTGTTTAATTACTTATCAAACCCTAGCCAGGAGAATCATCAATGAAAAGACAATGGATTCTGATGGTGACCATCTTGACGGCAACCATGGCATCATCAGTCTTGGCAGATGACCTGAATAAACGTCGTGACATGGACGCCGGAACCGCATCCAAAATGATGCGCGCAGAAGCCGAAGCCAATCGGCAAGGACAGGCTTTACGTCAACAGCCTTTGACCAAACCAGCCAAATGCGGAACCAATATAGGTAATGTCACGGTCCAAAAAGGAGCCATGGCACCACGGGAAATCAATACCGTTGTCAAAGGAGATGTGATCAGTGTCTGTAAATAAGAAATATTTCAATAAATTGGCCCAATGGACCTGCATTGGTCTGGCAGCATTGACCACGGCCTCCTGTGGCGGCAGCCTGCCGGAACCAGAAAAAGTCGCCACCACCATGCAACCCAAAACCATGCCCATCCGCAATCTGACCGGCTTTTCCGAAGCCCTGCGTTGCATGGATAATTTATTCCTGGAACACAGAAAAAAAGGCTTCAGTCTCACCAGCAGCAACATGGATGATGCCACAGGCAAAGTCAAACTGGGTGTCAAAGACATGCTGATGACCACCATTTCCAGCATGAGTGCCGCCAGCGGAGCCATCCGTTACATCGACCTGGATCAAACCAGTGGCATGGACTCGGTGAATTATTTGACCGAAAAAATGATGAGTCAGAACAAATTTACCGGTGAATGGCCCATCGCCTATATTCGCGGATCCATCAGCCAAGTCGATGACACCGTGATGTCCGGCAAAGAGGGCGGTGCCATTACCACGGGAATCATCGACATCGGCGCATCCCGTGACCGTAGCGTCTCCTCTGTGACCATGGACATGCTGCTCATGGACATGGCCTCTCGCACCAACATCCCAGGGATTCACGCCTCCAACATGCTGGCGGTCAGTCGCTCTGGCAAAGGCATGGATGCAGGGGCCGGCACTGGAAAAATTGTCAAGGCGGGCATTCAATTCAATGTGGGACAGGACAGCTCGGAAAGCACCGGACAGGCTGTACGCACCCTGGTCCAATTGGGCATGATCGAATTGATCGGCAAATGGACCAAAGTCCCCTACTGGACCTGTCTGGAAATCGAAGGCAACAATCCTCAGGTCCGCTCACAGCTCCGGGAATGGTATGACATGATGCCCAAACCTGACCGCATCAAGTTCATTCAGGCTGGTCTGGCAGGCAGTGGACATTATCAAGGCGGCGTGAACGGTCAGGAAAATGAACAACTCCGTTCGGCCATCGCCAAATACCAGACGGATCGCAACATGGTTCCCAACGGGAATGTCTCCTTTGAGGTCTATGAGTCCCTGATGCAAGGGAAAGTCAACATGGCTGCCATGCCCACCGAGCCACCCAAACCCCCTGCCCGCGTCTCAGCACCTGACCCGATTGGCGTTCGTCTCGTGGCTTCCAACGAAAAAACCGGCGTGGCCTACAAAGTGGGTGACAAGCTCCAACTCAGCCTCTCCATTTCCCGCAACGGCTATCCCTATTGTTACTACAAGGATGGCGATGGCGTCATTGCCCAAATCTATCCGAATCGCTTTCAACCAGACAAACAGCTGCAAGGAGGTCTGACTGTCTCCATTCCTCCGATGCGAGAAGCGGATGATGGCCCCAGATTTTCCCTGGCTTTCAGCAAGTCCGGTGTGGAAGAAGAAGTGATGTGCATGGCCAGCGACTCTGATATCAGTTCTCTGCTGCCTGCCGAGTGGCGCGTGAAAGAACTGACCAGAATGCAAGTCCGCAGCCTGGATGATATTGAAAAAACCATGTTGGAGCGCAGTACCAAAGTGACAGCCAACAAGCCGGGTGTCAAACGCATCAAAGTAAGAGTCAAATAGCACATGCTTTGATTCTGTCGGATAGATACTTTGCGCGGCCATCACGAACATTTTGTTTGGGGTGTCGGATGAAAAAAACGCCATTTGTGGCCGCGCAGAGTATAAGCTATAACACGATTTTGAAAAGTCTCCGTGCCGACTTTGTGGCTGCAATCAGTCAAGACTGGTCAAAAATCTTTGTTAGGAGAGGGTCCATGAAAAGCTTGAAAACAGGTCACCTATTACCAATATCCGCCTTGCTCCTGGGCTTGGCACTGATCCCATCCTATGCTCAGGCTGGTGAGGCTGGCAAAGCAACCACCATGTTCCAGGATCCACCCAATGCCGCTGAAGTCCTGGAAGCCTTGGGCGAAAAACCAAAAACCAAATTCCGTGGCATGGGCACCAAAAAAACCCGCGCCATTGTGGTGGAAGGGGAATCGGATTTCGCACCCCCTTCTGCGGCTGATACGAGTGCACCTCCCCCAACACCCGCCCAGGCGCGTCAAGAGGTCACCCCGACGTTTGAACCGCCAGTAGCCTCAGCTCCGGCTCCGGCCCATGATGAAGAACAGGTCAGACCTGCAAAAAAACAGGCCAAAGCACCCTCGCAAAGTGCCAGTCAAAGTGGCCATCAGAGTGCCAGTCAGAGCGGCAAAAAGACCAAAGTTGTTGCTTTGCCCATTTACTTTGACAGCGGTTCCGCTGAAATGACAGAACAAGCACAAACATTTGCTGATCCTGTTGGTCAGGCCTTGCAACAAAAACCTGACATGAATATTCATATCAGCGGACATACGGATGTTACTGGTGGAGAATCCGTCAATCGGCCTTTGTCGTTGCGCCGCGCTGAAGCGGTCAAACAGTATATGGTCGAAAAATATCAGATCGACCCCTCCCGTATTACCGTTTCCGGCGAGGGCTCCAGTCAATTGCTGAAAAGAAACAATCCCAGAGCTGACGAAAATCGACGCGTTGAGTTCGTCAAAAACGCGGATTGATCCTGAACAAAAAACCTTGGGGGGCGGTGAACCGCCCCCCA
>JAMOBH010000325.1:0-6349 GCA_039908085.1 Magnetococcus sp. YQC-5
GGCTGTAAGCGTGGGTCTTTCTGCCAATCTCTATCTGGCTGCAGCACTTTATTTGTTGGCATGGCCCTTTTTCTTCGCTTTGTTACGTCCTTGTCCTGCCGTAGTAAACTGTCAGTCACGTTGAGGTTGGGTGTGGTCCTGACAACCCTTTTTCTACCATGGAGGGCAGGGGCCGCGATAACCAGTGACGTATGGTGTCGAAAGGAACCATTATGCCATTTGACCCTGACGGCCTCCTTGCCAAACGCTCCTTTCCCTTATGATGGAGAAATCGGGGACAGTAAAGAACCGTTTTTTGCTGGCGTGGATCCCGTTCGTGGTGAGCGCATGCATACTGTACTGGAAGGAGTCTCTTATCCAGAACATCCTCACTATGTGGATAACCGGGTGCTGATTCATATGCCACCCGGATTCAATTACAAAAAACCTTTCGAAATTCTGGTATTTTTTCATGGGCACGATACGGAATTGCGTCGCACCCTGGTGGATGAAATGGCTTTGTTGCAACAGGTGAATGCATCTGGTCGCAACGTGGTTCTGATTGCCCCCCAATTGGTATTGAACGCGATGGATTCCAGTCCTGGAAAACTGTATCGCTCCGAGGGATTCAAGCGTATGCTGACCGATGTGGGTCATCTCCTGCGACATCATGCGGGCAAAAAATTCGCGAACCAGTTTGCCAAAGCCCCGGTGATTCTGGCGGCTTTCAGTGGGGGATACCGAGCGTTGGCGTATACCCTGGATCGAGGTTTTACCAATCCATGGGAGTTGGATGCCAGACTCAGGGGGGTGATCTTATTGGATGGCCTCTATGGAGAAGTTGACAAATACGCCTCATGGTTGCAACGCCCTAAACGTCTGGGTTTTTTTGTCAATCTCCACACCATCTCAACGAGGGAGATCTCCATGTTGATGGAACAGGGGTGGCAGGAGAGCGGTCAATCCTGGTCTGCAAAACTCTCAGGACAGATCAAGCCCAGACAGATTTATTCCCTGTATGTCAATACGCCTCACAAGAAAATTCCTGTGGAGGGGCCTCCGGCTTGGCCTTTGGCTGATCTTATGAAAAGAATTAAAAAACGTTAGATGAGCAACGTGCAAAATCAAATTTGGGTGTACATAGCATAATATAAAAGGAAACTGAAACGTGAACACAATCAGTGCCAAAATAAAAATAACCTTTGCGGTCATGGCTGTTGTACTGTTTGGTACGATTTTATTTTATTATTCGATTATAATGTCATCAAATGAAGCGTACAGGAAACTCCTTAAGCTTAATTTTCAAGAAGTGGAGTTGGCTCAAATTACTGAAGATTTTATGTTGAAGGCTTCTGATGAGTGGGAAAAAAAAATTGGTGAGCCGGAGTTCATTGAGGATTTGTTGAACAAGGCTATTGGGGCTGCGGAAAATCTGCAATCTCATCAAGAAATTCATGATAATGTGACAGGGGCGCAAGCGACAATTAAAATAATAGAAAATATGCGATCTTTTTTGAACTCCTTCCAGTTATTGATCCAGGCATGGAATACCAAAGGATTGAATTATTACTCAGGATTATTTGGAGTCATGCGAGATAACGCGCATGCACTGGAAGCAATGTTAGGAAATTATGATACAGCTCCATTACAGAGCCTCTTCGTACAGATGCGCACCAGTGAAAAAAATTTTATTATTGGCAATAAAATTCAGTATATTGAAGATATTAATCGACTGCATGCACAATTCGTTAAATATTTAAAGAACTCTAAAATTGAAAAAAATACCCAACAAAAAATTATCGACACTATACTGGAATATATGAATGCGCTGGCGACATATACTGAAGAACGACAATATAATGATACCATTCTGGACACTAATAATTACAAAAATTTAGATAATGCATCCCAATCCCTGAATACGCTCCTTCACGCACTATTCGTTCCTAACGCGCTCTATGATTACCTGCAAGCCAGAAGGCATGAAAAAGATTATTTGGTGCGAATGGAAGCTCCTTTCCTTGCAAAAATGCACAACTCACTTGCATCATTACGAGACAATATTCGTAATTCAGATATCCCTTCATATGATAAAGAATGGATTTTTGATCAAGTCAAAAAATATGAAGAGATGTTTTTGAAAGTTGTCGAACAAGAACAAAGTATTTTATTGCGTACTCAAGAGATGCGCGAACGAAACAAAGTGATTCGAAAACTCATACATGCTATTGTGCAAGACATCAAGAACAGAACCGATTCCGCATTTGAAGATATGGGGCATGATCTGGAATATTCTATTCATAGCGGACTTCTGGTTTCATTGATCATATTTTTAATGATGATATTGTTGATTTGGTCGTTTGCCTCAACAAACATAACCAAGCCCCTTAAAGACTTGAAAGCAGCGACTGTCGCCATTGGGAAAGGGAATTTAAATACGGATGTTTATGTGCATAATATCGATGAAATCGGTGCCGTGGCACTCGCTTTGGGTAAGATGGCACGAGAGTTGGCCGAGAAGAGTAGAGACTTGGAACAGGCTTATGCCTACAATGAAAATATTCTATCATCCATATCGGATACATTGATTATTATGACGCCAGATGGAATAATCAATCGTTTTAATCGAAATGACCTTTTGGGCTGCACCCAACAAGGAGTGATGGACCTCATGATCGGGGATTTGATTGTCGCGATCTCCAATGGCAAGGAACAAGAATTAGTATCTGTATTGAAAAGAAATAAGTATATATACAATGGAGAAGCGTTCCTGATACAACCAAACAAGACAAAAATTCCCATACTGGTTTCTACTTCAGTTCTTATGAAAGATTCAAATACAGTACAGAATGTGCTTGTGATGATCAAGGATATTACTGCGCTCAAGGAAGTGACTATCAAGTTGGAACAGGCCAAACGTGAAGCGGATGCGGCAAACAAAGCTAAAAGCCTCTTTGTTGCCAATATGAGTCATGAAATCCGAACACCTATGAATGCCATATTGGGGATGACCCATTTATGTTTGCAAACCAAAACGACCAGCCAACAAAAAGATTATCTTGAAAAAATCTATAATGCCGCCAATGGGCTGCTGAGGATTATCAACGAAATTTTGGATTTTTCCAAAATCGAAGCAGGTAAATTGGAAGTGGAGTCCGTAGCCTTCCACCTGGATGACGTGTTGCGCGACCTCTCCACCATGGCGACCATGAGGGCACATCAAAAAGAGGTGGAAGTCATTTTCTATGTGGCCCGTGGAGTCCCCCGGACCTTGATAGGCGACCCTCTGCGCCTGGGACAAATCTTGATCAACTTGAGCAGCAATGCGGTCAAATTCACCGAGTCCGGCGAGATCGTCATCTCTGTGGAGAGGGTGTCAGAGACAGATACGACTTCGACATTACGGTTCAAGGTCAAAGATACCGGCATTGGCATGACCGATCAACAAATAAGCCGTTTATTTCAAGCCTTTTCCCAGGCAGATGACTCCACGACCAGAAAATACGGTGGTACAGGCTTGGGGCTGACCATCAGCAAACGCTTGGTGGAACTGATGGGAGGCGAGATTCGCGTTGACAGCAAGATGGGGCAGGGGACTACCTTTCAATTTACCATTCGGTTCGATATCCCGAAACATTCTGAACGCAGGTATTTGACCACCCCAGAAAAAGCCCTCGGAAAGCGGATCCTGGTAGTGGATGACAATCAAACATCGCGTGAAATGTTATATAAAACACTTCAATCTTTCTCGCTCGATGTTGAAGTCGCCGCATCTGGACCGATTGGGTTGGAAAAGCTGGAATCAGCCGCTCACATTGGAAATCCGTTCGACTTGCTGCTGGTTGATTGGCACATGCCGGAAATGAACGGAATAGAGATGCTGCATCACGTGCAAGCCAATCAGAGCCATCCCAATCTGATTCCCTGCCTGATGACCACAATAGCCGAACGTGGGAAAATCCTCCATCATTTTGAAAATGCTGATCATTATAAATATATTGATAAACCTATCAATATTTCCGCATTGTTCGATGTGATCATGTCCGCATTTGGACTGGAGAGTTTTCTGCATCCAAGAAAGCAGACCAATCAACATCATATGAACCATTTGAACATCAAAGGTGCCAAAATTTTATTGGTTGAGGATAACGAGATTAATCAACAGGTAGCCAAAGAATTGCTTGAATTGGCTGGAATCACAGTTACTATTGTTGGCAATGGACTGGAAGCCATTCGAATGACGCAAACATCAGCCTTCGATTTGGTCCTGATGGATTTGCAGATGCCAGAGATGGATGGATTTGATGCAACCAAAAAAATTCGTCACACCTACAATGTCGAACAACTGCCGATCATTGCAATGACGGCAAATGTCATGTCAGATGACATTGCTCGCTGTCTGGCGGTTGGTATGAATGATCATATTGGAAAACCCATAGATCCCCAAAAACTTTATGTCACACTGAACCTGTGGATCAAACCCCAGGATGGGGTCGTCAGTGCCATTCCATTCGAACAGCCCCCATTGTCCACCACCCAGGCGCATCCAGAGGCACTCCAGGTTTTGCCGGGCATTGATATCGATATCGGATTGGCCAGGGTTGCGGGTAATATGGTGCTGTTCAAAACCCTGTTGCAAAAATTTGCGGAAAATCATGCCAATACCATCAACGAAATCCGCATGGCCATCCATGGCGGCGACCATCAATTGGCTTGGCGATTGGCTCACACCTTGAAGGGAGTTGCTGGCAGCATCGGAGCCAACAGACTTTATATGCTTGCAAAAGAGTGTGAGTTGAAACTTAAATCAAACAAAGAGTGCTCCGACGATCTTTTTCCAGATATTCTGGTGGAGGAGATGCAATTTGTACTGCAATCCATTGCCCGGCTGCAAGTCTCACAGGTCGTTGAACACCTCCCCGCAGAGGAAACGGTTCAGGAAAAAAGACGCGTGGGGGATATCGAATTGCGCCAAATTTTGTCCAGCCTGTTGCCTCATATTGAAAAACGACGTCCTAAACATTGTACTCCCATCCTGGAAGAACTGGAAAAGCTGCTATTACCTGCCAGGATCGTTTCAGAAGTCAATACGATGATTCATCTGATTAAAAATTACAAATACAAAGAGTCATTGTCTGCGTTGAATATGATATTGAACAAGCTGGATGCTCATTCTTCTCATGATGTTTGACAGGGCAGGATCGTATTGATTCATTTTATCAGAAAAAAAACAAGGAATGATCAATTCAATGGAGACCATTCAGCCTTTGCCAGTCGTTCTTATTGTGGACGATACAGAAACAAATATCGACATTTTGGTTGATATTCTTTCTGATCAATATGATGTCATTGTAGCCATGGATGGGGAGAGTGCCCTTGAAATGGCCCAGGATCAGCCAGACATCATTTTGTTGGATATCATGATGCCGCAGATGGATGGCTATGAAGTATGTCGTCGCCTCAAGGCAGACCTGAAGACACAACATATTCCTGTTATTTTTATTACTGCCAAAAGTGAAGTCGCAGACGAAATTTTTGGCTTTGAACTTGGGGCTGTGGATTATATAACTAAACCAGTAAGTCCGCCCGTTGTCATGGCTCGTATTAAAACACATATCAATCTTGTTCGTGCCAGGGAAGCATTATCAAAACAGAACCGTATTTTGGAGGAGAAAGTTCAGCAACGTACTGCCATGTTGCATGCTTCCAGGCTGGAGATTATTCATAAATTGGGACGTGCGGCTGAATTCAGGGATAATGAAACTGGTTTACATGTCATACGTATGAGCAATTACTCAAATATTATTGCAATTAAATCTGGACTCTCTGCATTGGAAGCCCAGACCCTGTTCGATGCAGCCCCCATGCACGATATCGGCAAAATCGGAATCCCGGATGCCATCTTGTTGAAGCCTGGAAAACTCTCAGATGAAGAGTTCAAGGTCATCAAACAACATCCCAAAATAGGCGCAGATATTATCAGTAATCATGAATCAGAATTGTTACAAATGGCGTACCAGATTGCCTTGACCCATCATGAAAAATGGAATGGAAAAGGATATCCAAAAGGTCTTGCCGGTGTCAATATCCCCTTGGCCGGAAGAATTGTCGCTGTCGCAGATGTTTTCGACGCTTTGACCTCAATACGTCCTTATAAAGCTGCATGGTCTGTCAATGACGCCGTGGAACTTATCAAAAACGAAGCAGGACAGCATTTCGAACCTCGTCTGGTCAACGTCTTTCTCAATGCCTTGCCTGATCTGTTGGAAATCAAAAAACAATTCAATGAATCATGATATTTAAGGCAAAACCCTGGGGGATGAATCCCCCAGACCCCCTCTTTTTTTTTAATATTTAAAAAATAAAAAAC
>JAMOBH010000326.1:0-6349 GCA_039908085.1 Magnetococcus sp. YQC-5
GACTGGAACTCCAGCAATAGCAGTAAAAACAGGCTGCCACCAGCGCGGACAGGGATCTCCCAGACGATGTCACCCCTCCTCCGATGGCCCGTCTTGGCGGTGAACTTGGTGTTCAGCCGTCGCATCTGCGACAGGTCAAGTTCCGCCAGGACATCGGGATCCAGAAAATTCCGCAGCAGATCAGCCACCATCTCTGGGTGAGCAAAGAGGCGGTGGTAGATTGAGTCGGCGGTGCGGGTGGCGTCAGGCATGGGCAGAAATCTCGCCAGGATCAGGTCGGACAGTAGTTAAGTATGCTGCTCGTCTTGCAACATACTCGCTCCTTCATGGCTGGTCAACCTGGCTTTGCCAATATGGCGATTAATATCAGAAACGCGCTCTTTGTTTTGCCCCTGATTTTCTATGCCTGACAGGACCATGCAACGTAGGCAAGCTATCACTTTCAATCATCAATAGCCAGTGATACATTCCTCAATGCACCGTGCGTAAGTGCCGGGAAAGACCGATGCCATCAAAAGAGTCCATGAACCGTGACAACAACTGATCCTGCCATCCACGACCTGATTCGGTTACGCAGGTCGCCGCGATCATTTGATGCCCCCGTGGATCGGCATGTGATCAAAACGCTTCTGGAGGCGGCCCACGGGGTGCTATAACACATAGCCTTGACGTGATATTGTTACCTTTCAGGAAGATAAGGAGACGTTCAGCCGGTTCCTGGGCTGTCTGGTGGAGATCAACCAGCATTGGACCAAGCATGCGCCTGCACTCCCGGTATCGGCGGCCTGTGTACACTGCACGATCACAACGGCAAGCCCAACCTGGGCGTGGCATGACGTTGGCGCGGCCAATGCACAATTGACCGCCCAGGCCACGACCATGGGATTGGTGGTACACCAGATGGCCGGGCACGACTCCGATGAGGTCCGTGCGCTGTACGTCATGGAACCGATCCTTGATCCGGTCATGCCCCTTGTGTTGGGTTACATGCCTGATCATTTCGACACCCCGGAGTGGTGTCATCCAGGAGACCACTGGGTGCGGTACAAGGAGACCACTGGGCAACTCCTCCACAAGTGGGAGCATCCTGCGTAGGATCGCAACCAGAAACTCTGGCCACATGGCGCGTTTCAGTAGATCAGCATGCCCGACCCGCATCCCCTGCTTGTCATGATTGATGGGAATGTTCGGGAATGGGAACGAAGCTAAAAAGTCGTGGTTTGACTGCAGGAGAATGAGAGGCATCTGTCATGAGCGAATACCAATACTACGAATTCCTGGCTGTGGACCGGTCATTGACCAAGCAGGAGATGGGTTACCTGCGAGAATTGTCCTCCCGTGCCCGCATCACGCCCACCAGCTTTGTAAACCATTACAATTATGGTGACTTCAAGGGAAACCCCGACCATCTGATGGAATGTTGCTTCGACTTCTACTTCTATCTGGCCAACTGGGGATCTCGTCAATTTCAAATTCGTATTCCAGAGCTGCTCATGGATGCCTCTGTGGTGGAACAATACTGTCCGGGTGGTAATGCCCAGATGAGGAAAGTCAAGGGCCATCTCATTCTGGAGTTTTTTCGTGACGAAGATGGCGGGGAGGATTGGGACGACGACGGTCAAGGGTGGATGGCCTCTTTGTCACCTGTTCGGACCAGCCTGATGCGGGGTGACCTGCGACTGCTCTATCTGGGGTGGCTGTTGGCTGCACAGGAGGGTGTGCTGGATGATGACGTGCCGGAACCTCCTCTGCCCAGTGGTCTTGGCAAGATGGATGGTCCACTGTTGTCGTTTGTGGAATTCATGGGGATTGATCGGGGTCTCGTCCAGGCTGCCGCCTCTGGCAACGAATCGGTTGTGCCACAGGCCATGTCTCAGAAAGAGTTGGTTGCAGGGATTCGTGCTTTGCCGGAAGAGGAGAAAGTTGGCTATCTGCTCCGTGTTGTCGCAGGAGAAGATGCCCATGTAGGTTTGGAGTTGCTGCTGCGTTTGGAGGCTGATTCCGGGAAGGGTGCTGCATCGATCAGAAAGGGCAAGAAGGCAAGCAGAAAGAGTGATCATCGAACGGTTGGGGAACTGCTGGCAATGGCAGAGGAGATCACGCAGGAGAGACAACGCCGAGAAAAAGAGCGCAAAGCTGCTGAACGAGCCCGCCAGGAACAGGAGAGAGCGGCAGCGCACGAGAAATATCTGGACAAAATAACAGGCCGGGAGACCGCAATGTGGCAGGAGGTGGATGGCCTGATTGTTTCCCGGTTTCCCAAACAATACGATCAGGCTGTAGCTCTGCTGATTGACTTGAGAGATTTGGCAATGCGTTCCGGGCAGATGGCCGATTTCGGTATGCGTGTGTCTGCGATTCGTCAGGATCACGCCCGCAAAAGCAGCTTTATCGAGCGATTGGACAAGGCTAGGTTGACCGGTCAATAGTGAGCAGGCATGACCTTGGGCTTTCTTGAGTGATCGTCATTGGGTTTCAAATATTGTGATGAGGGTATGATATGGGTGAAAAAACGCCAGATTGGATTGTATCAGCCTGCACCCAACCCGGCATGCGGGTGGTGGATTTGGGGTATGGAGTCGGATTACCTGTACAATGACCAACTTTCTACGACTATCCGAGCACCCGTCGAGTCAAAAATGGCTGGCTCAATTTCGTAACAGTAAAGACCGGGCTCTGGCGGCACAGTTGCTCAATCAGCTCAAACTCGTCTCCAATCGTGAGTTTGAGTCTGGCATTGAGCAGGCGTTGACTCAGTTGCAGGCACGGTTGCAAGCAAGAATTGCAGTCTATCCAGTCGCTCCCCCGATTCCCGGCGAGATTGCTGGTTACGATCCATTCACAGGCGGAATACCGAGAAACAAGAACGTTTCATCACGTGAAATAGGTCGCCGTCGACAATATGGCAGTGAGGACAGGGTTGGGCATCTCCTAACAAAACTGCAGGAACGATTCAAGAATAATAACAATAGCATATCAATCATTGAGTGCGGGCCAACATTGCAACAGTTAAAGACACAAGGAATTCGTCATATTGTCCTGGTAGACGATATATGTGGCAGTGGTACACGCATCGAAAAATATTGGCGGTCAATTCCACGTCATATCAAGAGCCTGTTGTCGTATAAACGGTACGAGCTTTGGGTTGTTTTCTACGCGATCACGCCCAAGGGAAAAATTGTTCTCGGCAAGGCAATGCCAAACTTCCCGCTTTCCAATCTGATCACGGCTTTGCCAGAAACCGATTTGCGTGACTTTTTGACTCCTGATCTGCGTACACTCTGTACATCCTACGCCAGACAGATTGGAATGGAATCATCCGGATTGGGATACCGAGGCAGCGCATCCCATGTTGTTTTTGAGCATGGCTGCCCCAACAATTTGCCGGGAATTTTATGGGCAAACCACAGAGGATGGTCGGGATTGTTTCCAAATCGCTCGATTCCGGCCGAGATGCATTCCTGCTTCGATGAGGACGGTACGGAACGGGCCCTTGAGGTATTGTGGCGGGTGAATCAACCTGGGTTGGCGTTGGGATTGTTGGATGCCCTGGACCATGCTGTCCCTATGACGGCTGAGCAACGAATGGTACTCGCAATGCTGGGGTTACGTCTCCGAGGTGTTTCTGAAGATAGTCTGGCCGTGAAACTTTTTCTAACCAATGAAAAACACAGAAAAGTTATGCAAAAGGCCACGGAAATGGGGGTGTATGACACAACCTCAGCCCAGGTAACCCAAATGGGGAGGGAGTGTCTCTCTCGCTTCCGCGACCGTTTTGGCCCAGCTCGTCGTTCACGCGCGGTTGTCAAAAGCCCGGAGAACTATTATCCTCAGCAATGTGAAGGGGAACTTCGAGAACTTGGCAAAACTGATCGGAGTAATGGATCGGTATCCATGAAAGGGTCGGTACCCATGGAGACGCAGTGATGTTCTTCCATGAACGGGGCGCGGAGTCCGCAGTCCTGGAAACAGCTTATTTGGGTTTGAGTGGATGGTCGACCGTGTCTTTCGCTTCGATTCTCACAGACAGGCCGACCATCCACCCCGCGCAGCGGGGTTGAAGCAAGACAATGGAGTTTCCCCTTCACAATTATCTCAAGAGCCTGCGCGATAGCGGCGCACGAGCAGAGTATATCCGTGCCATTCGACGTAACGCCCAACCACTGGTCGATTGTGGTCTGCCGGTTGTTCTGACCCTTGGACACTTGGCCCACACAACGGATGTGTCTCATGGCCTATTGACCGACATTATCAAACGCCAGATTGACCCTTACCGCGTGTTCGCAATCCGAAAACGCAGTGGTGGCAAGCGATTCATATGCGTTCCAGAGAAGGGTCTTCTCACAGTACAGCGTTGGATTCACAAGGAAATTCTGTGTGCACCTGTGGCATTGAGGAAGCTGTCCTGCCATGCCACTGCCTATGCACCTCTCAGCAGTCATATTGCAAATGCCAAACGACATATCGGTGCCGCGTGGATTTTGAAACTCGACATCACTCGTTTTTTCGAGTCGGTCTCGGAGCGGCAGGTATACCGTGTCTTTCGCAGTCTTGGATACCGGGCACTGGTGGCATTTTGCCTCACCCGTTTATGCACCAGGGTATTGCCATCGACTGTTGACCATCGTCAGCGTTTACGAACCAAACGCTGGCGAACAGGTGATCAACACCGCTTCCGTCGAAAGTTGCGTGATGCGCAAGGATGGCCAGAAGAAACGACTCCTTTCTCTGGAGCGCGTGTCGTAGGACACCTTCCTCAGGGTGCGCCAACGAGTCCGATGCTGGCAAATCTGGTGTGTGTGAAACTGGATGCCGACCTGCAAGAAATTGCGATCCGTGAAGGGTTGGTCTATACGCGCTACGCGGACGACATGACCTTTTCTGGCGAGGTGGTTGATCGCGCGGCGGCGATCAGAATTTCCAGAGAAATATCGATTGCCGTCGGCCATTATGGCTTCGGCATCAATCTGCAAAAAACCAGCATCGCCAAAAATGGTGGCCGCAAAATTGTGACCGGTCTGTCGGTGGACGGCAACGTTGTCCGCCTGCCACGCGCCTACAAAGATGCCATTCGCCAAGAGTTGTTCTATCTCGACAAACACGGAATCCAGGAGCACTGTTCACGGACTGGTCACAAAAATCATCTATCCTACCTGCTTCGTCTGGCAGGGCGAATTCGGTACGTAATTTCAATTGAACCCGTGAATGGGCAACGGATGATGGGAAAATTTCTACGCATTTTTCCAACATTCCTGGAAACCGAGCAGATGGTTGCCCAGGAGTTTGACGAAGACGCTTGATCGAGTTGTGTCTTGCCCCCGGTTGTCGCCGGGAAGACGCGAACATATGTGTTGCAACGGCATGTTCAACCGGATTGAACGGGCAATCCGGAACGCCCATTGACAGCAAGCAACACCCTTCCGACACACTGATCTGGATCCCTCTCTATCTGGTGCTCCCACAACCGTACCACCTTCCATCCCATGCACCTCAATCTCTGGTGGTTTCGCCTGTCCCGCCTCCTTGTGGCATCGATTTTCGCTTCCCATTTTTCTGACAGTTTGTCACGCCACAGGGGAAAATGCCATCCGTGCCAGAAATCCCCATCCACGAAGACAACCACCATGCCATCCCGGATTACAAAATCAGGCCTCCCCGGCAGATCAACGGCATGTCGATCAAAAACAAGACCTTCCCTGGACAGAAGATCTGCGATGATTTCCTCAATTCCAGTATGTTTGCCACGAATGCGCGACATCACGGCACTCCGCTTTTCGGGTGACATGATGTCTCCCTTGTGACGGCGTGGGGTTGCGGGTAGCGGATGATTGTCTGCAGTCGTTTCAGCCGACAAACTTTGACCAATGTGATCGGCGTGTTGTATTGTGATCATGAGCGTTGATACAACCTTTCAGATTGCCGGTCCAGTGTTTCATGAACGATCAGCCCGAATTTGATCTGGTGCCCCCTCCTGCGTCTGCCCTGGTGGAATCCCTCAGGGGGGTCGGGTATTCCATGCCCACGGCCATTGCCGATCTGATCGACAACAGCATATCCGCCGGTGCGTCCACTGTACACATTCGAAGTCTGTGGGTCGGTCGCAACTCCGTCATCACCCTGCTGGATGACGGGCAGGGCATGGATGGCGATGAACTGACCAACGCCATGCGACTTGGTTGGTGCAGCCCACTTGTCGACCGGCCAGCAACAGACCTGGGCCGCTTCGGCCTCGGGCTCAAAACGGCGTCATTCTCCCAGTGCCGACGATTGACGGTTGCTTCGAAAAAAGATGGCGCACTCTCCATCCGGCGTTGGGATCTGGACCACATCTCCCGCAATGACATCAACG
>JAMOBH010000025.1:0-28207 GCA_039908085.1 Magnetococcus sp. YQC-5
AAAGAGGGGGTCTGGGGGATTCATCCCCCAGGGTTTTGCTTTTGACTTTTTGCCCGAAAGGCATCATGTTCCCTCTGCCCCCCCAATCATTTGCCCACTCATTAAATGGTATGCATGAACTGAAACAATGCATACAAAAAAAAATCAAAAAACTTCATCCAGTCCGCTTTTGTTCAGCTTCAATTCACCTTGCCCGCTTAGACTACCGTTCACATGAGCCAATCAGGCACATGTCTCGTCAATAGAATCTTAGCAAAACAAGGAGAATACAGCCATGCATTATGATCGTTTTACCCGCCTGCTCCACATAGTGATTGCCTGTGGAATCATGACTCAAATGGTTGGCTCGTTGGTCATGATCCACCCGAAACCAGGACGTCAGGGAGATCTGTTCTATGCCATGCACGAAACCTGGGGTCAGGTGGTACTCGGAGTCCTGGTTATCCATTGGATTTGGTCTATGGTTCGACCAGGATCCATTGCATTTGCCCAATTGTTCCCTTGGTTTTCCTTGGCCAGATATCGGGCGATACAAGAAGACATCAAACAATTTGCAACTCATGCGGTCCGGTTTCGCCTGCCGGATGCCACCCAACCAAGCCCATTGGCCAGCGCAATCCATGGTCTTGGTTTGATTGTCGCCACCTTGCTGGGAATGAGTGGGGTCATTTTGTTCCTCGGCATCAGTAAAAATGGTGCCATGGTCGGTTGGGTCCATGCAGTCAAAGAGGCTCATGAAGTCTTCGGCAGCGTGCTATGGGTCTATCTCATGGCCCACGCCTGCATGGGCATACTGCATCAACTCTCTGGTCATGGCAGCATGATTGCGATGATCAAAGTATGGAAGAAAAACCCTTCACCTCTTCAAACATCTCCAGTTTGATCCAACAGGGGAACTCTCATGACTCAAAAAAAAACCATTTTGGTGTGGGATCCACTGGTGCGCTTGTTTCATTGGAGCCTGGTGGTATGCGTGACCTCGGCTTGTGTGACTGGAGAAGGATTCCTGCGCCTGCATGTCGTAACCGGTTGTGTGGTGATCGGTTTGATCCTGTTTCGTCTGCTGTGGGGGGTCATGGGGCCGCATTTTGCCTTGTTTCGAAGTTTCGTTTCACCTCCTGCTGAAGTCTTGGTTTACTTGCAATCCGTTGTGATCGGCCATCCGACACGATACATCGGACACAATCCGGCTGGTGGCCTGATGGTGGTGGCACTTCTGGCCGTGACGGTTGCAACCTCTCTGCTGGGTCTGGTTCTTTATGGCGTGGGTGAATTCAGTGGCCCCTTTGCCAGTTGGGGATTGATATCAGGGGTTCAAGAGTTGAGTTTGTTGAAAAAAATTCATGGAATGTTGGCAAACGGCCTGCTGTTGTTGGTGGCTTTGCATGTCATGGGTGTGTTCTTGACCGGTTGGCAGCATCGGGAAAATCTGATCAAAAGCATGTTTACAGGGAGCAAAACAATATGAAAAAAAGTGTGATGTTGTGTGGTTTGAGTCTCATGGGCCTCCTGTTGACAGAGGGTCATGCCGCCACTGTGGATGATCTGCTACTCCAATATCAACGTGAAGGAGCCACTGGATTCAGTGCAGCAGCCGGACAAGAGTTGCTCAATCGAACCGGCCAGGGAGGGCCAGAGGCCGAAGGCAAAAATTGTGCCTCCTGTCATACGACTCATCCCGCCAAACCAGGACAACACGCCAAAACCGGCAAGGTCATCGAACCTTTGGCACCGGTAGCCAACCCGGAACGTTTGCAGGATGCGGCCAAAGTGGAAAAATGGTTTTTGCGCAATTGCAAAGGAACCCTTGGTCGCATATGCACCCCCCAGGAAAAAGGGGATTTTCTTACATTTCTCTTGAGTGTCCGTTAAAGGAGTCTCACCCATGCATCAAAAACAAAAACTTCTTGGCATTGGGTTGTTTATTCTGTGTGTTGGAGGTGGGATCTCCCTGGGAGTGAGTGCCTCGGACAAAGAGAGATCTGGGGGAAAACAGCACCGGGATGTGGCACCCGTCCAAGAGAAACAGTATAGTGCAGATTGCGGATCGTGCCATTTTGCCTATCAGCCTGGATTGTTGCCGGCTCGTTCCTGGGAAAAACTCCTGGCTGGATTGGGTGAACATTTCGGGGAAAATGCCGAAGTGAGTCAGGAGGTACAAAATGCCTTGAAGACGTATCTGACCCGGAATGCAGCAGATCGGGTTGATGATGGACGGTCAAAAAAAATCGCTGCTTCCATCGCGCCTGACGAGACCCCGGTACGGATTACGGAAACCCGGTATTTTGTGAAAAAACATCGGGAAATTCCACGCCGATTCTGGGAGAAAAATCCCAAAATCGGATCCTTGATTCGCTGTGAGGCGTGTCACACCAAAGCAGAAGAGGGGTCATTCAATGAACATGAAGTCCAGATACCGGGTATTGGCCGGTGGGAGGATTGACTGTTTAGCAGGTTGGGCAGTGTGCCTGGCTGTGCTTGCATGGTCTATGAAGCCCCTGCTGGCGGATGATGCGCACCATCCCGATCACGAGCAGGCCCGTCAATGGGTCCGATCCGGGAGGATTCTTTCTTTGGAACGGATTCTGGCGGGCCATCATCGGGTTTTGGAGGGACGTATTTTGGAAGTGGAGTTGGAAACAAAAGAGGGTACGTTGGTGTATGAAGTGGAGGTGGTCGATGGCCAGGGTCGTGTGATGGAGTTGTTGTTTGACGCCAAGACCGGACAACTGCTGAAAGAAACACAGGAGGAGTAAGCCGTGCGCTTGCTGGTGGTGGAGGACGACGAAGATCTGGCCGCCCGCCTGAGAGAGGATCTCGGTCGAGCGGGCTTTGCTGTGGATGTGGCTACCAATGGCATTGACGCCGAATATATGGGCACTGAGGAACCTTATGACGTGGTGGTGTTGGATTTGGGATTGCCCCAGCGTCATGGTCTGGAAGTGTTGCGCCATTGGCGGACCCAAAAAAACAACATTCCAGTATTGATTTTGACTGCATGGGATAACTGGATTGATCGGGTGGATGGTTTCAAGGCCGGGGCGGATGATTATCTCGGCAAGCCGTTTCATATTCAGGAATTGATTGCCCGGCTGAATGCCTTGATTCGTCGCAGTACCGCCCGACCGCTGGGGGCGTTGAATGTGGATGGCATTCAACTGGATGAGGTACTGCAACAGGTGACACTGCCCTCTGGAGAGAGCAAAAGTCTGACTGGCACGGAATTTCGTTTGTTGCGATATTTCATGCTGCATCCAGACCAGCTCCTTTCCAAAAGCCGTTTGACCGAACATGTTTATGAATATGACGAGGACAAGGACAGTAATGTGATGGAGGTGTATATCAAACGGTTGCGGGATATTTTGGGTCGGGAACGGATCATTACCCGCAGGGGACAGGGATATCTTTTTCGTGGGTGTGTGTGAACAAGACGATCCAGGAGGAGATCGAAAGAGGATTGTGTGGTCCGTAACGATGACATACACTTGTCTGATTGGTCAACAGCGTGTTGCCGTGATCATTAACCCCAAGTGAATCAGGAGTGTATCTTATGTGTGAGCAGCATTGGACCAGGCGAGGTATTCTTGCGGGGATGGCTGTTGGTATGGGTTCATTGGTGGTGCCGAAACTGACCTGGGCCACCGATCCGGTGAAGGATTCCAAACCAGGGGGAGCGGCTGCCAAACATGCAGCTCCGGCCATTGGCCCAGACCAGGCACTGCAATTATTGAAAGAAGGCAATGCCCGTTTTCTGGCTGGCAAGTCGGAGCGTCCGAATCTGACGCCACAACGCATTGCCGAAACATTTGCCAAAGGGCAACATCCTTTTGTCACCATCATTTCCTGTTCGGATTCCCGTGTGCCGGTGGAGCATATTTTTGATCGAGGCATTGGGGATTTGTTTGTGGTCCGTGTTGCTGGCAATGTGGCGGACACAGATGAAATCGGCACCACCGAGTATGGCGCGGGTCATTTGATTACTCCTTTGATTTTGGTTCTTGGTCATACCAAATGTGGAGCCGTGACTGCGGTGGTGAAGGGTGACAAGGTAGGAGGCAACATACCCAAACTGGTGGACAACATCATCCCGGCTGCTGAACGCTCCAAGGCCAAGGGGCTGACGGGTGATGCGTTGATTCAAGACGCCATTCGCGAGAACGTGCAGCAGTCCATTCAGGATCTGTTGTCGAACAGCGAAGAATTATATCACTTGAGACATGCAAACAAGGTCAAAATGGTGGGAGCTGTTTATCACATCGAAAACGGGACTGTGGAGTGGTTATGATGTTGTTTGGATGGAGACCAGTCAGGGAATGAAAGGTGTCTGGCGTGGATTCAAGATTGCGGTTGGTTTGGTCTTGGGTTTTCCTTTTCTGGTTATTTTATTGCCGCTGTGGGTGGTTTATCGTTGGAACGAACAGCGTTCTGGACGTGAGGTGCCGTTGCCCCCTTGGCATGCCATCATGCCTGCTCCTGTGGAAAAAAGTGAAAACAAAACTGCTTTGCTACGGGAGCAGGATTTTGATCCAGGTTCAGGGGTGACACCAAGTGGAGTGGCCCTGGTAACAGGGGGTGGAAGGCGATTGGGTGCGGTGATTTGTCGGGAGCTGGCGCGACAGGGGTTTCGGGTGGGAGTGGTTTATCATCGGAATCGTGACGCGGCAGAAAATCTCGTGGAGGAGATTGTGCAAGCAGGGGGTAGAGCCTGCGCGCTCGCATTGGATTTGAGCAATCCCGTGCAGATGGACCATTTTTTGCGCGAGGCTGAATCTCTCCTGGGTGGGGTTCCTGAATTATTGGTGAACAATGCGGCCTTGTTCTATCCAACGATGGTTGATGAACCTTCCTGGGAGACGATGAGCGAGATGATGCGGGTCAATCTTCAGGGGCCTTTGTGGCTTTCTTTGCGCATTGCGCAACGCATGTCAGAGCATGGTGGACTCATCATCAATATCGGCGACATTTGGGGGGAACGGCCTTTGAAAGGCTATGCGGCCTACAGTGTGGCCAAGGCGGGTTTGCTTATGGCAACGCTGGCCTTGGCCAGGGAGTTGGGGCCACGGGTACGGGTGAATGCCATTGCTCCGGGTGCTGTGCTGCCGCCAGAGGAGACGACCGATTCCAAAAAGGATGCCTACCGTCAATTATTGGCGCGTACTCCACTGGCGCAACACGCGGACCCGGAAGCGGTGGTGTTGGCTGTGCGTTATCTGCTCTCTGCGCAGTTTGTGACGGGTGAAATTCTGCATGTGGATGGGGGACGTCGGTTGGTTTGAGGGATTGTTTGACAGATGCCATGGCCCTGTTGGTTCCCGATTGCCGACTGGATTGTCTTTCGTTGCCATGGGGTTTCCACCCTCTCAATCGACGAATTCGTAAGCCGTGCTTCGCCCGCCACGAATCATCTTGCGCAGCATGCCAAGCGCGATCAATTCATTGATGTCGCGCAGTGCCGTATCAGGCGAACACTTGGCAATGACCGCCCATTTGCTGCTGGTGAGATTGCCCTGAAAACCATCGAGAAGCCGATTGAGCAGCTTCACCTGTCTTGCGTTCAACGGTGTACCCGCCCAACGCTGCCAAAAACGCGCTTTCACCAAAACAGCGTCAAGCGTATGTTGGGCACTCTCCACAGCCCGGAACAGCGCGTCCAGAAACCACATCAGCCATTCGGTGATATCCAACGTGCCTTTCTGGGTCTGCTCCAATATGTCGTAATAGGCTTTACGCTCACGCTGGATCTGTGCCGACAGGCTATAGAACCGTTGCGGGCTGCCATCGGCGCGAGCCAGAAACAAATCCCCCACCGCACGGGCAATACGACCATTGCCATCATCAAAAGGATGCAGCATCACAAACCACCAATGCGCCAACCCAGCCTTGATCAAGGCGGGTTCTGGGGTGTCATCATTCGCCCATGCCAGAAAACGAGCCATCTCGGCCTCCAGTCGCGCCGCAGGTGGTGCTTCATAATGGATGCATTGCCGATGAATCGGCCCAGATACAACCTGCATCGGCCCAGAGGCATCATTGCGCAACATCCCGACCCGAATCCTCGACAGCCCACTGTACCCGGTGGGAAACAAAGCCCCATGCCAGCCAAACAGACGCTCCATGGTCAGCGGGGCAGCACTGCGGGCGGTCGCGTCAAGAACCATTTCGACCACTCCATCGACGTGCCGATCAACCGGTGCCAAAGCACCGATCTCCATACCAAGGCGGCGGGCAATGGAGGAACGCACCGAATCGACGTTGAGCTGTTCGCCCTCGATCTCGCTGGACCTGACAACATCCTCGGTCAACACGGTCAGACTGGCCTGATCACGTAGCACCATGCCAACATCGGACAATCGGCCCAACAGCAGCCCTTGAACACGACTGACCGCGCATAACGGACTCATCAGTGCCCTTAGGTCGTAACGCATCATCGGCCAATCGGCCAACTGCCAGACAAACTGTTTATCTCCGCTATTCATGCGGCGATTGTGACACGCATTCACCGCAAAGGCAAGATATCGGATCATATAACGTGGAGAATCCTGTACACTCCCCCCAAATTCGTTAAACCCTGACCATCTTGGGATGGTTCGTTTAGTGGCTCTCGCCCCAAACCCAACCAGGGGGATAATCCCCCTGGACCCCTAATAGTAAAACACACTTCAAACGGCAAAATAATTTCAGTCATAAACAATATTTTTATTTCCGCTGCTTGCTCGCTTGCCATAAAGTTTCCAGTTCTGCCAAATCCGCATCCCTCGGTGTGCGATTTTCAGCGTGCAAGCTTTGCTCCATATAACGAAAACGTTCCTGAAATTTGCGCGTGGCCCGACGCAGGGCACTTTCAGGGTTCACATGATAGTGTCGGGCCAGATTGACCAATGTAAACAACACATCACCCAATTCCTCCTCGCGAGCATCGGTATCCATGGCTTGTGTCAGTTCTTCCAACTCCTCTCTGACCTTCTCCATCACCCCAGCAGCATCTTGCCAGTCAAACCCCACTTGCGCCATTTTCCGTTGCACTTTGGCCGCCCACAACAAGGCAGGCAGACGACTGTGAATGTCATCAAACACCGAACTCGGATCGTTCTTTTCCGCCCGTTTGATCTCTTCCCAACGGGCCGGAACCTGACGCGCCTCCTGCATCGGTTCGCACGTCGGATCAAAAACATGAGGATGACGCCGGGTCATTTTATCCACCACCCCTGAAATCACTTCCGCAAGACCAAAAGCCCCCTCCTCCTCGGCAATCCGGCTGTGAAACACGACATGAAACAACAAATCTCCCAGTTCATCACGCCAGGCCTGTTTGTCATGAGTCTCCACAGCCTCGGCCACTTCGTAGGCCTCTTCAATGGTGTAGGGCAATAGCGAAAGCGCGGTTTGCTTGCGATCCCAGGGGCATCCCCCTGCTCCACGCAATCGGGCCATCAGGGTTTCCAACGCCTCCATGACCTCTCCAGTGGCAAGCCGTGACCCGCTCAAACTCGGAAACTCCGGTTGATCCGGCAGTCAACTTTCCCAAGGCGTTTGGCCATACTGCCAGGGTTCCGACGATTGACCATCTGAAAACCCGGCTGTCTGGCAGCTTTAACAGTCGAAACATGTTCATAAAATTGGAAAAAAAACATCTCATCGCCCTGATGGCATGAGTGTTGCTTGCTGAGTGATGACAGAGAAAAATTTTTTCTTGTCTTGTGGGTCGGCTTGATGATCATCGGGAGATGTGTCCATGGATAGTGGTGTCTATGCTGCGCTAAATGGCGCGTTGCGTACTGAAATGCGTCTTGACGTGTTGTCCAATAACTTGGCCAACGTGAATACCAATGGATTCAAAGAAGGCAATATCACCTTCGAATCCTTCATGACCAAACCTGGAATCGAACAATTACCCTTGCCAGGCGATTCCTTCATGGGTCACAAAGGACCGTATGAATTGCCATATCCCTTTATCAACCCGGCGTCAAGTGCATACAGCATGTCCTATCCCGCAGCCCCTGGCACCACAACCGATACCACACAAGGTGCCCTCAAGGGAACCGGCAATCCCCTGGATGTGGCCATTGAAGGTGAGGGCTATTTTGTCGTCAATACCCCAGAGGGTCGCCGTTATACCCGTGACGGCTCGTTTCAAGTCAATGCCGCTGGCGAATTGGTGACCAAAGATGGTTTTCCCGTCATGGGAGCCGGAGGGGATACCTTGACTATCGGCTCCCAAGTGGTCGAAATCAGCCCGGACGGCACCATCGCCAATCCCTCTGGTCAGGTCGGACAACTCTTGCGGGTAGGTCTTCCCAAAGAAGCCCTCACAAAAGCCGGCAAAAATTTCATTTCCGCGCCCCAAGAAAAAGAAATCTCCCTGGCCGGTGCCCGTGGCGGTTTCAAACAGGGGTTTCTGGAGGCATCCAATACCAATGTTGTGCGTGGCATGACTCAAATGATCGAGGCTAACCGCAATTTTGAAAATTACTTGAAAGTCATTCAAACCCTGGATGGCATCGATGGACAAGCCAACCAGGTCGGTCATTTGAATGGCTGATTTGTTTTCTACATGATTCAAAAGTGAGGAGAACCACCCAATGATTCGTTCATTATGGACTGCGGCCACCGGGATGACAGCCCAGGAGCGCAGTATTGATGTTATTTCCAACAACCTGGCAAACGTCAATACCACAGGCTTCAAGCAATCCCGCACCCACTTTCAGGATCTTCTGTACGCCAATCTGCGGCCAGCCGGAAGCGAAACCTCGGAAACCGGTACTCAGGTGCCTGTGGGCATTCAGTTGGGTCATGGCGTCAAAGTGGTTTCTGTCTCCAAAGAGTTCAGTCAGGGTGCCGGAGTTCCCACCAATGATTCCCCTTTCAACGTGGATTTGATGATCAGTGGGCAAGGTTTTTTCCAGATTGAACTCCCCAACGGTGAAGTTGCGTATACCAGGGATGGTCACTTTGAAATCAACAAGGATGGTAATATCGTCACAGCAGATGGTTATCCCTTGAAAGGCGGGGCTGTGGGCGTGGATCCCAGCAAACACACCGGCATCAGCATTGAACAAAGCGGATCCATTGGTTTTTCCACTTCTACAACACCGGGTTTCATTGCCGGTCAAGGTCAATTGGAATTGGCCAGATTTGTCAATCCCTCTGGATTGACATCAATCGGCAACAACCTGCTGGTGGAAAGTGCCTCCTCTGGGACTCCCCAGGTGGCCAAACCCGATTCAGAAGGCATGGGATCGCTCAAACAACATATGTTAGAGCAATCCAATGTCAACATGGTCACGGAAATGGTGGACATGATCGCCACGCAACGGGCTTACGAAATCGGCACCAAAGCCATTCAGACCGCCGACAACATGTTGGGCCAGGTGGCACAATTGAAGCGGTAATCATTGATTGATGTTGATCCGGTCACGAATGATTGATACTGGTTCATGATGGTGTTTACGACTGATTGAGGTTGATTCATGATGGGGTGTATCAGACAAAACAGGGCACTGGGAATGACATCAGGAGTCATGCTGCTCCTGACCATGCTCCCCCTGTCAGCCTCGGCCCAGGTGATCCCGCGTCAAGAAGTGATCCGGGCAAGCGAGCAAGGGCTGCGTTCGATCACAGAACAATCAGAAAAAAAGCTGCGAGTGGAAAAGGTTTTTTTCCGCGACGAACTGCGCCTGCCTGACGGAGAAGTGACCTGGTCCGTTCGAACCAAGCCTGAAACACTCAAACCCGGACGCAACACCATCCCGGTCGAAATCTCGATAGCGGGCAAGGTGACAAAAATCATTCAAGTAGCCGTGACTTTGAAACAGCATGTCAAATATCTGACAGTGCGTCGCACTCTGAAGCGTGGGGATACGGTGGCTGAATCAGACCTGCAATGGGAGGAGGCCGAACTGGCACACGTTGTGCCAAGTCTGGTGCAAGATCCCAGTCAACTGATTGGTCACTCTGCCATACGTCAGATCCAGGCGGGCAAACCATTACAGTCCGAATGGTTTGGCACTCCGGTAGTGGTAGCGCGCGGGGACCGGGTCCATGTGACTGTGGAGCGGGGTGTTTTGTCGATTGAAACCGTTGGAGTGGCCCAATCTGCCGGGCGGATTGGTGAAACCATTGTTTTGGAAAATCCAGAGAGTCGTCGCCGTTACGATGCCCGCATCCTGGGACCAGGACGGGCGCAAACCTTGATGTGGTAATGTTGCAACAAAAGGAGAGAAGAACAATGAACACTTTTTCCAGGTTGATGCTCCTGTTGCCCCTGTTGACCCTCACGGCCAGTGGTTGCGGCATGACCCGTGCCACGGAACGACCTCCGGCTCCCATTGCCATTGTGCAGCCAACCCCTCCTGAGACTTTGACCCCCAAAAAAGGGTCGATCTGGCAAACCACAGACCGCAATACCCTGTTTTTGGATAACAAGGCCCGTAATGTGGGAGATATCGTCACAGTCAAAATCGCCGAAAATGCCAGTGCCATCAATGATGCGAATACCAAATTGGATCGCAACAACAATAATTCATTAAATTTAAACGGGAGCCTTGATGTAACCAAGGTTTTAACAAAAGCCCTCGGTTCCACTGCTGGCGACCTGAGCAGCAATTTTGGCAGTACCAGCGCGTTTGAAGGCAAAGGCAAAACCGACCGAAAAAGCCAGTTGAACGCGACCATCTCCTGTGTGGTGACCCAGGTGTTGGCCAATGGCAACCTGCGTATCGAGGGACGCCGGGACATCACAGTCAACCATGAGAATCAATTCATTCTCCTGTCAGGAATCGTGCGGCCTGAGGACATCAGCGCGGACAACTCCGTGACTTCGGCGCAAATCGCAGATGCCCGCATTGATTATTCCGGGGATGGCGACATTGACGAACAACAGCGTCCCAGTTGGTTTGGTCGCTTCTTGTCAACCATCAACATCCTGTGACGCCCATGAAAATCACCAGTCGGTTGCGCAAAGTGGCTCAGGGAATGATGATCGTAACAACGGCATTGCTCCTGACCCAACCCGTCGAGGCCGCCCGTCTCAAGGACGTGGTGGACATCGAAGGGGTGCGGGACAACCCCTTGACCGGCTTTGGTCTGGTGGTAGGTCTGAACGGTTCGGGTGATTCCAGTGCGGCGTTTACCAACCAATCCCTCAAGATGATGCTGGAAAGAATGGGTATTTCGGCAGAGCAGGGCATCAAGGTGAAAAATGTGGCGTCCGTCATGGTGACGGCCACGTTACCCCCCTTTGCCCGTCAAGGGAGTCGTTTGGATGTGACACTCTCCTCTTTGGGGGATGCCAAAAGCCTCCAAGGTGGCACCCTGATCCTGACCCCGCTGAAAGGGGCGGATGGTCGCATTTATGCAGTGGCCCAGGGAGCGTTGGCAGTGGGTGGCATGGTCGCTGGCGGAGCCGGTGCCTCCCAACAGAAGAATCATCCCACTGTGGGCCGCATCACGGGTGGGGCCACCGTGGAAAAAGAGATCGAATTCGAACTGAACCGGGAACATCAGTTGCAACTCTCATTGCGCAATCCCGACTTCACGACTGCAACCCGGATCGTGCAATCCATCAATGATGTTTTTGGCAAACCTTTGGCAACGGCCAGGGATTCCGGGACCATTACCCTGACCATTCCGCCAGATTACAAAGGGCGGGTGGTGCCCTTCATGTCACGGCTGGAAAGCGTGCAGGTGGATCCTGATCAACGCGCCCGCATCGTGGTCAATGAACGCACGGGTACCATTGTCATGGGGGAGAATGTAAGAGTTTCCACTGTGGCACTGGCTCATGGTAATTTGAGTATCAAAGTCAAGGAACCAATGCAATCAAAGCAGCAAGTGCCTTTACAAGACGGTGAACATCCCATTGTCCTGAAACCTGAAGCAACTTGGGATAAACCTCCAAAAACCAATAATCCACAAGATGGGGATTCCCGATATATTGTACCCAAACCTGAAGTAAATTGGGATGTGGACAGTCCACCTTGGTCAAGACGGGCAGCACCGATTGTTCCACCCAGCACAAATGCCAAGGAGAAGGATGCGCGGGTTCTCGAACTGGAAGATGGTGTAACCCTGGGTGATCTGGTACGTGGACTCAACGGAGTTGGCGTCACGCCGCGTGATCTGATCGCCATTTTGCAAGCCATCAAGGCAGCCGGAGCCTTGCAAGCGGAGTTGGAAATTCAATGAGTGACATGACATCCATTCCTGCCGCAGCCCTCACACAAGCCACGGCAGCCAAAAAGACGAATGCCAAACTGAACATCTCGCCAGCAGACCAGCGTCGATTGAACGAGGCCACAGCGGATTTCGAGGCCATGTTCATCCAGCAGTTGTTCAAGTCCATGCGCCAAACCGTGCCGGAAGATCCCCATGGAGGTCTGTTCGCCAAAAGTCAGGGAGAAAAAATCTTCGCGGAAATGTTGGATGCGGAGTATGCCAAAAACATGAGTCGCGGCCATAGCGGACTTGGTTTGAAAGAGGCCATTTTCAAACAGACGGTCTCCAGGCAGCTTGCCCAGGGCGTGCAGGCCCAGGATGCAGTCAATCTTTTGCGTGGCAGTGAGAATTCCTTAAACGCTTTGCAACAATCGCCGATAGGTAAGAAAGGGATGGCGCGAGGTGAACTCGGCCCCCTTGACCAACCGGAATCAGGATTGACCAACGTGAGCAAGGCCGCAAGCAAGGCAGGCAAGACGGACAAGTCTCAACCGGTCGGACCTGAATAATCGGTCATCGACAAGGAGCCGTAACAACGACCTCCTGCTTTGAGCCTGACAAAAGATTGAAGGAATGTAATACCATGGTCACCAGAATCAAAAGCGTCAATGTCGGACAGCTTGGTCGTATCTCTCGCAAGCGGGTGAGCGGCAAAACAAGCAGTACCTCATCCAGTGGTGCTTCGTCCAAGGCGGATGATACCAGTTTTTCGCCGGGGGCCAGAATACTTGGCATGGCGGATGAAGCGGTCCATTTAGCACCGGATGTGCGCATGGATCTGGTGGAACCCATCCGTGAAGCCTTGGCAGATGGGCGTTATCAGGTATCCAGTCTGGATGTGGCGGACAAGATCTTGCGCCAGGTCTTGATGGAAAGAAAAAAATCGTTTTAAAGGAGCCTGAACGGCATGCCTTCGACCCAGTTTGATGCTGTTGCCGAAACGCAACGACTCAAAAGCCTGCTGGAACCCTTGATTGGTTGTTTCGAGCGGCTCTTGCACCTGCTCGAACAGGAACGGCAGGCACTCAAGACGCGCAATACCCTGCAAATGGAGGAAATGGCGCGACAAATCGAAGAGGTCTTGTTCGAAATCAAACAATTGGACAAGGCCAGGCAAGTCCATTCCACCCGGATGGGCCAAGCCTTGGGATTGGCCGAAAATGCCATGAACCTCAAGGATCTGGATCAGGCCATGGGGGGCGAAACAGGCCTGTTGGAATTCCGACACCGTTTGCGAACACGCATTGACGAGGCAGACCGTTCCAACCGGGAAAACCAGGCCATTTTCAAAGGTGTTCTGGTGGCAACCGAGGCCTTGCTGCGTGCCTTGAAAGAGGGAACTCAAGGACCGGCGGCTTCTTATGATCGACGTGGGTTCCGACAATCGGGACCGGGATATCATTTTCTTTCCAAACAATTCTAGCAACCTGAACCACAGGCGGTCTTTCGAAACAGCAGTCCCGTTTTGACGCATCGCCCCCAAGGAGGGGAGAACGACATGTTGATTTTGACGCGCAGAATTGGTGAAAGCTTGAACATCGGTGATGAGATCAAAATCACGCTGTTGGGCATCAAAGGCAATCAGGTGCGCATCGGCATCGACGCACCACGGGATGTCGAGGTCCATCGCGAGGAAATCTACGACAAAATCAGACGCGAAACCCGCAAGGCCAATACCAAGATGTCAGACGACACCCTGGATGCCGCTTCGCGCATTCTCTCCCGGACTTGAAACAAAAAGCTTCGGATCAGACCATCGGGACATAAAATGGCTGGCATTGATGCAAAGTTCCTTCTCAAATGGGAATGGATCTGTCATCATGTTGGATTGACTTGTCAGTTCAACCCATTTATTTGTTCTCCATTCGTCAGGCATCCTTTGCATGAGAAGTTCCACTCTCGATTCTGGTCCAAACCGCATCGATTCCGCCCGGTTTGACACACTTCCCGATTTTTCCCTGCCAGAGGTTGCCTGGATGGCAGGTGTGGCTGAAGAGGCCATGCGCTCTTATCTGGAAGAGGCCAATGCCGCCTGGAATGATGTTGACATTACCATGCCGAATCTGGTAAGGGCCGCCTTCACTTTGTTAGGCCGCAAGGAAAACCAATCGTCCATGTTGCGCTTGCAATTGGTCAACGCACTGGAACGGGAACGGGAACTTTCCGAAACCTTGCGGGCCGGATTGTTGGGGTCGGGTATCCCGACTGCTTCGGTATCCCCTCCAGTCCAAACCCCCAGCCCCCCCCCTGCCCCGACTCCGGTTGCTCCCCCTGCCCCGACTCCGGTTGCCCAACCCCCTGCCCCGCCTCCGCCTGCTCCAGTTGCCACGGCACCGGTTGTTCGTCCCGTCGCACTACCTGCTCCTGCTCGCAGCACCAAGGTCGCGGAGGAAAAAAAATCAGTGACCAACAAGAAAAAAAAGAAATAATTATTATGAAATTTTGATCCAGTTAATCATTCTTTGACTGACGTGATAAACCTGTTTTTTTCAAGGAAGAAATATCGTGCTTGATCTGCTGCGCAACATTGCGATCATTGCCCATGTTGACCATGGCAAAACGACGTTGGTGGATAAACTGCTCCAACAATCCGGTACTTTGGCACAACGAGGGGAACTCCAGGAACGGGTGATGGACTCCAACGACCTGGAACGAGAGCGTGGAATCACTATTCTGGCCAAAAACACGGCCATTCAGTGGCGGGAATACCGCATCAATATTGTAGATACCCCTGGACACGCCGATTTTGGCGGAGAAGTGGAACGGGTGTTATCCATGGTGGATTCGGTTCTGCTGTTGGTGGACGCCGTGGATGGACCCATGCCCCAGACCCGGTTTGTGACGCGCAAGGCATTTGACATGGGATTCAAACCCATTGTGGTCATCAACAAGGTGGATCGGGATGGGGCACGCCCCTTGTGGGTATTGGATCGGACGTTTGACCTGTTTGATCGCCTGGGGGCCACGGACGAACAACTGGATTTCCCGGTGGTTTATGCCTCCGCTCTCGAAGGGTGGGCTTCGTTGCAGCCGGATCAAAAAGGGCGCGACATGGAGGATCTGTTTACCACCATTGTGGATCGGACACCGCCCCCCAATGTCGATCCAGCCGGACCGTTTCGGATGCGGGTTTCGGCTTTGGATTATAATAATTATGTCGGCATCATTGGCATTGGCCGGGTTGAACGGGGCATTGCCGCAGCCAACAGTCTGGTCACGGTGGTCAGCCCGGATGGCCGCAAGCGCAATGCCAAAATTCTCAAAATTTACAGTTTCCTGGGTCTTGATCGTGTCGAAGTGGTACTCGCCAGGGCGGGCGAAATCATTGCTTTCAATGGGGTCGAAGGGTTGGGGATTTCAGACACGCTTTGTCATATGGATCATGTGGAACCATTACCAGCCCTGGCTGTGGATCAACCCACGGTCAGCATGACCTTTCAAGTCAATGATTCGCCCATGGCTGGATTGGAAGGCAAATATGTCACCAGCCGACAATTGCGGGAACGGTTGTTCAAGGAATTGGAACACAACGTGGCCTTGCGGGTGGAAGAGACAGACAACAGTGATCGGTTTCGGGTGTCGGGACGGGGGGAGTTGCATCTTTCCATCTTGATTGAAAATATGCGTCGTGAGGGTTATGAACTGGGCGTGTCCCGGCCTGAAGTGATCGTGAGAATGATCGATGGCGAACCCAGAGAACCTTATGAATTTTTGACCGTCGATGTGGAAGAGGGACATCAAGGCTCGGTGATGGAAGCCCTGGGTGCCAGACGGGGAGAATTGAAAGACATGGTGCCGGATGGTCGTGGGCGGGTGCGATTGGATTACATCATCCCGGCGCGTGGACTCATTGGTTTTCAGACCGAATATCGGACCATGACTTCCGGGACCGGTCTGATGGCCCGGATTTTTCACGAATATGGCCCGTTGACCAATCCCAATCTTGGGGGGCGTCGTAATGGGGTGTTGATCTCCATGGACATGGGCAAGAGCGTGGCCTTTGCCTTGTGGAATTTGCAGGAGCGCGGGCGTCTGTTTGTTGGACCTGGGGTGCCCTTGTACGAAGGTATGATCATCGGAATCAACAATCGCAATCAGGATCTTGTGGTCAATCCCATGAAAGGCAAGCAGTTGACCAATATCCGGGCTTCGGGATCCGATGACGCCATTCTGTTGACCCCGGCGTTGAATTATTCCCTGGAACAGTGTTTGGAATTCATCAATGACGATGAATTGGTGGAAGTGACACCCAAGAGTTTGCGTATGCGCAAAAAATTTCTCAAGGAACACGAACGGAAAAAATCACAACGCGCAGGCAACCAGTAACGGGGTAATCCTGTGACAGTGCTGGGGAGGCGGTGAACCGCCTCCCCAGACCCCTCCACCCTTTTTTTATAATTTTTTTATCGATCAACCCTCCCATGGAATCAAAGCGGGACGTATGAAATCTCTCATGTCGTTTTGACGAAAAGCCAGATACCCACGATTCCGGGCAGCTTCACGGGCCTCGGCGTGCTGGACGAAATACAGACAACGCGAAACCAGATCTTCATAAGGGGCGGTCTCGATGATCCCATCCAACACGTTATTGGGTGACGCCTCAGAGAGAACAAAACATTGATTGTTCAACAGATAGGAAATACGTACCTGTTCCAGGATGGCGGCTTCATAAAAATGAATATTGAGAATTACCTTGGAACGGGCGATATAGAAATCCCGTTCATGGCCATACATGCCGAACAATACTTTTAATCGACAGTAACGGTTGAGTTCTGCCAAAATGTGTTGACGGCGCGGATTGATACACCCATAGAACAGTACATCGATATCCTTGCATTGGGCGTGTGGCAAAGTTTCCATTTTCTCATGCCAACCAATAGGCACTGTAAAGACATTCTGAATCCCTTTTTCCCGCAAAAACGACGCATTTTCTTCGGTATAATCCCAAACCGCATCCGCTGATGCCAGGATGTGATGGCGTTCCTTTGAATACCAACCCTCATGATCAGATAACTGTTCTAATTGATAATAGATCTTTCTGCTGCTCATCAGGCGATTCATGAAAGGATGGCTGTGAAAGAGTTGTTCCTCTTCCGCGATCAAGTAATGATAACCAAGAATAATATTAATATAATTGGATTCTACGCTGTTAATTTGAAGAAGACAGTGATGCCCCATAGAGCTTAACGTATAAAACAAAAGCTTTCCAATATCCATAAATGCGTGCGCATGAATGACTTCATTGGGTTGAAAGAGCATGACATTGAAGTTGCTCATGGTGATCTCCGTGCGTTTCTTTTGGTGCATTCCATCAAGCCAAACGAAAGGATTCCCCTCCCCTGAACGGTGTCCCTATGATTTTTACCGACTCAAGAGGAATGAAACTCCTGTGTAGAGCATAAAAATCTCATCTGGTATTTTATAAACATATCCATTTGGTGGCGAGTGTCAATGTTTCATGATACTGACTGCAAAGGATGAAGGCGGTCCGCATACCATAAAAAAATTGCATTTTTTTGATGACAAACGCGCTTTGTTTCCTGTACACTGCTTTATAGGTCAATAGACTTTTTTGTGGAAGGAGTTTGCATTCAATGATGACCCAACAGCATCTGCACAAAAGAGACCGGCCCCCTTGTTCCATGCCCCAAGGCTTTACCTTGGTGGAACTGCTGATCGTCGTGGCCATTGTCGGCATCCTGGCAGCTGCTGCCTATCCCAGTTTCCAGGATTCCATGATCAAATCTCGTCGCGCAGACGCCCAACAACTGATGGTGGCCATTGCCAACAAGCAAGAAGCCTATCTCATGGATGCCATGAACTATACAGCTGACTTCACCGCCTTGAATTTTACCAACGATGGCTGGACCTGTACTGCTGCCAGTTGCAGCAATAATTATTACACGGTTACAATCACATTGCATACGAGTTACGCAACCCGTTCTGGATTCACCATCACAGCCACACCTAAAACGTCATCACAAACAAACGATGGGATTCTGACTTTGAGTTCGCTGGGAGCAAAAACGCGCAATGGAGTGTCTGGGTGGTAGAGGGTCGTTTTGGCAGAGACTGCTGAGGTGCAAAACCATGCATGCGAACAGATCGATACAAAGGGATAGACAACCAGGATTTACGCTGATTGAATTGTTGATCACTCTGGCGATCGTCTCTGCTTTGTTCGCCCTTGGCATGCCCTACATGAGTGATGCCATCCTCAACCAAAAAGTCAAGAGTGCCGTTACCACCCTTCATCAGAGCCTGATTGAAGCCCGCAGCGAAGCCATCAAACGCAACAGAACCGTCACTTTGACTCCCACAGCAGGTGATTGGACAAATGGATGGTTTGTCAGTACCACAGAAATTGATGGACGAACCATGCTGTTGAAAAATATAAGCGGCTTCAAGGATCTTTCAATTACCAATTCCATCAACGGTATCGTTGGGTATCAAAACAATGGCCGTCTCAATACAGGCACCGGATATACATCAGGAATCTTTTATCTTTCAATTGCAAACAATACCCAAATCGCAATGCGTTGTATAGTCATCAATCTCAATGGTTTTCCCAGCATACAAACCGACACCGATGGCAATAAAACAAATGGGTGCAACTGATGAAAAAAGCTCATGGATTTACTCTTCTTGAAATACTCATCACCATGGCCATTGTCTCTGTGGGATTGATGGGTATCGCCGCGATATTGGCCCGTCTCCAGGTCTCCGAGGTGGAATCCTATCAACGTTCCCAAGCGTTGATTATGTTGTCTGATATCACCGAACGTCTCAACGTCAACCGGAGTGCCCTTTCGTGTATGGCCTTTACCACGGATATGACCTCTGGCACACCGTTCATCGGGACTGCGGCAGATACTGGAGGGTTGGACCTCAATACATACACGTGTGTTGGCCTGCTGAGCCATACTTACAACGATTTGGCTGTTGCCACCCTCAAGGAACTGAATGCCCAATTGCAAGGTGCCGCCGAAGTCAAAAAAGACGCCGCAACCGGATCAGGTGCCATGCTCGGAGCCAGGGCCTGTGTCAGCTATGATGCCACCACCGAAGTCTCCGCCATTGCTGGCACGGGAACCTATACCATTACCGTGGTTTGGCAAGGATTGGTTGAAACAAAAGCTCCACCTACAACCAGTGCCTGCGCCAATGGTCTTTATGGACCTGAAACCCAGCGTCGGGCCGTCTCAACAACTGTACGGTTCGCATTCCTGACACAACTTGAAACAGGGTTACTCGCATGGCTCTGATCGCTCTTCATTCTGTCAAACAGAGGGGATTCTCACTCATTGAAGTGATGGCATCCATGACCATCGGTTTGGTGATTTTGATGGCGGTCGTCTCCATGTTGGTGACGGCAACCCGTTCGCAGAAAGATCTGGGTGATTCCAGCCAACTGATTGAAAATGGTAATTATTCGATCAATACATTATACGATAATTTGCGCCTTGCTGGTTATTACGGTCATTATTTCAATTCCATCTCCCCCCCTGCCACCTTGCCTGATCCGTGCCTTGTCACGGCTTCAGACCTCCAGGCCGCCATGGCTCTGCCTGTGCAAGGATATGAGGCCACCAGCCTGACGACCCGTGCCAATGTGACTGCCACGACGTGTTACACCTCCAATTTGTTGGGCAATAACAATGTCAAGCCAGGCTCCGATATTCTGGTGGTGCGTCGGGCTGCTACGAACATCCTCACTGGTACACCAATCAATAATCAGATGTATCTGCAAAGCAACGTCGTCACAGCCGCCATTCAGGTCGGCAGTTCCTCCGCGAATGTGCCAACAACCACAGCGGACAATGGGACAGTGACGATTCAAAAACGAAATGGTGCCACGGTACTCCCAGCCGATACCCGCGCCTTTCATGTCACGGTCTATTTTGTTGCCCCATGCAGTGTGGCCAAGGCCAGCACTGGCATTTGTTCAACTGGCGACGACACCATTCCCACCTTGAAGCGATTGGAATTGAGTGTCAACGGTGGTGTCACAGCCATGGTGATCACACCGTTAGCCGAAGGGGTGGAATACTTAAAATTCTTGTATGGAGTCGATACCACCACAACCACCGACCCTTCAACCGGATTGGTCGGCGATGGCTTGCCGGATGACTATATCCCGGCCTCCAGTGTTACCCAATGGAACACCGTAATGTCTGTGCAAATTTACTTACTTGTCAGATCTTCCATGCCAACCTCCGGTTTTACGGATGACAAAACATATACTTTGGGCAATACCACGATTGCGCCCACCGACATAACGACTGCCGAGCTGAGCTACAAACGTCACGCTTTCAGCAGCGAAGTGCGCCTGATCAATCTTGCAGGGCCAAGGAGTACCCTATGAAAACCAAATCTTGTGGAGCCGCGACCTTGTTGGCCAGTTTGTCCATTCTGGTCATTTTGACTTTGATGGTGACCTCTTCCTTGAACATCAGCACGGTCAATTCACGCATTGTGGGCAACATTCAGAGCGTCAAAGCCATGGAATCGGCTGCGATTCAAGCCATGGAATCGGTTTTGAGTCAAAGTTCCAATTTCATCTCCACGGCACCAGCGACAACATTCACTTACACCACCAGGGCTGGAACTGTGGACACAGGCACCGTTGCCGCGCCGGTTTGCGTTTACTCTGCCCCCGCAACCGGTTACAGCGCGGCCTGGGGCCTGGCTCCCAGAGAGAATACCTGGGATGTGACCGCCACCATCACCGGAGGCAACACAGGGGCCGTCTCCACGGTACATCAAGGGGTGCAGATTCTTCAATTGGCAGGAGTGTGTTGTCCAAATTGTTGACAATCAACAAGAGTGAACTCCTATGCGAGGTGTCGCAATGAACAAAAACCTGTTCCTGTATGGCATGTATCGTGTGATCCTGATCCTTTGTTTGAGTTGGATTCCCTTTCCAACCATGGCGGCGTATGATCCGGTCCATGACGATACAGACCTGTTCCTGGCCAATCCCAATGTGACCAGTAATCGACCCAACGTCTTGATCATTCTGGACAACACCGCCAACTGGAATCAGGCCTTCACGAACGAAAAATCCGCCCTGATCTCCGTGGTCTCCAATTTGAGTGAAGTCTTCAATGTGGGTCTGATGATGTTCCCGGAGACCGGTAATGGTAATGACTCTGTCGATGGTGGATATGTCCGTTTTGCCATCCGGCCCATGGATTCAAACAACAAAACTGTTTTGACATCCATCGTAAGCAACCTGGATAAAGGTGCCAATCCTGGGGATAAAGGCAACAATGCCACGACCGCGCTGGCCATGTACGAGGCTTATCTCTATTACTCTGGAGCAGCTTCCCTCGCCAGTTTTGGCAAGGTCAAGACTGACCATGCGAGCAATTTGACACATCCTGCCACTATCAACAACCTGGGAAGCTATGCCTTGCCAGCTTCACCTACCGCCGCATCCTTGTATAACTCTCCCATCGCCGATGGCTGCCAGAAAAATTTCATCATCTATATCAGCAACGGGCCAGCAAATGAAAATGCCAATGCACTGAGGGATTCTGAAGACAAACTGGCTGAACTGACCAATACCGCAATTCCTGCTGTCATTCCGATTACGCCTAACGGACAACAAGGAAACTGGGCAGATGAATGGGCCAAGTACATGGCTACCTGGGACGTTCATAGTGGGAGTAGCGGAACTCAAATGGTTTACACCTACACCGTCGAAGTGGATCCCATCACCACCGGACAAGGTCCAGACATGACCGCTTTGCTCAAAAGCATGGCCAAGTGGGGGAAAGGAAACTATTATGCGGTTGCCAGCGAACCAAACAACGGGCAGGCGATTATTGATACTTTGAATTCAATTTTTAAGGAGATTCAAGCGGTTAACAGCGTTTTCGCGGCCACGACCCTGCCGGTCAGCGTCAATGTCCGGGGCACCAATTTGAATCAGGTTTATGTGGGCATGTTTCGTCCTGACGCCACCAAAAAACCCCGTTGGTATGGCAATCTTAAATGCTACAAATTGGATTATGAAACCGCAACAAAAGACCTTTATCTGTCCTATGACGCCAACCCTCCTGACAACAAAGCACAAGACAATAATACAGGCTTTATAAAACCAGGAGCATCCAGCTTTTGGACGACAGCTTCCCCTTTCTGGAGTTTTCGGGACTCCTCTATGAATGGGGAGGGAGGAGAGTCTGACAGACCAGACGGCGATTTGGTGGAAAAAGGGGGGGCGGCCCAAAAACTGCGTGTTTATCACGACCCGGATCTGGACTCACGCAACCTCTACACATGCAACGGACTCTGCGGTTCAGGAGATCTGCTCTCCACCTATCCCTTCAAAACGACCAATAACGATATCACTGCAGCTGATTTGATGCTGAATGTTCAATCTGTCGCCTCTTTGACAGGACTGGCGGAACAAACCATCTCTGACCTGAGAGATATCAAACCCATAACTTCCCTCTCGACAGCTGGAAGAAGCGTAAACGTATCTTCGTTCAATAATAATGGAACCTCTCACACCATCTCTTCCATGAATACCACCAAGACCACAACCATTACAGCCGTTTCACTCTCGGCTCCCAGCAGCACGAACTTCAACAGTTTGACCCAGCCCTCCAATGGTATTGCAGAAGCGACCTTCTCTTCTCCACATGGCTTTGCAGACCAGCAGGTCGTCAACATTTCGACGACAAACTGCTCCAATGGCTACACAGGGGCATTTCAGATTCAATGGGTCAGTGCTATCAAATTCCGCTACAGCATGAACGGTAATGCCACCAACTGTGCTTCTGCCACGGCCACTATTGTTACTGCAACCTTCACAGCAAACGCCCATGGTTTCAAGAATGGGCAAAGCGTCCAGATCTCTGGCATGTTGTCGAACAAATATGACGGCACATTCCCAATTAACGTCATTGACGCCAATACGTTTACAGTTGCAGTCGATGGTTCCGTCTCCTCTCCCACACGTTTGGGGAGTGTCACAGGTTTAACCACGATTGCCACAGCCACTTCGACCGCACATGGTTTTCTCGTCAATGACGTGATTACAGTGGCCGGGGCCTCACCCAGTGCATACAATGGTACATTCACCATCACTGCAAAAACAACCGACACTTTTACGTTTGACACGAATGCTGCTTCATCACTGGCCGCAGCCACCAGGGCTACAACCGGAGTCAATATCACAGCCACCAAAGGCAGCACCACCGTGACTGTCACGACATCCGGCAACCATGGATTCTCTACTGGAGAAATCATCACTATAGCCAATGCAACGCCATCTGGTTATAATGGTAGCCATACAATAACCTACCTCACATCCACAACCTTTTCCTATACCACCACATCGGTTTTGGCACCACAGACTGCAACCGGAGTCACGGCCTCCACTGGCGTCTCCACAACAGCGGTCGCCAATCTCACCGCACACGGTTTTGATAATCTGGCCAACGTCACCATCAGGGGAGTCACACCTGACGATTATAATGGAAATTATCAAATCACCAAGATTGATAACAATTCATTCAGCTATACTCTGACGACCACACCCTTGCCTGCCACCGTAACCGGGACTGCCCATCTGACCTCACCCACGGCTTTTGCCACGCTTGTCGGGCATGGCTATTCCACCGGGAATTCGATCCTGGTCAGCGGGGCAACACCAGATGTCTATAATGGCTCTTTTTCCATCACTGTACTGGATGCGGATCACTTTACATACAGCCTGCTGCCAGGAACTTCTCCGCTACAAGCCGCGACCGGAACCCTGACTGCCGCCATTCAAACCACAACCGCGAAAGCCACGGTCTTCTCTCATGGTTTTCAAAATGGCAGTCAGGTAAGAATGACTGGTGCCAATCCAGCCACTTTGAATGGCGATTTTGTGATCACGGTTACAGACTCCAATCATTTCTCTTATGATACGTCACCCCATCTCCATGGTGCGGCTACTGGAACCATTCTCGCAGAGCCTCTTGGAGGTGCCACCAATACTGCACGAGACGACCTGATCAACTGGGTGCGTGGTTTTGACAATTATGAAGATGAAAATGCCAACGCCTCTTTTACTGATGTGCGGGCCTCCATCCATGGTGATGTCCTGCACTCCAAGCCCGCCGTCATCAATTATCACCGTGCCAACCATGGCGGTGATGATGACGTCTGGGTGTTCTATGGGGCCAACGATGGGGTTTTTCACGCTGTCAAGGGTGCGTTCTCCAGTGTGGTGGGCGATCCTGAACCGGGCAAGGAGGTCTGGGGATTCATTCCATCGGAATTTTTTGGTCAACTGAAACGCCTGCGTAACAACGATCCGATCATCAGCAGTTCCAACAAGAAACCCTATTTTGCCGATGGACCGATCAGTGCGTATGTCTATGATTCCAATAATAATGGTCAAATCTCGGTCGATGAAGGAGACAAGGTTTATCTTTATTTTGGCATGCGTCGCGGTGGTCGTATGCTGTACGCCCTGGATATCACCACCCCGGACGCGCCCAGATTCCTTTGGAAAAAGAATAAAGATGATACCGGGTATGAGGAGCTTGGCTTGACTTGGTCCGAACCAAAAGTCATCACCAAAATCAACATCAATTCGGGCAAGCCGGTTCTGATCTTTGGGGCAGGATATGACTCGAATGTTGATGATATTTCCCCTGACACCATCACCGGGGTCAGTGGAACATCGGTTACGACTGGAGGATTAACTAAGGATCGAACCAAAGGTCGAGGCATTTTCGTAGTGGATGCCGCCACGGGTGATATTTTATGGCAGGCCGGACCAGGACGTGTCGGTGCAGGAACCCATCCCTATCTGACCGTACCAGGCATGACTTATAGTATTCCAAGTGATATTACAGCCATCAGCAACAACGGTGGCTCTGTCATCAATCGCGCCTATGTCGGGGATACCGGTGGCAATATCTGGCGTGTCAATATGGGCGATGCCAATGTCAACAATTGGACCGTGACCAGAATTGCCGCTATTGCCGACTGGACGGTGGCTTTTCCAAAGGGACTGCGCAAATTCCTGCACGCCCCGGATGTCGTTTATGCAACCGGTTACGATGCGGTGTTGATTGGCACTGGAGACCGTGAACACCCATTTGATGAAAGTGTGGAAAACAGGATGTACATGTTCAAGGATTTGGACACAGGTGTTTCCTCCTCGACAGATGCTGATATCCATGAAAGTGATATGTATGACGCCACATCCAACTGTATTCAAGATGGGATTGCTTGTGACGCTGCCATTGCCTCAGCCACTCTTGCCGCGAAAAAAGGCTGGTATTTCAAACTGTTGAAGGGTGAAAAACTGGTAGGGAACGCTGTTACCGTCAACAAGGCTGTATTTTTCAACACCCATCAGCCCTCTGGGGCGGCAGCCATTTCAAGTTGTACGAATAACTTGGGCATTGCCAGGGCCTATCAGGTCACTTATACCAATGCCGGTGCTGTCCAAGACATGAATTCTGACAGGAATCTGACAGCCGATGACCGAAGCCAGATCCATCCAGGAGGTGGTTTTCTCCCTCCCCCAACACCGGTCGTGGTGCAAATCGGCGACAAGACCTTGCAGGGTGTGGTCTCTGGCGTTCGTGTGGACGAACCGCCGGGCATGAAACTGGATACCCGCTTTCGACGGTACTGGTACAAGGATATGGACTGAAACTGGGTATTATCCTAAATCAAGACCCTGGGGGCGGTTCGCCCCCAACACCCTACTTTTTTTATTATTATAAAATTATTAAAAAAAAAGAGGGGGTCTGGGGGATTCATCCCCCAGGGTTTTGACTTTTGGCCCGAAGGGCATCCTGTTCCAATTCCAATCTGTTGAGCCGGCACTGTTTATAATGCAGGAGCGTGGGCTTGCACCCAATCCCGCAGGACGTTGTTCATTCTGGTCTGCCACCCTTTGCCAGTAGCTCAAAAGGCTGCAATCACCTCAGCATCGTAACGAATCGTAGTGGCGACCTTGGTTTTATTTCCAGTGGGTCTTTCATGGCGCATCTGTTTACGAAAGGCATCCATGCCTTCTGTACGAGAAACGACAAGCTCACCCATTTTCCAAACCCCATGTTCCATAACCTTGTCCAGCCATTCTTCGGTCAATTCAGGAGCGTCATCTGGATCAACCCAAGCGGTGCTGATATCGATTGATTTCCCGTTCATTGGCATACCTCAAGGAGATAATGCGGCGATCATCGCCGCGCTGGGTCCAGACCATGGCCATCATACGTCCAAACAGCCATCCAAAAGTGACCAATCGTTTTTCACCGTAGTCCTTGCGATCATCATGCAACGTAACCGTCGGTCCAGCAAAAATTTTGGGCGCGTCATCAAAATCCACTCCCCTTTCAACAAGGGTTCTGTCACGTTTGGCTGGGTCGTAAGTGATCTGTATGTTTTGAATTATAGTCACATTTATTGCCAGATTCAATCATGAAATGCCAAATTCCACCGTTTGCACCACAAACCAGTCGTCCGTCATACCCTTGGGCCGTAACCGTTCAGAACCCTCGGAGAAACGTCCTCCCTCCACCCTTTTTTTTTGAGGGGGGTGAGAATACACAATTTCTTCACTAAACATTGCCTTGCGCAACCCTTTTTTGTAATCTTCCATCAGTCAAACAGTACTGATGATCCGTGCGGGCTGCCAACTCCGGGTTGTGAGTAACCAGAACCATGGCCGAATTCCAACTGGCGAGCAATTGAAACAACAAATCCATGATGCGATGCCCTGTGGCCAAATCCAGATTCCCGGTTGGCTCATCAGCCAAAATCAACGCTGGACGGACCACAAAAGCACGAGCAATGGCAACCCGTTGCTGCTCCCCACCAGAGAGTTCCAGAGGGCGATGAGTAGCCCGATTCAACAAACCAACCAGGTCCAACATTCTGGCAGCCTGTTGCATGGCATCAGAAACTCCGGCCAATTCCAGTGGCAAGGCCACATTTTCCAGTGCGGTCAAAGTGGAAATAAGATGAAAATCCTGAAACACAATGCCGATCCGATTTCGACGCAACCGGGTCAGATCATCCATGGAAAGGCCTCGATACTCTGTACCATCCACCCGAATACGACCAGAAGTTGGACGTTCCACCCCTGCAACAAGAGCCAACAGAGTACTCTTGCCACTGCCGGATGGACCGGTCAGGGCCACAGTCTCTCCTGGGGCCACAGTCAAATCCACCCCTTTGAGAATTTCCAACCGCCCCCCGGCATGGGGCACGGCATAGGCAACGGATTCCATTATGATCATGACACGATCCTTTCTCCAGTCATGCCGGGACGCAAGCAGTCATCGGCTTTTGTTCATCATTATTGTCATGGGAATGCTTTTCATGTGCAAAACTCAAGCATTGGCTGACACTCCCGTCATTCTTTGTTTGGGCGACAGTTTGACAGCGGGTTTTGGCGTGGATCCAGGAGCAGACTATCCGGCCTTGTTGCAACGTCGTCTGCAAGAACACGGCTTGCCCCATCGGGTTGTCAATGCCGGTCTCTCTGGAGATACCACAGCCGGTGCCCTGCGACGCCTGAATTGGTCCATGAAAACCACACCCGTCATCGCCATTGTGGTACTGGGAGCCAACGACGGATTCAGAGGATTGGATTTGACAGACATGCAACAAAACCTCGTGCAAATCACCCAAATTTTGCAACAGGCCGGTGCCCACGTCATCCTTGGGGGAATGAAAATTCCCCACAATTATGGAAAATCCTACGCCGATCAGTTTCAGGCCGTCTATCCTGCGGTGGCTCAAACAACAGGTGCCGAATTGCTCCCTTTTTTTCTGGAAGAAGTCGCTGGAAAAACCGCATTGAATCTACCAGACGGAATTCACCCCAATGCAGATGGCTACAGGGTGGTGGAGAAAAATCTTTGGCCTTTGCTTGAACCACGACTCAAAATCAAACCTTGATTCCCCAGACAAAAGCAAAACCCTGGGGGATGAATCCCCCAGACCCCCTCTTTTTTTTTAATATTTA
>JAMOBH010000327.1:0-6311 GCA_039908085.1 Magnetococcus sp. YQC-5
GGCGGTGAACCGCCCCCCAAACCCCCCACCCTTTTTTTTTATTTATTTTTTTATTTTTTTTATTTTTTTAAATATTAAAAAAAAAGAGGGGGTCTGGGGGATTCATCCCCCAGGGTTTTGACTTTAAAGGGGTTACCCAAAAATCCATTCTGTTTTTTATTGAACAGTATTATTATGACAACCAACCCATCACGTACCAAATCATCCGAACTCTGCATATTGATTGTGGAGGATTCCCGCAGTCTGGCGGTAGCCATGCAACGCTTGATTCGTTCGCAATTGGGACTGCGGGCTGACATTGCCGCCAGCCTGGAGCAAGCCAGAGGGTTGATTGATGGCGACCGGAACCGTTATGTCCTGGCCATTCTGGATCTCACCTTGCCCGATGCCACCAAAGACGAGGTGGTCCATGAGATCACCAATCGTGGCATTCCATCCATTATTTTTTCCAATCTCTATGATGAAAATTTGCGAGAAGAATTATTGGAACATGGTGTCATTGATTTTGTTGTCAAGAGCAGCCCTTCCAGTCTGACCTACATTTTGCAGCTTATCAAAAGAATTCTAAAGAATCAATTCATCCAGGTATTGTTTGTAGATGACTCAAACGTTGCGCGTCGTATGTCTGTCCGACTGTTGCAAATTTATCAGTTTATCGTTCTGGAAGCATCCAGTGGTCAGGAGGCACTCGAAATTCTCGAACAGGAGACCCGAATCAAACTTGTCATTGTTGATTATCACATGCCTGGCATGAACGGAGATGAATTGACAGCCAAAATTCGCAGCCAGTTCACCAAGGATGTCATGGCCATTATTGGCATCTCCTCGGAGCTGGAACACTCCCTTTCCGGGCGTTTTCTCAAGGCCGGAGCCAACGATTACATTCGCAAACCGTTTTTGCCGGAAGAATTTTTCAGTCGCATCTCCCAGAATCTGGAAAGCCTGGAATTGATCGAGGAGATCCGTCGCCATCGGGATTTGCTCTCGATGGAACGGGAAATTATTGAGAGCATTCTGACCAAAATGCGTACCACCACACGGTTCGACGACCGGGATGTGCGCTACCTGATGCAACCTGTGGAAAAGACCAGTGGAGATCTCCTGCTGGCTGCCCGGCGTCCTGATGGCACTCAACACGTCATGCTTGGCGATTTTACAGGCCATGGTTTGCAAGCGGCCCTCGGTGGACCTTTGGTCACGGAACTTTTTTACGACATGACCAGCCAGAATCTGCCCCTGGAACAGATCATCAATGCGATCAACCACAAAATCACGCATGCCATGCCAACCGACATGTTTCTGGCATCAGGATTTATCGAGATCCATCCTGCCCGTTCCAGCCTGACCGTCTGGAATTGCAGCATGCCGGACATCCTGATTTATCGGGAGGAGAGTCAGATCCGGCGCATCCCCTCCAGCATGCTGCCAAGAGGCATTCGTGACCAACCCATCAAGCCTGGAGAGTTCATTGAAATCTCTCCAGGTGATCGCGTGTTCCTTTTTTCCGACGGCATCATTGAGGAGATGGATCCTGAAGAGAACTCATTCGATTATGTGGGCATCGAGGCTTTTCTTGCGCGGGTGTTGACGGAAAATCTCCCGTTGTCCCGCCTCCTGATTGCCTTGGAAAATCACCGTCAGGGGTATGAACAGCAGGACGACGTCACGCTGGTCGAGATTCTCTGCTGAACAATCCATTCAATCCACTTTGTTTCAAAAAAAATCGTTTATGGCTCAAGAATGCTTGACAAAGAGGGTATCATTAAGCCATTATAAGGTCTGGCGATGCTTCCCTTGATATGACCGATCACTCCTTGTTGATAGCCCCCTTGAAACTGCTCCTTGCCACTCGCAATCGCAAAAAAATGGAAGAGATCCGGCGTGTTCTCGTGCATCCAGAGCTGGTGCTGCTCTCTCTGGATGATGTGCCCGGTTGCCCGGAGGTCGTTGAGGATGGAGAGACGTTTGGAGAAAATGCAGCCAAGAAAGCTTTTGAAGTGGCCTGTCATGCCAACATGCCCGCCTTGTCGGATGATTCCGGTCTGGAGGTGGATGCCTTGAATGGAGATCCTGGAGTCAGATCCGCCCGTTATGCCGGCGACCTGGCCACGGATGCCATGAATGTGGACAAACTGTTGACCGAGTTGGCACTCCGGCCAGCAGCACCACGTACTGCCCGCTTTCAATGCGTGATCGCCCTTGCCACACCCCAGGGTCACATCCGTCAGTTTTCCGGGAGCGTGGCAGGCCGGATTGCCACAACGCCTCAAGGTTCGAATGGTTTTGGTTACGATCCGATTTTTATCCCGGAGGGATACGATATTACGTTTGCCCAAATGGATGGTGCCAGCAAGGACTCCATGAGTCATCGTGGGCGTGCATTGGCCGCGATGGCTTTGGGCATTAAAGAATTTTTTTATGGCAAGTCTGAAAGTCTCTCGATTTTACCCGCTTTTTACCAAGGAGAATAAACAATGTCGAAACTGGTCCCCCCCCATGGTGGTGGAGGTCTCAAGCCCCTTCTGCTCACTGGTCATGCCCTGGATGACGCCAAGGCCAAGGCCAAGGAACTGGATCAAATCAAAATGACTTCACGTGAAGCCTGTGACTTGATCATGTTGGGCATCGGTGCTTTCACCCCCCTGGATGGTTTCATGGGTCATGCCGACTGGCAGAATGTGTGCGAAAACATGAAATTGGCCAATGGGGTGTTCTGGCCCATTCCCGTCACCCTTTCCACCACCCAGGGACAGGCCAACAGCCTCAAGCTCGGTCAGGAAGCGGCTCTCGTGGATGAAGAGACCGGAGAAATCCGTGGCATCATCACCGTGACCGAAAAATACACCATCGACAAATCCCTGGAGTGCCGTACCGTCTTTGGCACCGAAGACATGGAACATCCTGGCGTGCAAAAGGTCATGGAACAACCGGATGTCAACATCGCCGGTCCGGTGCAGGTTCTGTCCGAAGGGGAATTCCCCATCAAATATGCAGACATTTATATGCGTCCTGCCCAGACCCGTGCTTTGTTTGAGGAAAAAGGGTGGAGCCAGATTGCCGCCTTCCAAACCCGCAACCCCATGCATCGCTCCCATGAATTTCTGGCCAAAATCGCCATCGAAACCCTGGACGGCGTTCTCATTCATCAGATTCTGGGCAAACTCAAGGCTGGTGACATCCCCGCTGAAGTGCGCGCCGAGGCCATCAATACCCTGACTGCGAATTATTTTGTCAAAGACACGATCATTCAGGCAGGTTATCCCATGGAAATGCGCTATGCCGGTCCCCGCGAAGCGTTGCTCCATGCCGTGTTCCGGCAAAATTACGGGTGCAGCCACCTCATCGTGGGTCGCGACCATGCTGGTGTGGGGGATTATTACGGTCCGTTCGACGCCCAACACATTTTTGACAAGGTGTCGGAACAAGACCTCATGACCCGTCCTCTGAAAATTGACTGGACGTTCTATTGCTACAAGTGTCAAGGTATGGCATCCTTGAAAACCTGCCCACACGGCAAAGACGACCGCCTGTTGTTGTCGGGAACCAAATTGCGGAAAATGCTTTCCGAAGGACAAGAGCCGCCTGCTGAATTCAGCCGTCCCGAAGTGGTCAAAATACTGCAAACCTATTATGCGAGCCTCAACGAAGGCGACAAAGTGGAAGTCAAACTCCACAAAGCCGCCACCGGTTGATGCCGTCAATACTGCGCCAGACAAGGATGCTGGCGTGATTTCTGTCAGTCCTTCAATATCAATCAGGAGAAATCATTCATGCCAAGTTTCGTCATTCAAGCCAAATGCGATGGCTGCAAGGGTCAGGACAAAACCGCTTGCATGTACATCTGCCCCAACAATCTCATGAAGTTGGACAAGGAGCGGATGAAGGGCTTCAACCAAGAGCCGGATCAATGCTGGGAGTGCTATTCCTGCGTCAAGATCTGCCCGCAACAGGCCATTGAAGTCCGTGCCTACGCCGATATCGTGCCCATGGGTGGGGCGGTGATTCCGTTGCGTGGTTCTGATTCCATCATGTGGACCATTCAGTTTCGGAATGGCAATGTCAAGCGGTTCAAATTCCCGATCCGCACCACAGCCGAAGGCTCCATCGATCTGTATGGTGGCAAGCCTAAGCCAGACATTTCCAAATTGAATGAAGCGGGATTTTTCAATCTCGACAGCAAAGACCTTCCCAAGGTGGGCGCGTAGTCGCATCTTGTGGTTTCCAATTCAAAAATATTGATCTTGTCAGAGGAGAGCGTTTGACATGGGAAGTTTTGGTAATCCCGATATCGTGGAAATTGACACCGACATTTTGATCATCGGTGGTGGCATGGCCGCTTGTGGCGCGGCATACGAAGTGATGCGTTGGGCACCTGAGGGAACCCGGATCCGCCTGGTGGACAAGGCTGCCATGGAGCGCAGCGGAGCTGTGGCCCAGGGTTTGTCAGCCATCAACACCTATCTGGGTGACCAGGATCCGGCAGATTATGCCCGGATGGTGGCCAATGACCTGATGGGTATCACCCGCGATGACCTGTGCTGTGACGTGGGTCGTCATGTGGACAACTCGGTGCAGCTGTTCGAAGAGTGGGGCCTGCCCATCTGGAAACAGCCCGGCGACGAAGAGAAAAGCCTCAAAGATGGCGGCAAACCGGTCCGTTCCGGCAAATGGCAGATCATGATCAATGGCGAAAGCTACAAGACCATCGTGGCCGAAGCTGCCAAGCAAGCCCTGGGCATGGACAACATCCAGGAGCGTATCTTCATCGTCAAGCTGTTGCTGGATGCCAAAGAAGAAAATCGCATTGCCGGAGCTGTGGGTTTCTCCAATCGTGAGGACAAGATTTACGTTTACAAAGCCAAAGCCATTTTGTTGGTGGCCGGTGGTGCTGTGAATGTGTTTCGTCCCCGTTCCGTGGCCGAAGGCATGGGTCGCACCTGGTATCCGGTGTGGAATGCCGGTTCCACGTATGCCATGGCCGCCCAGTCTGGCGCGGAATTGACCATGATGGAAAACCGTTTCGTGCCCGCCCGTTTCAAGGATGGTTATGGTCCGGTGGGCGCATGGTTCCTGTTGTTCAAAGCCAAAGCCACCAATGGCCGTGGTGAAGTCTACATGGACATCAACAAGGCCATGCTCAATGACTATCCGCCCTATGGATTGGCCAAAGTGCCTGCCACCTGCCTGCGCAATCACTTGATGATGAAAGAAATGCGTGAAGGTCGCGGCCCCATCATGATGCGGACAGATCTGGCCCTCCAAGCCCTGGCTGCCTCTTATGAAGAAGAGTTTGGTGCCAAGGATGCCAAGAAGAAAATCAAGCATCTGGAAGCCGAAGCCTGGGAAGATTTTCTGGACATGTGTATTGGCCAAGCCGGTGTGTGGGCAGGCGAAAATATCGAGCCGGAAATCACCCCGTCCGAGTTGATGCCAACCGAGCCTTATTTCCTGGGTTCACACTCTGGTTGTTGCGGTATCTGGACCACAGGACCAGCAGATCTGGCTCCACCAGAATGGCAGTGGGGCGATCATCCGCCCAAGCCAGGTGAAGATCCCCAACCTGGGCAGAAGAATTACAACCGGATGACCACGGTCAAGGGATTGTTCACGGCTGGTGATGGTGTGGGTGCCTCCGGTCATAAATTCTCCTCTGGTTCCCATGCCGAAGGCCGGATTGCCATCAAAGCCGTCTTGGAGTGGGTCTTGGATCACAAGAGTTATACCCCCTCTTTGAACAAAACTGCCACTGAATTGGCGGAAGAGATTTACAAGCCAGTGCGGACCTACATGGAACACAAAGATTACAGCACCATGGTTGAAGTCAATCCGCATTACATCACACCTCGCATGTTGCAGGCCCGTCTGCAAAAAATCATGGATGAATATGTGGCCGGTGTCGGCACCATGTATACCACCAATGTCACCATGATGGAAATCGCAGTGAAAAAACTCCAAGAACTCAAGAAGGACTCGGAAAAAATGATGGCCCGTGACCTCCACGAGTTGATGCGCGCTTGGGAAAATTATCACCGGATTTTTGCTGGTGAGGCTCATCTGCGTCACATGTTGTTCCGCAAAGAAACCCGTTATCCCGGTTTCTACTACAACATGGATTACAACTTCGTGGACGAAGTGAACTGGAAATGTTTCGTCAACAGTCGGATTGATCCGACCACTGGCGAATGGTCCGTGTTCAAACGCGCTCACAAAGATCTGGTTGCCAAGTAAAAAGTGAGGGGAAAACCTTGGGGGGCGGTGAACCGCCCCCCAAACCCCCCACCCTTTTTTTTTATTATTTTTTTTTATTATTA
>JAMOBH010000328.1:0-6294 GCA_039908085.1 Magnetococcus sp. YQC-5
TTCATTGCCTTTCTCCTTTGGTTGTTTTTCGACCATAAGGGCATTGGTTTGGCGAGTTATCAACTGGAATTTTCTCCGTTTTTTCCTTTTCTCTCAGGCGGTGGATACCTGTGGCGAGGATGGAACCCACCTCGGAGAGGCGTTCCTGGGCGGTCATGTGGTCGGGGTGGGGCAGATTAAATGGGTGGTGCATGGTGACTCCATCCGTTCCGGTGCTGTGGTCAGAAAAATCCTTACACTGGATATATACTGGCGTTCCGAACAAAGAGTCTCACGCAGGATGAATTTTTTGCTTGTGTTCCCAGGGATGATCATTTACCATCCTGTAAACGTTCCACTCAGCAGGAGCAGCAACAAGGAGGTTGAGTTGTCAGGGAATCCAAAATTTGGGCAGCGGATCAGGGAGTTGAGGGAGGCCAAGAAGAGGGTCGACCCGTCCTACTCCTTGCGCCGTTTTGCAGCGACTGTTGGTATCAGTCCCACTTTCCTGAGCAAGGTTGAAGTCGGGGAGTTTGACCCGCCAGCCGCAGACAAGATCAAACGCATGGCGGAACTGCTGGACCAGAATCCAGATGCATTGCTGGCACTGGCCGGTCGGATGGATCCGGAGCTGTCGGAGATCATCAAGGACCGGCCTGTCGCCATGGCAGATTTTCTCCGGACGGTACGGGAACACAATCTGTCCCAGTCGGATATCGAGCGGTTCACCCGCCAGATCAAGGAAGAAAGGGCATAGAGTTCCAGAACGTCCATGATTACAGTGCCCTTTTTGAGCAAGGAGAGAATTGAATGGGCCGCCCAGGCGTTGCTGGCTGGACACGAGCAAAAGTTCGGCCTTGCGGGTGAATTGTCCGTCCCGGTTGAAGAGATTCTCGAATCCCACCTGGGGCTGACGCTTGATTTTGCCGATCTGCCGGCGCGGCTTGGATATCCAGATGTTCTGGGTGCTACCTGGGTCAAGGAACGCAATGTGATCATTGACCAGTCCCTGGACCCCAATGTGTATCCGGGAAAAGAGGGCAGGTATCGCTTTACGGTGGCGCACGAACTGGGGCATTGGGAACTGCACCGACACCTGTTCGAAGGGATCCCCGGCCAGTTGTCTCTTTTCAGGGATGAAGAGAAACGGGAACCCATCGTCTGTCGTACCCGGTCCAGCAAGGAACCCATTGAGTGGCAGGCCGATGCCTTTGCCGGTTACCTGCTGATGCCCAAGGAACGCGTCTTCCGAGCATGGCGGGAGAAGTTCGGGCAACTGGTTCCCTACGTAGCCGTGCATGAGGTGGCCGACAAAGCGGCCAAGTGGGGACTCTCCGAAGACAACACCCCCACCGTGGACCTTGCCAAGGAGATGGCCAAACGGTTTCTGGTGTCGGGGCAGGCCATGCAGATTCGCTTGGTGGGTTTGAATCTGATTCGTACCAAGGTGGCCGCACCGTCATTGCTTGGCTGAAGGGATGTTTTTGCCTTTTATTTTAACGAGATAGTTTAGAGTTTACTTTATGAAGGACACGAAAGTACCGGTATGTTTGTATAAAATTCAATCCCGTGAAGAGGAGTATGGTACGATGCAAACGATTTTGGAGCGCATGGAACAGGTGGGCGCACCGCCACCTGAATTTTGGGAAAATGACCTGGAGATGGGGCTGGGCCAGATCATTCCTCTGTTGAAGGATCCCAGTACAATGGAGGAGTGGACCAACCGTCTGACCGGACGGCAGATCAACGTTCTGTGTGAAAGCCTGGGTATTGCCTGTGATGAGACACTCAGGAACAAGAGGAGCGCACTGAAGGCACACGATGGCTCTCTGATCCCTTATCGGCTTGTAGAGCATTTTGCAAAATTCAAGTCCAAGACGGCTACCATCGAATTTGCCAGCGAGGTGTTGTCGAGGGAGCTGTTTGAAAAGTGCCGCATCAAAGATGAGGAGTTTGACACCACGGCACTGTTGTTTGCCATTTACAGCCTGGATCCGGACGACCTGCGCCTGGTGTACATGCTGCACAAGATCCAGAGGAGCGGTTTTGCCCGTATGGCCATGAAAAATTCGATCCGTGTCCCCCAGGGATCATTCCATGAGTTTCTCCAGCCTGATCGGGTCAAGGCCATTCTGAAGGGGTTCGACCAGTCGTGTGGGGACCAGAGGATCAGTGAGTTCAGGGAGGTGATCCTGGTGGATGGTCGTTCCATCGTTTTCATCCGCCGACCGGAACGGCCGGAACTGATCATCCGCACAGAGGGAGTGGTCCATGGCTACCGGCCTGAGTGGATCATCCTGGATTTTTCCGCCGATGCCAAACGGCTCAACATCTCCTCCGACAGTGCCAGCGTGCCGCTGGAGATTGCCAACCGGCTGGCGTCCGCCTGGTTCGGTACAGAGTGCGAGTATGAAAACGAAAGTCTGACCACCTTTGCCAAGCAACTGGATCGCTTTTTGGATCTGATCAAGGATGACCAGGCGGACAGGCTGCTGTTCGTCGAAATCATCCACAATAACTCCCCTTTGCAGGGCGGTGGCAAGATGATGCTGTCGAATGAGGGGTCTATCGGGGAGAGCGTTCGACACTTCGAGCAGGTGTTTGGCAGTATCACCTCGGCCATTGGTGATATCAGAAGCATCAAGGTGCTGTACCATGAGAAGCGGGTCAGCTTGATCTTTGAATCCATGGACGGTGTGGCGGATGGGTTTGTGGTGCGCTATTCCGACAGCCGTTTGAATGTGCGCGAACGTCGGTCCTTTGAAGAGTTGATGAGGAAAAACCATGGCATCCCGGTCCTCTCCACGGAAAAACGACACAAAGACTCGGCGCGAGTACATTGACCACCTGCTCCGTGACGGGATTGCGATCACGGAACCACCTGAACCACTGCTGGATACGGCACGTGAGCTGGAAAAAACGGGCATCATCCGTGCCCAGGTCCAGGCGTATGTGTTGTGCGCCAACCCCCATGACAGGGATTTCCCGCCAGTGCTGCGGGACTGTCCGGGCAAAATCACGCTCAAGGACGGTCTGAACGACGACAATCATGAATTTCGTTGTCCAGAGTGCGAACGACCGGTGTTTCCCTTCCTGGAAGAGAAACACCGGTTTCGGAAGGTGCAGGCACGGATTCACCGCCAGGGCATCCTCTCATTCGTGCTGGCTGAAATGGCCAAAGCAGAGCTTGGGGTCCAGGAACTGGGTCAGGGGGTATACCGCTGTGCTGTTGGTCCACTGGGCACCATCTTCTGCATTGCGGATTATTGCCGTGATCAGCAGTACCTGACGCGGGAATGGGCCAGCCGGTTTCCAACTGGCTACCTGGCAGTCAACCCGCACGATTTGCACAACCGGTTTTTCCAGGAAGAATGGTTGAACATTCTCTCCCTGGGGGCCGCAGTCTCCAGGGAGGTGGATCTGGCCACATGGATCCGGGAGGTGGCCAGCAAGCCACCGCCATCGATGATGGCAAATGCCTCCCTGCCCATCTATTCCAGGACCGTTCTGCCCGTGGCCGTTTCGTCTCCGACCCCCATTCCGACAGTGCGGCGTTTTGTCGTGGAGTGCGGCGACACCATGGTCTGGATAGAGGGCGAGCGGGTTGTGGCTCCCCAGGCCGGTATGCGCTACGACATTTTCCGGGTGCTCTGGGATCGGTTTCTGGAGGATCTGAAAAACGGCAACTCCTTGGATGGCTATCGTCCGATCTCCGTTTATGACCTGATGGAGGCGGTCGGCACGCGCCAGGGAAAATTTCTGGAGGACGAGACCACGGTGCGTCGCACCGTCAACCGTCTCCAGGAAGATCTGGAAGCCGCCGTGAAAAAAAAACTGGGCCTGCCCATCGACCGCCACGACATTGTCGAGACCCTCCCATGGAAGGGGGCTGGCGGGGAAGGGTTCGGCTATCGTCTCAATCCACGCACCGTGATTGTCAGACCACTGCAATCCGGTTGATGCCATTCATCTCCCATCCATTTTCCGTCTGTTCACTTTTCAACGCTCCCGTCCGGGGGCGTTTTTTTTTGGGGGGGGCTGGACCCCTCGGCCAGACCGGTGCCGTGTTTTTTCCGTCCTTCCACCAGACCTATTTTGAGACCTGTCCGATCTGTTTTTGACCTGTCTCATCCATGTCCTCAAAGCCAGCAAACATCCCGTCTCCGAATCGCAACCTGTCCGATCCGAATTGGACCTGTCCTACTCATCCCGCGACGAAACCCCAAAAATAGACGCCATGAACAACAATGAATCGGAGGTTCGGAAACGTCCATGCAGCAACAGAGAAAACACGATTTATCACTCCCGCAGCAGCGGTTGCTTGAGTTGATGCGGGAGATCCAGTTCGGACGGATTGAGGGGCTGGCTGTGCATGACGGCATGCCGGTTTTTGACCATCGTCCGGTTGTCTTCCGGGAAATCAAGTTTGGTGGGGAACCCGAACCGTCCCAATTGGGTGCGTCCGCCGACTTTACCCTTAAGGCGCAAGTGATCGAAATGCTCGAACATTTCAGGAGGATGCGCAACGGGGTGGTGGAAGTGCTGGAGATCAAAAACGGCCTGCCATTCCGCATGAGCATCAGGGAAAGCATCGGGGCCTGACCCCTATTTTTTAACAAAAACAGCAACCACCAGACAACAGACTGACCGCAAGGCGGAGGTCGTTGTGGGTGTCGCCAGTAACCGGCGAACTCACTGCGCTTCTGCCTTCTGTTTGGAGCCATTCCGGTCCTGCGTGACATCCATGCGAACTCCTCCTCGGGTCCGGGGAGGAAGAGATGAATTCAAGGAACCGTTACAACGGCATGAACCTATATGCCGTCCAGGTGATTCGATTCAAGGCATGCCAATTGTCCAATCTGCCCTTTTTCGGCAGTGGAGAGGTTGAAGACTTGGAGCAGGAACTGGCGATAGACCTACACCGCAGGATGCCCAGCTTCGATCCAGGACGCGCCTCGTTGCACACATTTATCGACATGGTTGTTGGAAACAAAGCCGCCGATTTGGTCGTCATGGCAAAGACTTCAAGGCGTTACGGCGGCCAACCAGCCATCTCCTTGGAGGAAATATTGGACTCCGAGTATGCCGAAGACGCTGTGCCCGTCGTGGATTCATCCGCTTTTTTAGAGAGCGGAGTCAGCACTGATATTGAGGTTGCAATAGATCTTGGTCGTTGCCTCCGGTGCTTATCCAGAGAGCAGCAACGTCTCTGCTTTTTACTGCCTTTTTATGAGCCGTCTGCCATCTCCCGTGAGATGGGATGGAGTCGAGCCACCTTTTTCAGAAGGGTAGCCGGTCTCCGGGAAATCTTCAGGAAAGCCGGTCTGGGAAGTTTTTCTGTGGCGGCGTGAGACGATTTGAAGGGAGTACCGGTAAATATCTATTAGAGGGTGCGTTCTGGCCAGTGTCTGGGATGCCGAACTCTACCGGTTTGTGATTGGCGAGGGGCTGTCAGAGAAGTTTTTTTATGGCGGTGTGAGACGATTTGAAGGGAGTGCCGGTAAGTATCTATTAGAGGGTGCATGCTGGCCAGTCCCTGGGATGCCAAACTCTACCGGTGATTGGCGTGGGACAGTCGGGAAAGTTTTTTTTGTGGCGGCGTGAGACGATTTGAAGGGAGTGCCGGTAAGTATCTATTAGAGGGTGCATTCTGGCCAGTGCCTGGGATGCCAAACTCTACCGGTTTGTAATCGGCGTGAGGTCATCAGAGAAGTTTTCTTACGGTGGCGTGAGACCGTTTTAAAAAAACACCGGTATATATCAAGTAAAGGCAAAGAGAAGGCTTGCAACCCATACAGAGGATTCAAGGCAATGGAACCGGAAAAAAGATTGTGGACCGCCGTTCTCGTCCAGGCCGTGAGGGATGCAGCGAGGCTGCTGAAGAATGTTCAGGAAAACCAGGATTTGTGGGGTGACCCTCTGTTCCGGTCTGAGGTTCGGGATCTCAAACAGTACTTTCGGAACCAGTCTATGGCACCGGGCAGATTCGGATTTGTTTGTGACGTCGTGGGAGTGGATCCGAAAAAGGTCGCTCGGTGCGTTGAAGAGAAGTATTTCCAGCATCTTGTGCTGGTCAACAAACATTCTACCCAGATGGCTACCCCTGCGGCGACCTGATGGCAGAGAACATTCCGCACACACAGGCTTCATTGCCTGAAAAACCCGATCCCTGGCGGGCCTGACGTGCGGTTTTACCAGGATTATTTAACAGGAGGAAACACTCATGATTCAGCTTTTTTCGAGCAAACAGGTGGACGTTACCCCAGAGATGGCCGGTGACTGGCTCCAGCACAACGTCTTTTCACGCCAGCGTTC
>JAMOBH010000026.1:0-28084 GCA_039908085.1 Magnetococcus sp. YQC-5
AAAAGAATAAAATAATTATTTAAATTATTTTTATGTTTAAAATTTATAGTATCAGACCTTTGCGTTAGATTAATTTCGAGTCACAGATGGAGATGTGCGGAATGTCGGTTTCAGGGTTTGCAGGTCAGCTTCAGCCAGTTTGGAACGAACCCAGTCTGGCACCGAGCCAAAACGCACCTCAAGCAGATCAAGCAGCATTTCAATTCTACCTTTGAGTTCACCTTTGAGTTCACCTTTGAGTTCACCTTTCAGTTCACCACGTCGTTCATACTCCAATGCCCATTGTTCAACACGCGCTGCCAACATGACCACCACCTCCTGAAGATCTTCGGGAATGGAAGGCAGGGGATCCACTTTGAGTCGGGTCAATCCTGCCAACAACAATTCAAGGAACAACTGTTTGACCGGGGGGCCTTCCGGGTGTTTTTTGAACCAAACAGCCACATCCTGGGCTGCACGCACCATGGATTCTGGATTCTTGGGGTATTCCATGCGGAAGAGAATGGCGGTCAGGTAGGGACTGCCTTCCAGGATTTCCTTGGGGTAAGCCCCTTCGTCAATGACATGATAGCGCATTTCCGGTTGAAAATGCCACAAGAAAGAGCCTTCAGGCAGGCGGATCAGACTCCGCAGGCTGGTCGCCGCATGCCAACGGGGTTCTCCATTGAAGAGGACAATGGGGAGAACAGGGGGTAGACCATCCGTTTCTTTAAGTTTACGTTCATCAACCAACTGTTGGTAGAGCAAGCCGGTGTAGACATCGATACGTAACGCCATCCACTCTTCTGTTTCGGATTGGAATTCCAGGATCAACAACACAAACAGCATACCGCCACTACGGGTAGGGATTTCCCAAACCATGTCGCTACGTCGTCGATGTCCCATCCTGGCGGTGAATTTGGTATTGTGCCGCCGCAAATGGTCCAAATCGAGTTCTTGCAACCAATCAGGATCCAGAAATCCACGCAGCAAATCAGCCACCATCCCTGGGTGGGAAAAAAAACGATGATAGATCGAGTCTGAAGTGTGGGGGGTGTCAGTCATGCATGATGATCCCGCTGACTTTTTGTTGCGTTACACACATAATCATCCTCATGCGTTTGGTAGGGGATCAGAATGGCCTGTGGGCACAAGAGTACAGGATTGTTTGGTGATGATGTTTTTGTTGAATGGTTCAATAATTGCTAAGCCATTGGCCGATATTCGTGACGAATGCATTCGACATTCCCATTTCTGCCAAGGCGGCGGTTCTGCCGTTTAAATCATAATATTGTCGATATTGTGTGGAAATATTAACTGTCCCTTGTGACAACAACGCCCCATGCAGATCCTTGTTGCCACTATCCATCGTGATGGTGGTTCCTGGTTGCGCCATGATCACCCCAGCCATTTGTAAGTTGGAAGAACTGGTGAATGTGACTGGAGCGTAAAGATACATGGAAAACAGGGTGGCATCGTCTTGATTGCAATCAGCTCCTGTACTGACATCACAATTGATCTCAATATTTGATGCAACAGTAATGGAATTCAATATGATCAAGCGCACTTTTGCATTTTTGGGTGAGACCACGATGGAAAAAGCATGGCTTGCGGTGAAGTCATCAACAAAATAATCTCCTGGAGTCAAGGTTAAAACGCTGTTCGATTGAGTAATGTTTAAATTTTTTATATAAGTTGTTGGCATGGCTACCGTGGAGGTGATGGTTGCGTCTGCATCGACAGTCATGTTGTTTACATAATAGATGTCTCCAGCGGCACCGGATAAGGTCAATGTTCTATTGTTAGAGAACGTAATGGCACTATACCTTGAGGCACTGGAAGCCGTATAATTATTGCCAAGGGTCACAGGGGAAATTCCACCTGTACCATCCCAGATTGGAGTTGTCGGTAAAGTGGGCCATACAAAACTTTTGGTTATATTGTTAGCATATTCATCCACAACAGAACCTGTGCCACAAAGAATACGATCCTGTCCTGTTCCGTCAGCATTATTCATTGTGGCGGAATTGGTTCCGCAGTTGGTGATCGATAAATTGGTGTTGCCAATCAAGGGATCAATGGCGGAGGTACATTTGGAGACTTGCCAACTCAGGCTGCGTTTGCCTTGTGCGGCAGCTTTGGTAGGGGCATAGCCTATACTGGTGATGTTCCAGGTGGCATTGTTATAGTCGATTCCGGTGGTGCAAGCTGTCCCACTGATCGTACAGCTAATAGAAAAATCATATTCACCTCGTGAATCAATCAATCCTGAATTGTTGTTGGTGGGCAATCCTGTGGATGGACATCCGTTGGTAACCAGATATTGACGCGCGGCCTCAAGACCTGTTTCAGCAAAATAAAAAGCCTCGGTCGAGTATTGATTGTTGCCTGTGCCGCGATAGCTGGCGGTGGTCATTTGTGCTGTGGCGGCGGCCAGGGAGGCCCCCACCACAATCAATGCCAAAGTGGAGAGCAGAGCGGAACCGGATTGCGTTTTGTTCATGAATGTTACCCTTTTTTTATGTCAAATAAATAATGATTTCATTCATCAATTACGCACGACCACCTCGCTGACAAATCGAGATCCTTGTCCCTTGAGAGTACTGGTCACATCTGTTGTCAAAGTGACCACGGTGCCATTGGTGGTTTTGGTATAAATCAGGGAAGAGATGCCATCCGCCAACACCACCCCATTGCGCAACAATTGACCGTTGACCAATGTGTAGGTGACGGTTGCAGCAGTTTGATCCGTAAAAGTGAGTGTAGTTCCCGCAATGGTCACGCTGCCGGCAACGGCCCCACGCACTTCGCGCAGAATCCGCTCGATGGCTGGACGGGTGCGGCTGTCGGTCTCACGGATGATGTAATTGGTATCGAAGGTTTGAAAAGTCGCGGCCAGCATGGGGGCGAACATGCCCACCACCATGCCAACGATCGTAATGGAGATGACCATTTCCAACAAGGAAAAGCCAGAATTTACAGAATCTGGGTGTGATATAATTTTAGTCTTCATAATTCATCAACACCGTTGTGCTGCGGACGGTCAGGCCACTGGGACCGGTCACCATCACTTGTACCAACTTGCAGCCAAATCCTGCTGTACTGGGGCACCAAGCCGGACTGCCTGCTGTACCTGTAGTCACCGTTACAGCGCGCGTAAAGGTTTTCGTGCCCACGGTCACTGATGCAAAAGCTGTAGGTATGTTTGCATATTTTTTTCCGACATCTGAACTGCGTTTGTAACCGATAATGGTATCCGTTGTGCTTTGCAAGATGAAGGTGGCCTGGGAATATTCACGTGACAAATCAGGATTTTTTGTGGCTCCCACCATGGTTGCCCCGATGCCTGAGGCGACCATGGTAATCGCCACCATCGACACCAGAATTTCAATGAAGGTCATGCCACGACAGTCGTTTGATATAAAACGCCGAGTGCCGATCATGGGGTGGTGATCCTTCCCGTGCCACCGGTCAGGGTGATATCGGTGCTGCCATTTCTGATCACACTAAGGGTGGTATCATTCGTAACGCTGCCAAGGTGATTGAAAGTGATGGTCAAGGAAGCAGGAGAGAGTGTGACTCCATTGACTGAGTGGGTGGATAATACGGTACCACTGGCATTGCGGATTTCGTAGGTCGTGCTGCTGGTGACGACCAGACTGCAACTGCCTCCTTGACTCATGGAGTAGGATTGGGCCATGCGCAGGTCATGGGCCACCCTGCGTGCTACGCCAACCCGATCCACTTCGTCGGGAAAAAGTGGGATGGCACTGACAGCCAGCAAACCCAACACCACGACCACCATGATCAATTCGACCAAGGTAAAGCCTGATTTTTTAATGTCGTGGGATTTTCGCATTAAAATCCTGTTTTCATAGGAAACACAGTGTAAACCACATAAAGGTATATTAATAAAAAAATTAATTAAGCGAAGCCGAAGTATAGGTGGTGGTGCCTGAGTTGTGACGGATGGTGCAGCCTCCGGCCAACGTACCGCCGACCGTATAGTCTGTGGCGGTGATACCAGTCAACAGAGCAGCCAACGTTGCCTGGCTACAGTTTGGACCTGTCACCGTGATACAGCTCAACCCTGTATTGCATTTGGCATTGTTATTGGCTGCTGCTGCTCCCAGGGCACCGGCAATGGAGGATGCGTTGGCATCAGCGGCACTGGGTCCAAGTGAGCCAAATTTGGGCAAGGCCATGGCGGCCAACAAACCAATGACCGTGATGACAACAACAAGTTCAGTAATTGTGAAACCTTTGCAAGATGAATATTTCATTTTGTACCCAATTGCCCTGGAATTGTTGTTAAACCGCAACCATTTCGGGATGTGTAACTATCAGGGGTCCAGGGGGATTATCCCCCTGGTGGGGTTTGGGGCGAGAGCCACTAAACTAATCATCCCAAGATGGTCAGGGTTTAAATTGATTATTGGTCAAAAATTCAACAGGCCGGGATCTGTTGACACTATGTATTCAATTGAAAGTGCGTAATTGTAAACAATTACGGATATTAGCTGCTGTTGCCACCATAATTGTCTGAAGCAGCAGTTCCTCCACAAAAAGTGTCTCCGTTTTTGCCAGCACCATTGGCACTGGTACGGCACTCATTCCGAGACTGCTGTGTAGAGGTTTGCAAAGCATTAATGACTTTGCGTTCTTCATCTGTCAAAACGCCAAGTTTTGGTAATGCCATGGCTGCCAATAAGCCGATAATCACAATAATGACTATTAATTCCACCAAGGTAAAGCCTGCTTTTTTATTGATTATATATGCCATTTGTATCATCATAAAAATGTTTTAGTTGGTGAAATTGTATTATAAGAAACTAATTTATCATTTGATTACAGGCTGAGATGGGGGATCCCATCTCAGCCAACACTCTTAACCAAACTAAAATCAGGAAGATTGAGCTTGTTATAACTAGCTGCTGTTTCCACCATAGTTCAGGGTGGTTGCTCCGCACAAGGTGTCAGCATTTTTGCCTGCACCATTGGCAGATGCGCGACACTCGTTACGGGACTGTTGTGCAGACGTTTGCAAGGCGTTCGTGGATTTTTTGGCTTCTTCAGTCAAAGAGCCAAATTTCGGCAGTGCCATGGCGGCCAGCAAACCGATCACCACAATGACGACAATCAGTTCCACCAACGTAAAACCCGTTTTTTTCTTTTCATCTTTTTTTTGTATCATGTTTAATACTCCTGATAAATCGTGTTGCTTCACTTTTGGAAGAAGGGGTGAAGCTGACCCCTTAATACCGAATTCAAAATTTTATTTATCCGCAGACAAACAAAACAGAATCGGCATATATCAAATTGATCAGGTGCGAACATACATATCAAACAAAACACGTACAATAAAAAACACTAAACCAACAATTCACTCCTTTTGGAAATTTTTTGTGACCTGTCTGCAGGGTGTTTTAGTGTTATTTAAATGTGTGATAAATTTTTGATTCCAATTCCTATCATGCTTTTACTGTATTGTAAATGTTGCAGAAAGGCAATGAATTTTTTGTAAATGGATGTAAATAGAAGTAAAAAATATATTATTACTAGTCAGAAGGTGTAATATGTTTTGCTGATTCCGAGCAAAAAAAACTGAGATGGGTCACAGACCCATCTCAGTTCGCTGTGAAATTTCTGCTGCAAACCAATCAAGAGAGCAGAATCGTTACAGACTAGCTGCTGTTTCCACCATAGTTCAGGGTTTCTGCTCCGCACAAGGTGTCGGCATTTTTGCCAGCACCATTGGCAGATGCGCGGCATTCGTTGCGAGACTGTTGGGCAGAAGTGGACATGGCGTTCGTGGATTTTTTGGCTTCTTCAGTCATGGTACCAAATTTCGGCAGTGCCATGGCGGCCAACAGACCGATCACCACGATGACCACGATCAGTTCAACCAAGGTAAAACCGGACTTTTTCTTTTCAATTTTGCGAATCATGAATAAAGCTCCTTTGTACACTCTACGCATCAACTTTGATGTAGGGGTGATGTCAATCCCTTATATTGAATCCAAAAATCCATCCATCCGCAGAGGAAGAATGATTGGAAGACAATTTTGGCGAATGGCAAGAAGAATGAAAAGATACAAATCAGCATGTCTGTTGAATTTTGATTTGTCTTTGACATCCAATTCAAGTGTATGTCACTATATATAATTGTTTACGGAGATGCAAGGATCTTTTTGTAAATGGATGTAAATGGGGTTCAAGGTTTTTATTTTTACAAATCGATGTCAAGCCTAGGTACTATCATGTTTACACAAAAAAAATCATCCGTTTGGAGGGAGTGGCAACCACCACCTTCCATGTTATTGTGGTTGGCTGGATTATATTTATGGATAGCACCCAATTTCAGCATTATTTTTGATCATGCATACTCGTATTTTGATGAGCAGAGAGTGCTTGAGGTCATGCTTTTGGGTGTAGCCGCATTCTTGATGATTTTTGATGTTCATTACAGGGATCAGTGGTTTCTGGTTTTTGACGCTTTGTCTCGTGTGGCAAAAGGGTTGCTGGGATTTTTTTTCTTCATGGGGGTACTCTCCGCTTCCTTGGCAGACTTCCCCAAACATGGTTTTCAGGAGGTTTTCCTGCTGGCTCTGTTATACGTGTTCGCTGTGGGCATTGCCGCTCAAATTCGTCTGCATGGAGAACAAGCCATTTTTTTTGTTATTCTTGCTATTTTTGTTTCAATTATTTTAATTACAATATTTTTAATTAATGTGTATATAGATCGTTTTTCATTGGCAGACCAATCGCTTGTTCCTTTTGGATTTTTCAGGTTTGCAAATGTTCGTTTTTTCAATCATTTTCAAACCTGGACCTTGCCTTTATTGGCATTGCCTTTTCTTTATTGGTCCGGTCGCCTGGGGTACTGGAAAGTGATCCTTTTTTTGCCATCTTCTTTTTGGTGGGCATGGTGGATTTTTTCCGGGGGAAGGGGAACCCTGTTGAGCATGCTACTCGGCAGCTTGGCGGTATGGTTCTTTTTTCGTGATCACGCGTATCCATGGCTCCGTTTTCAGGTGCGCGCCCTTTTTTGGGGATGGGTGATCTATGTGATGATGTTTCATATTATTGTTCCAGAAAGCGGCATGATCACTCTGGCGAGAGAACCGGACGAGGCACGCTTGCTGCTTTGGGCTGCCGCCTTGCGGATGAGTGCTGAACATCCCCTTTTGGGTATAGCACCTCAGCATTACGCTTTTCTTCACCCGGTCGCCTTGCTCGCCCATCCGCACAATGCCTTTTTTCAAGTATTGGCCGAGTGGGGCATTCCAGCTTTTTTGGCGTTTTGTCTGCTCATTTTTTCTGGCTTTCGCTCATGGATCCGTACCGCGCTCCATGCTCACCCAGAGCAGCAAGCCGCTTCCCAAAATCGCCATCACACCCTGGTGGCTTTGACCTGTTCTGCTGTAGGGGGACTGGTGCATGCCCAGGTTTGTGGGATACTGGTCATGCCTTTCAGCCAAGTCATGGGCGTAATCGTCATGGGTCTTATGATCGCACTCCATCAGGATGCCTTGCCAACAGCACCGGTTCCAATGGTTCAAACCTCTTGGCAAAAATCAATTGGTTTTATTGGTGCCCATGTGGTGCTGATCAGTGTGCTGGTCTGGACCCTGTTTCCAGAAGTCACTCATCTTGAAGAAAACAGAATGAACTATTTTCAGCATTTCCCGGAAGAAACCAACATGCATCCGCGTTTTTGGCGGCAGGGTTTGATTGGTTTTTGATTTTTATCATTTTTTACTGAAAGATATTCTATGCTTGTCAACTCTCCTGCCTTCATTCTGTTCTTGGTGCGTTTCGTACCGGGATTCTTGTTGTCGCTGATACTTCTGGCCCCATTGAATGATTTCGATACCTGGTTCCATCTCGATATGGGCCGCTGGATGCTGGAGCATGGCACTTTCTATCAAGTGGATAATCGTACTTTTACCACTTTTGGCCAGCCCGTTTATAATGTCGCATGGTTGTTTCAAGTGGTGTTGGCAGGTGTCTATCGCCTGGGCGGTCTTTATGGAATCTTGATCTTGCAGATTGCTTTGTTTACGTTGCCTTTTTTTCTGTTTGCCACAGTGGTGGTAAAAAACAAGCAGGATTTTTTTCCATATCTGTTAGCTTTAGTATGTTTGTCTACGACCCTAGCCAATCAATATACCCTGCGACCGCATCTGGTGGAACATTTTGGTATCGCCGCTTTGTTGGTTACTTTTTATAAGCCTGCCAGACAGGGAAAATGGCTGGTAATGGCTGCAATCCTTTGGATTTGGGCCAACTCCCATGGTTCGGCACTGGTCGGGGCCGGGATGGCTGCAATCCATTTGACATTGGACGAAGAACCCCGTCGCATCTGGCCTCGTCATGGCCAAAGACTCCTTTTGGCTGGGGTTCTCTGTCTGATTCCTTTCTGTACCCCCATGGGTCTCGACTTGCTGCATTTGCTTGAGACTACCAGGAGGGATATCACGCAATTGAACATTTCAGAATGGCAGGCACCTGAAGTATTTCCGTATTTTCTTTTTATTATGTTTGCTGGATATCTTTATGCCTTGTTGCGCAAGGTTTATCCATTTCGTGCTGCGGAACTTTCCTTTATACTGTTTTATTTTTATCAGACTGACCATCATCTACGCTTTATCAATGAATTGTCTCTCGTCATGGTCATGCCTCTGACCCTCTTTTTTATTCACTGTCAAAAGGAGTTGGATAGTAATTGGAAACCCATTTCTCCATTATTCACATCAACAATGAGTATGTTTATGTTGATGTATTATCATCCGGCCATGCCCATTTTTTCTCAATTTCCTCACAGTTATCCGGTTGATATTACTGAATTGCCAGTAGCTGTATCCAGATTGACCAGGCAATTGGCTCAGGAGAAAGGTACTCCACTGCGTCTGCTCAATCATTACAATTTTGGCGGATATTTGGAGTTTGATTTGGCAGATCAGGGGTTGCATTTTGTGGATGGTCGCGCCAGCATGCTTTTTCCATCAGCTTTGGTGCGCGAAAATTTTTTTGCTTTCGGCCATAAGCGCAGCCATCTGCGTCAGTTGGCCAAAAAATGGCAGGTTGATGCCATCATTGCCTATCAGAGCAACGCAAAAAATCTCTTGTTGCCATCCAATGATCCTGAATGGCGGGTGGTGGGTTATGATCGTATTGCTCTTTTGTATGTGCGTCGGGATGGCGAAGTGGGGGCTTCCTGGCCGGAAATTCCCTATGTTTCTGAATCGTTGGGGCTTTTTTTACCGGAAGAGAAGCTTGCCGATGCCGTGAAAGCCACCACCGAGATGTTGAACAAGGCCCCGGATAATCCATGGGCCTGGGCACAATTGGGGATCTTGCTGGAAAAACAGTCACGCATCCTGGCCACACCCATGACTCCGGCCAGTGCTGCTTTGCGTCGAGGCTGGGAAAAATTGCGCACCCCCTTGCTGCAATTGCATCTGGCCCGTGCCCTGCTGTCGGTGCCGGATTCCGAGGCAGAGATTATGGCGTTGTTAAAGGAGTTGCCTGAAACCTTGCCTAAAAGTTCCGCGCCTTTTATGGAAAATTTGGCCGCCGAAATTCATCTCGCATTATCTCAATACAAGGCAGCTTTAAACAGATTGGCCCCCACAAAAATCGGGCAGAAAGATCAACTGGATCAATTCGCCTTGACCTGGTGGCAACGCCATCAAGCCTGGAGTGCTTTGGGTGATATCGACCGTGCGGTTGAAGCCATGAGCAAGGCCAAACAGTTGGCCCAACCCAATCACTGGCCACCAGGTTTTGACGATCCACCTCCTGCTGATACTCCGTGAGTCACGCCAAGCGCATAGAACAGAAGCATGCATATCAAGGCAACAAAACTCATAATTGCCCCAACCCGTTCGGCTGGCAGTGTTTCCAAGGTCAGTTGCAAGCTGTAGTGACCTGCTGGGGCATTCAACTCTAATAATCCTTCAGGGTTGGCTTGCAATGGTACAATCTGCATGGATTCTACCATCTGGGCTTGCCATCCTGGGAAATAAAACTGATGAATAATGACTTTAGACGTTTCTTGTAAGGTCATATGTAGAATAATACGTCTTGATCTCCATTCTTCCACACTGTAAGAACCTTTTTTATCGATACGGACCATTACAGGTGAGTATTGTTCAGCCATAGGGTAGTCTTTGACTGCGGCTGGAAAATATTCAAGGCCATCCCAGCCCAGGGCAATGGCACGATTTTTTCGTTCCTGGTAATAACTGTCAGACACCAATCGCTGGTGGTGTTCGTATTCATGATGGATCAAGTGGATGGAACCAAGGCATAGAACCACAAAAATGCCCATGGCCACTGCTGACCGGTTTGGGAATTCGCGGGAAATCTCTCCCAAGGCTTGCATGGCAATCAGAGCAATCGCCAGATCAAAAATAATGGCGGCACGAAACGGGAATTGTACTTTTTGTAATACAGGTACCCATTTCCACAACCAGAAAGAGAGTGGTGTCATTAAAAACCAACTTCCGACCAAAAAGATCAGCCATGGGGTTTGTGCGCGTTGATTTTTTCCGGCGGTCAAAAACAGCAAACCCGCCATGATGGTGACTCCACATAGCAGATCCTTCATCTCTTGCAGGAATTGGGGATTTTTGGCATCTACACTGCCCATCACGAACCATTTCATAAAAGCATTATATTCCTGGTCCCACCATACTTGAGAGTTGATATGTTCCTGCAAGGTCAGGGCTGGAATCAGATAAATTCCAGACAAGGCCATGCCCAGGATAATGCCGATGGCAAAACGGACCAGTATGCTGCGCCAATGGGGAGTCCTGTAAGCAATCACAACTGCATATAATAACAGAAAAGGGGAAAAAAGCAGTGTCCCAGGCAAATGGGAAAAGAGTGCCATGGCAAAGGCCAGCGCAACTCCGGCGACCCAATGCCACCCATCTGACAGACGCTTGACTGACAACAAAGCCAGAGGCATAAAGATATAGACTGAGGTTTCGCCCAATGCTTGTCGTTGCAGCAGATCAAAATAAAAATGATATGGAAGAATGGTATAAAGAAAAGCACTGGACAAAGCAGTCAAGTGACCCACCAGCTGACGGGCAAAGGTATAAAAGGCCACGCCTGCAAGCAGCATCATGAACCACATCCCGAAACCCATATGTTGATCAATCGTGCAATCTGGACAGAATACATGACCGAGGGTGGACAAATAGAAGGGAAACGGCGCGTAAAAGAAAAATACGGGGCTGCCAGCCTCCTGATGCAGATGGGGCAACCAGCGTGGATAAAAAATGCCCTCTGCAAAGGTTTCGGCAAAGCCTTTGGTCCAGGAAAGGTTGAAAAAAAAGCTGTGACCAGACTGGGGGCCGGTCATCAGGAGTGGCAAGCCAATCAAGGTGATCACAGCCATCAAGCCAATCAGTACGATGGATTCTCGCAGCCATGCTTTTTGTGGCATTGAACCGTCTCAGGTTATGTTTTGGGGTGTTGGCCTTGTTCAGTTCAATTCATGGCCGTTGACTGGAGTTGAAAGCGTGTTCATACACTCTATCAAGTTTTTTTGATAATACGTTTTTGGATTCCAATCGCTAACAGTATTAAAATGCCTGTCAGCCCAATCAGGCTTGCAATCGCCCCAACCTGTTCTGCTGGCACTTTTTTCAAAGTCAGATGCAAGCGGTATTGACCTGCTGGGGCATTCACCTGTATCAACCCATCGGGGGTACTGGCTGTCAGACATTGGGTTGAATCAGCGATTTGTGCCTGCCATCCTGGAAAATAAAATTGATGCACAATGATTTTGGCAGGTTCTGGCAGGTCCATTTGGAGAACAATATGTCGAGATATCCACTTTTCCACACGAAAAGTACCATTCTTATCGACAATTTGAACTTTGAAAGGTGAATGGCGATACTCCTTGACGGTCTGTGGAAGATATTCAGGTGCATCGAAGCCTGTTGCTATGACCGAATGTATTTGATTCTGGTTGTTTTTGTCCGTAGATAGATGCAGTTGATTTCTGTATTCATCATGGATTTTGTGGAGAGATACCAAACAGAGAGCCACACAGATTCCTGTTGCTATGGCTAATCGAATGGGATGTTCACAGGATATCGCAGCCAGGGCTTGCATGATGATCAGTGCGATAGCCAGATCAAAGATAATTGCTGTACGAAATGGAAATTGTACTTTTTGTAATATCGGCAGGAGATCCCATAACCATGCAGATATTGACGTCATAAAAAACCAACTCCCTATCAGGAAAAGAATCCAAGGGGTTTGGTTGCGTTGTTTTCTGCCTGCTGACCAAACCAGCAAACCGGTCAGGATGGTGACCGCACTGAGCAGTTCTTTCAAATCTTGTAACATCTGTGGGTTTCTTGAATCGACACTTCCAAAAATAAACCAGCGCATGAAATGATAATAATCATAAGACCACCACTTTTGAAAGTGAATATATTCCTGCAAGGTCAAAGCTGGAATCAGATAAATTCCTGACAAGAGGATACCCAGAACGATACCGCTCATAAAACGAGGAAGCATGCTACGCCAATTGCCCATTTTGTAAGCAATCAGGACAGCATAAAGAAACAGGAATGGAGAGAATAGCAGTGTCCCAGGTAAATGGGAAAATAGTGTCATGGCAAAGGCAACCGCAACTCCTGCGACCCAACCCAACCCATCTGATAAACGTTTGACTGCCAACAAAGCAAGAGGCATGAAAATATAGACCGATGTCTCACCTATTGCTTGTCGTTGAAGCAGATCAATATAAAAATGGTAAGGCAGGATGATATAAAAAAAAGTACTGACCAGAGCTGGCACATGCCTCACATGCTGACGGGCAAAGATATAAAAGGCCAATCCTGAAAGCAGCATGATCAACCACATGCCAAAACCAAGATGCTGGCTGATCGTGCATTCATGACAAAGCAAACGACCGAGTGTGGTCAAATAGTAGGGGAACGGCGCGTAATAAAAAAAGACAGGACTGCCAGCCTCCTGATGCATATGTGGCAGCCAGCGTGGATAAAAAACACCCTCAGCCACGGTTTCGGCAAAGCCTTTGGTCCAGGAAAGGTTGAAAAAAAAGCTATGACCCGATTGGGGGCCCATCATCAGGAGTGGCAAGCAAAGCAAGGTGATCACGACCACCAAGCCAATCAGTACGACAGATTCTCGCAGCCAAACTTTTTGTAGCATTGATCAGCCTTATGCATGTTGTATGGTGTTGGTTTTAAACCCGACCATCTTGGGATGCGTCGTTTTTGGGCTTCGCCCAGACCCCATCAGGGGGATGTTCCCTCTGAACTCGCAATGTGCAAAAATATAGATCCCCAGAAGGTCTCGGTATAATTTATACAATGAATTCAAATTAATGTTTGCCCGCCAGTTGAACCAAATTCCACATGGGCAGAAAGACCCCAACCGCAAGGATGAACACCATGCCTCCCAACATCAGTGTGATGACGGGTTCGATCAGTGAAGTCAATTTTTTGATATCGTATTCCAATTCCTGCTCATAAAAAATGGCGATATCTTCCATCATGCGATCCATTTGGCCGGTTTCATCACCCACCGACATCATCTGCATCACCAGGGGGGGAAACAATCCAGTCGCATGAGCGGCCTGAATGAGTGATTCCCCATTTTGGATGCTGTCGATCATTTGTCTCGTCTTGCTGGCCACAAAACTGTTATCAATCACGACGGACAACGACGCCAAGGTATCCAGTACCGGAACACCAGAGCGGGAACTCATGCTGAATGCGCGACAAAAGCGGGAAATGATTCCCCGCTTGATGATGTCACCAATGACGGGTATCTTGAACTTGTATTCGCTCCACCATAAATCACCTTGTTTGGTATGGGTATAATAAATAAATGCCCCAACGACTCCAATTATACCCAAAATTATCAAATACCAATATTTCAATGTGAATTTAGAGGTGTTGATCAAGACCTTGGTTTGCCATGGCAGATCAAGACTGAAGGTGGCGAAAAACTCAATAAATGTCGGAATGACAAAAAATGAGATGCAAAACATGGCTATAAACATGGCCGACAGCACAAAGATCGGATAACGCATGGCACTTTTGATGCGTCGAGACGTGTCACGATCCACTTCGATATAGCGAAACAGCTGTCCAAACGCTTCTTCAAGTCTTCCTGTTTTTTCTCCAATGGCGACCATACTGTAATAGAGTCTTGTAAATACTTTTGGATGTTCCTGCATGGCTTCCGAAAACTCCATGCCGGCTTCAATCCGGGTGATGATCGTTGTCAAGGCTTGGCGAAACATTTTGTTAAGGATGCCGTCCCGAACGCCCCGCAGGGCACGTACAATCGGCACCCCGGCACGGACCAGGGTTTGCATTTGTCGTGAAAACAACACGATGTCATCAGAATTGGGTGCTTTGTCAAACAAGCTGGCCGCTTCATCTGCGGCTTCCTGGACCGGTTCCATCTTGATCAGGATGATGCCACGATTTTGCATTTGCTCGGCGACATCGCCGACACTGTTGCCTAACGCTTCACCGCTGATCAGTTGACCATCCTTGGTTCGACCTTGGAATCGATATGCTCCCATGATACACCATCCACACCCAATAGGCCCCATCAGGGCCGATTCATGAAAACCAACACCATCCAGCTTGAATTGGTACTGTTTGAATTGGCACGCCTTGGCTCCTGTTTCACCTTACCAGGCAGTGCCCCCACCCAGACGTATGGCTTCTCGCAAGGTGGTCAATCCGCGCACCGCATAATCCAAGGCGGCCTGGTGCAAAGGCACATACTCTGCTTTTTTCACTGCGCGTTGCAAAAACAGTTCTGTATCATCCTTGCGCAGGGCATTGGCCAAATCAGCATCAATTTCCAACATTTCGCCTACCGATACCCGTCCGGCATAACCGCTTTGATGGCATTCCTGGCATCCGACTCCCATCATCAGGGAGGAAAACTGGTCAAATTGATTCGCCTCCATCCAGGCGATCTCTTGCACGGTTGGTTCGTAGGGTCTTGCACACATACGACAGATTTTGCGTACCAACCGTTGCGCCAAAATTCCGATCAACGAGGAGGCCACTGCATACCCCTTGGCCTGCATATCCATCAAGCGCGCCGCAGTACTGGGTGCATCATTGGTGTGCAGCGTGGAAAGCACCAGATGGCCGGTCAAAGAAGCCCGGATGGCCAGATCCATGGTCTCCTGATCCCGAATTTCACCCACCAGGATGACATCGGGATCCTGTCGCAACACGGTTCGCAGAATATTGGCCGCGTGCAAATTGATTTTCGGATTCACCTGCACCTGATTGATGCGATCCAAACGATACTCCACCGGATCTTCCACCGTGATGAGCTTGCGGTCTGGGCGGTTCAATTCATTGAGCATGCCATACAATGTGGTTGTTTTGCCGCTGCCGGTGGGACCGGCCACCAATACCAAACCATAGGGTTGGGAGATCCAGTTGCGCAAACGTGTTTGCATGGGCAGTGGAAATCCCAACTGATCCAGGCGAATATTGCCCGCTGACTGGTTCAGAATACGCAACACCACGGATTCCCCATACTGCACCGGCAAGGTGGAGACCCGCACATCAAACTCCACATCGCCCAACCGCATGTTGAAACGGCCATCCTGGGGCAGGCGACGCTCCGAAATATCCAGATCGCTCATCAATTTGATTTTGGAAATCAAGCTGGGCGCGATGTATTTTTCACGGATCACCCGTTCCTGCAAAACACCATCCACCCGTTTGCGAATCCTTAACACTTCATTGCCTGGTTCTATATGAATATCCGAAGCACTGAATTCTATGGCATCCTCAAAAATGGAGCGTAAAATGCGTACCACAGGGGCTTCTGACAAGACTTCTTCATCCAGGAATTGATTCAAGTCCACGCGCCTGCGGTTGACTTCTTCACCCAACTCCTGCACCAGACCTTGAATGGCTTCTCCTTTTTTGAATACTTTGTTCAAGACCTGGGTGATTTGACGATCCACCACCAAGGCCAGATTGACCGGTTTGCGCAATAAATGTTGAATTTCTTCCACGGCCAGCAAATCGCCGGGATCGGCCATCCCGACCAAAACGGCGTTGCGTTCCACGCGCAATGCAACGGCCCGAAAATTGCGCGAATTTTCCTCAGACAGGAGTTGCACGATTTTGTCATCGATCTGCAAATCAAGCACATCTATGAATGGCACACCGAGCATTTGTGCCAGATGTTGATAAAAATCCTTTTCCCCCATGAAATTCAGTCGTACCAGCACCTCACCGAAACGACCGCCGGATTGTTTCATTTCCGCCAGCACGATTTGCATCTGGTCCGTGGTGATTTTTCCGGCCTTGACCAGCAGTTCGCCGATGCGCAAACGTTTTTTCTGATCGCTCAGAAAATTTTCCAATTGCTCCTGGGTCAACAGATTCAGTGTCACCAGGGCCTCGCCCAGTTTGACATTCTGATTTTCTTGATAAGCCAGGGCTTGTTGCAATTGATGCATGGTCAGCAGACCGGCTTCTTGCAAGAGGTCTCCCAGTTTGGGACGGGATTTGGTTTTGTTGGTTTGAAACATGAAAGTTTCCTGTGGTGACTAAAATGGCTAAGAATCTGGCTTAACCCGGTGTTGACATCAACACCTGGACACGCTCTTGAATATAATTCAATACGGCTGACTCCAAACCACCGAGTTCATAGGCCGTTTGATAGGCTGACAATGCTTCTTTTTTACGTTCCAGCTGATCCAGACTGATGGCCCATCCCAACCACCAGGGCGCGTAGAGCTTTTCACGCTGGACAAGGATATGATAGCCCTGCTCGGATGCATCCAATTCGCCTTGTTTTTGTTGCAAAAATGACAGCATGCCCAACAGGTCGTTCCGGTTTGGAGCCATGGCGACGCCTTTTTTCAACCATTCGATGGCGTTGGTTTCGCGTTTTTGCAAAAGGGCCAATTTGGCACCCACCACATAGGTCGTCAAGTGGTTTGGGGCGCGTTGCTGCATTTGTTGCCAAATCTGATTGGCACCTGTTTCATCGCCAGCACGAATCAGTTGCTCTCCTGTTTTGGCAAGATCCTCAAGAGTGACCACGGTTTCGGGTTGATTCAACTTCTCTTGATTTTTTTTGGCTTGTGGGGTGGCATCAGCCTCTCCCTTTTTTTTCTTGGCTGGCGTGTCAGACTGTGTTGATCGACTCTCCACGATCCACATTTTTTTGGGCTGTGGGGCTTTGGTTGATGCCGGCGGCGGTTGGTAGTCTACGAGTGGAGGGCCAAGCTCCTGTTCTGCCCGCAGTTGAGGTTGTTTTGGGGGTGCCGTTGTTGGTCCGTCAAATCGGTCGGGCAGGCGTGAAGAGGAGGGGGGCGGTACTGCTTTAGCCTGCACAACCTCTTCATGGCTGGAAGGAATCGATTCTTTGTTGTCGAGGGGTGGTGTGGTTGGCGGAGTCGCGGGCACTTCCTGCTTCTTTGCAACCTCGGCAGTCAAAGCTTTTGGTTGGTTTGTTGCAGAAGGTGGTGGAGGCAGCGTCACTGCCATGTTCTCTTGTCTTGGAGAAAGATCTTTCAAAATTTTTGTTTTGTCATCAGGAGGAAGAGGAGGGGAGTGATGATCCGGTTGCGCAACCACAGTTTGGTTTTGCTCTGACGGCGGGGCCGTGACGGCGGGCGATTCGAGTTTTGCAACCACAGTTTGGTTTTGTGCTGGCTGCGGGGCCGTGACGGCGGGCCATTCTTTTCTGGTTGAAAAGGGAATCAACTCTGGCGTTTTGAACCACATGAATCCAAACACCCCCCCGCACAGGAGCATACCGCTCAACCATGCCAGTGAAAAGCTGGGGAGGTTTCGATCACGACGATGAACGGTCACTTCTTCTGCTTCCGGGATCACATGAATGCCCATTTCTTGCAGATTCAGTTTTGACAGTTCAACGGGTTGTCGTTGCTGCAAATCATTAAGAACGTGATTCAATAAACTCATAGGATCATCAATTTGGATTCATATTAAAGCGAATAGAAATGCAAAAGCGTGACACCCATCATCGCGCCTCCCACCAAAAACCATAACAGCATCCGCAATATCCATTCAACACGCTGCCACCCTCCCATCTCCTGGTGTGCGTTGGTTAGCAACGCGCCATCTTCGGTATCTTTGACTGCCAGTTCAACCAGTGCCGGGGTGACGGTGACTTGTTTCTTGCCAAAAGCAAGCCATAATGTTTTATGTGCCAGAATGTTTAACACTCTTGGGTTGCCGTCACTGTGTCTATACAATTTGCGACAAACCGCATCCGTAAAAATCGTTTTTTTTCCGGTATAGCCCGCCGCCGTCAGTCGATGAGCCAGATAACGTGGCACCTCTTTGGCGGTGATCGGCTGCAACATGCAGGAAAAGGTGATGCGATGTCGCAACGGACGCAGATTGGATTGTGTTTGGAGGCGGTAATCCAATTCAGTTTGCCCGATCAAGACGACCTGCAAAATTTTGCTTTTTTCTGTCTCCAGGTTGGTCATCAACCGGATGGCTTCCAAGGTGGCATCAGGCAGACAATGGGCCTCATCGATCAACAATACCGCTGGTTTTCCTTCCGCAGCCAGGGAGAGCAATTTTTTGGTGATCTCCTTGACGTGAAAGGGCATTCCTTCCCGTCCGCCCAGCTCAATGCCCAGTTCATCGGCCAGCAGTTCATAGGTCTCTCGTGGCGTGAGGAGCGGATTGTGAATAAAGGCGGTAGCAAACCCGATCTTCTGCAAGGAATTCAACAAAGTACGACAGAGCAGGCTTTTGCCTGTGCCCACTTCCCCGGTGATCTTGATGAAGCCTTCTCCAGAGGCGATGGCCAGCATCGCTTCGTTGTATGCCCGCTGGAAACTGGCACTCTGAAACAGCAGTTCCGTATCCGGCGTCAGATTGAAAGGCTGTTGCAGCAATCCGAAATATTGCAGATACATGCCTTATCATCCATTCATCATCAGCGTTGGCCAAAGCAACAAAGAGTCACGTTTGGGAACAAACCATCCAGGTGGTGGTGACACCTGACTGTTGGCCTGATTATTCTTTGATTACCCCGGTAATGGGGTCTTTCTTGGGTGTTCCTGACGGTTTCTTTTCATACGAGCTGGGGAGTTCCCATTTTTCGATACGTTCCCATTTGCCCTGTTTTTGCATTTTTTGCAGACGATCACGGGAATCCTGCATTTGCTGACGCCAAACCGAAGGATCATCCGCAATGATGGGACGCAGCAGAATGATCAGTTCCGTTTTTTTCCATGATTTTTGCTGATTGGAAAAGAGGCGACCCAAAATCGGGATGCCGTCCAGTCCGGGCAGACCGGCATCATTATCGCTCCAGGCATTTTTCATCAAACCGCCGATGACCACCACTTCCTTGTCATGGGCACGGACCATGCTGTCGGTTTCACGCACCCGGTTCAAGGCCATGGGATATTTGTTGCTTGTACTCCCGATGGTCAACTCTTTCTGGTCGTTGCTCACTTCGCTGACAGAAGGATGAATATGCAGCATGATCATGCCATTTTCATCAATCTGGGGTGTGACATCCAAGGCAATACCGGAAAAGAAGGTGGAAAAGGTTGGCGTGTAGATTACTTGACTGGTTGATGTACCCCCGGCATTGTTAAAAGAGGCAATGGAGGGAACCAGATTGGTGAAAAACATTTCATCCTGTCCGACACGAATGATCGCTTTTTGATTGTTCAACGTGGAGACGCGAGGACTGGACAAAACATGGACTTCTCCCTGGGTCTCCAACAAGTCGATCAACGAGGAAAAACCATCAATTCGTGCCCCCAAGGTAAAAGCCCCGCCAAACGTGTCCATTGTTCCTGACGAAGCGGATATCATGGGGTTCGTATTATTGGTGAAAAGCGGATTGCTGTTCATCCCCATGAGCGACCCTCCACCCAGCATGCCAAAAGTGGTTGTTCCTCCACCTACTTTTTGCAATGCCGACCAGTTGATTCCGGATTGGTAACCATCAGAGAGTTGCACCTCAATGATTTTGGCCTCCAAAATCACCTGTCTTTCCAGGGAATTTTTTTGGTTCTCAATGAATTGTTTGATATCCTGCAATTCTGGATAATAGGCGCGAATCATGATCCTGCCCGTCTGCGGGGTAACCACCACACGCCGAAGATTCATGGTATCATTAAGCAGACCGGGTTTCGGTGCGGTGCCACTTAGATTAATGGCAGCCGAGAGATTGGTAGTCGTTTGAGTGTTGGTTGAACTGTTTTCCACACACCCAAGAATATTGGAATCGTCAGGGACGGAATCCGTAACCCCATTCGTACCCGTCGAACTCGTCCCAGATGTTGTGGATGACGAACTCCCTGATGATGTACCAGTTGTGGAATTGTTTTTAAAAGATGTTTTGACTTGCAATCCCAGCATATTGCATAACGAGTAAGTCAGTTCATACCAGTAATTGGATTCCTGGGTTGTCACGAGATCGCTGCCAGCATTCGTCGTTCCCGAATTGTTGTTCGTGGTTTGAGCGGTCCCTGTGGTTTGGGCTTGAGTGGTGTTGGAATTCGTGGTCTGCCCCCCACTGACCTTTGTATGGGTGGTGCCCACCCGACGCATGGGCAAATAATTGACATTGAATTGCATGGTTTGCATGGTGGCTGGAAAAATAAAATATTGATTGCCATCTTTTTCACAGCGGAATCCATACACCTTGCAGGCGGCATCGATGATTTTCGGGACCGTGACGGCATTCATATGCAAGGAAATTTCACCGGTCACGTCTGGATGGATCACAATATTGTATTTGGATTTTTCCGTCAGTGCGTTGAAAAAGGGACCGGGACTCACCTTTTCCACAGAGATATCCAAGGTTGGCTCATTGCGTTCTTCCGCTGGCACCCCCGGTGCCGCAGATCGTGTTTCCTGGTAAGGCAGCAAGGCCGATTGCACAGCCGTGGGCAAGGATTTCTTGTCCTTGGAGGAGGGGGCTTTGACAGATGACTTGGTCTTGGACGGATGGGTAAGAGCCGCTTTTTCTTCCTGCTTCATGGTGTCCAGCATTGTGTTCAAGGGTGTTTCAGTGGGATTTCTCCTTTCAACTGAAGTACATCCACCACTCCATGCCATCATGCACAACAACAGGCATCCGGTGATCTTTTTTCCCAGGGCATGTTTATGATTGATATTCATGTTTTGTTTGTTTAAGCCCATGTATCCGTGCATCTGCTGGTTTCTCACTTGTCGGACGTTTAACTATTGAGAGGAACGAGAAGCCTTTCCATTCTTTTGTTTTACAGAATTGTATTGAATATGCATCCCTTTTTTTTCGTTGCGCTCGGCAAAGGAGAGACGTACCGTTTCCTCATTGGCTGTTCCAACAATCTCATTGCGGGATATGCTGACGATGCGCAAGCCATCCACTTCTTCCGAGGGATGGACTATTTTTTCATTGATAATAGCCAACGGATGCTCAGAAAAACGAATCAATTGTAAATTCCATGTTTTCTGTTTCTCTGGAACTGCTTTTTCATCTTTATTTGCCACATCGGATGGGGTATCTGTTTGATCCCCTGGGGTTTTTTCTGGTTTGGCAGCAGCAGAGGCGGCTGGCTTGTCCACCGGCTTGGCCTGCACAGGGATGCTGGGATCGTACAATACGTCCGTGGTGGTGGCCTGACCAGAAGGTGCCCAGATCATCCCGGCTGCAAAGATCAAACAAGTCAGCAGCACTTTTTTTCCATAGTTAACCACCGATCACCCCCTCACCCAATGTCAGGGCGTATAAAAAGAGCGTTACTTGCACGGTAGGATATTGGCTGGCACTGAAATGTACCCCTTCCCAAAAAAGCACCCAGGGAAGATGTTCGATTTCGTTGAGCAATTGCACCATGTCAAGATAGGACAATTCCAATCCGACTGTGAGATCATGCCGAAAAAACATCGTCTTGTTATCATTACTGGCTGCGTTTTTGACATCCGTGCCGGTGAATGTGATCGGTTCCACACGCAAAGCTTGCAGAGTGCGCAACACTACATTGGGCCGATGTGTCAATAATGTTTTTAAGGTCTCGACCATCTTGTCAGGAGGGATCAGCGCGGAAGCAGCAGCTCCCAAATCGGTATCCATCTGCTTGATTTTATCTTCCCATTGTTGGATCTGCTGACGGACCGCAGCATTGGGATCCAAAGAACGCTCGGCAACGTTTTGTTGCTGCACACCCTGCAATTCATCCAATTTTTTCTGAAGCTGTATGATCTCTTTATTTAAAGATGTAAATTGGTTCTGTATTGGCATGTAAAAAAGTTGTTGCCAAAGCACCCAGATACATAAAAGGGATACCAAATGCAATACCACTTTTTCACGCTTGGTGCGTGCCGCAAATTTCTGTTGCAACTTTTTGATGTTGATCATTTCACCTCAGAATCCTTACCAGGAAGCTGTTTGGCATGGATACCATTCGACTTTGTTTGTTTGGAATCCACTTAATTGGGCTTGTCAGATACCGCATTGCCGATTTCATTCATGGTTTGCCCTGTTTTGTCTTGAAAATCCCGAACTTCTTGAATGGCGGCTTCGGTCTGTTCAGCACTGTTCAAGTCCCTGGTCCAGGCATCATTGAGAGCAGTCAATTGTGTTGCCAAACTGAAACGCATCATTAATGCGTTTTGACTCTCTTTGTCTTTCATCTGGGGAGCATCCAGGTTGGTGACATCGGCCTTGGTGATGATCCGACCCACTTTGAAATAGGGAAAAGAGAGATATTGCAGCTTTCCTTCCTGCAACCCTTTGATGAAGGTGAAGATGGCATCTTCACGCACGGTGCGCCCCGTAAACACGGCTTCCTTGCCACCCCGATTGAACGAGATTTGGGTCAACCACATATCAGGATAAGGCATCTTGGCAATTTGGCGAAAATGTGAAGAAAATCCGGTACGATTCCCAAAAGAACGTCCACTCAAATAGGATAATGCCTGCTTTTTGTTTTGATATCTTTTCTCCAATTGTGCCACGCGCTGATCCAATTGTGGATCTTTTTGAATGACAGGATGGGCGGCATTGAAACGCTCAATCTCCTGCTGCAATTGGGTGGTGGTTTGACTCAACGCCAAGACCTGGCTGGCGAGTTCCCGTTCATCCAACAACATTCTGATACTGACGCTTCCCAGAAGACCGGCGAACAAAAATGCATAGGCTGCCAAATGGTTAAGACTCAGCCAATCCATTTTGGGACGGAGACTCTCCTGATAGAGATTGATGCGTGGACTCAAAGCAACTCTCCTACCGGGCGAAGGGCCATTCCAATTGCCAACAAGCTGGCGTGCAGGCTTGCAGGCTCCATAGGTGTATCTATCGGCAAAACGGTCTCAAGCTTGAATGGTTTAACGCGCACATTCAATTGCGACACCAATTGCGGCATGACTATTTGTTCCACTTTTGGTAATGCAGCCAGATACAAGGCTGCTACCTGGTTTTGTCCAAAATTGCTTTGATAATATTCAAGCGATCGATACGCCGTTTCACAAATTGAATCAACTCCATCGACCGAATCATCGCTGCTGAAATAACCATCAATCCTGCGTGTCAGATACAGTTCATTCTGACAACTGATTTGTAAACAAGCCGGTTGTTGCGCAGGTGGCAAGTAGAGTATGGCAACGCCTTCCTTGTTTTCTGGTAACAACGAAGCGATATTGTTCAAGCCCAATTCCGGGATGTCCACAGCTTGCAAGGACAATTTGGCTTCGTGCAGGAGACGCGCCTGGCTTTGCACGTCATGTTTTTGGGCCGCAACCACATAAACTTTTTTCTGTTTGGCCATGCGTCCCTGTTCCGGGATGTCGAAGCAATCGACCACCGCCTCTTCCACTGGAAATTCCAGGTGATTGCGGATGATCCAGGCCATGGCAGCCGCTATTTCCTCCTTGGGAAGCTGTGGCGCGTCCTTGGGGAAAAGAAAGTATTTTTCCCATTCCAAGGCGATATTCCAGGGCAGTCGTTGCATTTTCAGCAACTTGGCTACTTCGTTAAGGGTTTGGGGCAATTGCTCTGGCCGGGTGACATCTTCGACATGACACTTGAGCAGACGGGGTTGTTGGGCACGCAAGCCCGTACAATGAGCCATGGCAAACCAATTGGATCCCATAAAAAACCCGGCTTGCGCATCAGGCACTTTGTTCTTTGACCATGGTAAACGAACAGGCAATGTTAATTTCATGTCAGGATCATGCCTAAATACCGTTAATGTAGAAAGTTTGTAACAACTATTCCAAGGATGTCAGATCTCGATGGGTTGGGTAAAGCAAGAAGCAAGCCAAAAAATGTGTATTGCTGCATGAACCAATGATGATCAATTATTGAATATTAAAAAGTTTGCTGAATTCTTATACTTTCTGATGGTAGCATGATTGTGCGAGCAAATCAAGTTTCTCTCTGCGAAAATGTTATATTTTGTTAATGTGTTCACATTTGAACACAGGGGAAAACGGGGAGCGGGCTTTCATGTCACCATCCCCACGAACATGTAACCGGCATTGCGAACGGTCACGAAAAATCGATGGGAATGCCCCCTTTTTTCCAGTTTGGCGCGCAAACGCCCCACCATGACATCCACAGTGCGGTCAAAAGGATGGTTCTCGGTCTGGTGGGGAGAAACAGCCTGAATGAGTTGATCCCGGTTGAGAACCTGTCCAGGCTTGCGGATAAAAAAATGAAGAAGATCATATTCTCCAGAGGTCAGTACCACTGGCGTTCCTTCCTGGTCAAACAGAAGACGTTTGGCTGTATTCAGAGTCCATCCGTCAAAATGGTATTCCTTGGGTTGCTTGGCGGTGCTGAGTGCCTGGGAGGGGCGACGCAAATTGGCCCGGATGCGGGCCACCAATTCCATGCCGTCGAAGGGCTTGGCAATGTAGTCATCGGCACCTTGTTCCAGACCAAGCACCTTGTCGTGGTTCGTGTCTTGGACGCTGACAATGATCACCTTGATATCAGACGAGGCCCGCAGTTCCTGGAGTATGGTCAGCCCGTGCTTGTCCGGCAGGTTGAGGTCCAGTAGCACCAGGTCGATTGGCCAGCGTGCGAGAATGGAGATCATCTGTTTTTCACTCGCGGCGACTTTGGTCTCAAATCCTTGATCTTGTAAAAGTTTCGTCAGCAGGGTCCGGGTTGTCGGTTCGTCTTCCACAATGAGAATGCACTGACGTTTTGTTTCCATGTAGATGCCCTCTGGATCTTGGCTTTATGGTTTGTCCGAACCGCATGTGGGTGGCAACAACACTCCGATCTGATCAGCCCAGCACCGCAACGCATTCAAGGCACCTTCATAGTCGCAGGCATCCACCATGATTTGCAATCGGCATAATGGTTCATGATCGTCGGATCCAAGGGTCAATTGTGCCATTTTGGCTATGGCCGTTTCTGCCTGGGGGTCAAATTGATCCAGGTATTCCGCTGCCTGTATGATCAGTGGGCGCAAGGTCATCCAGTCTCTCTTATCGGTGCCATGGAGAAGTGTCATCCCGACCTGTGCAGGGATCGCCTGCTCAATGGTCAAAATAATGGCGTCCAATTCTTTGGATGCCTCCTGCAACAATCGACCCAGATGATTTCCATCCCGACCTGTTTTGGCCTCGTGTTCGATGCTCTGCGCTCTTTTGCTCAGGTCAATGGCACCGATGAGGGCTGCGATTCCCTTGAGTGAATGGGCCGTGCGTGCCAATGTGAACCAATCCTCATTCTTCAGCAAAACAGCCATGGTACGGCAGTCGTCTTTTTGGTTGCGGGCAAATTTTGAGAGAATGTTCAGGTATAATTCAACATTATGGCCCATGCTCACCAGACCGGTCCGGGTGTCCAGGCCAGGCAAGGGAGGCAAGGGATCTGACAGAGTGGAGATTTCCTCTCGATCCATCGGTTCCAATACGGATTGTGTGGCGGGATGAATCATCGGCTCTTGCATGGATTTTCTGGCTGGATCCATCCATTGGGCCAGTACAGTATACAGGGATTTGGGTTGGATGGGCTTGGCCAGGTAGTCATTCATGCCTGCGGCCAGGCACTGCTCCCGGTCGAAAGTCATGGCATTGGCCGTCATGGCGATGATGGGAATGGTCGCCCAACTCTCATTACTCTGGCGAATCGCGCGCGTGGCGTCCAGACCATCCATCACCGGCATGTGCCAGTCCATCAAAATGGTGTCAAAAGGGTGTTGCGCGACCCATTCCAGGGCCTGTTGACCGTTTTGCGCCACCGTCACCTTGACCCCGGCTTGCTCCAGAAATTCTCTGGCAATCTGCTGGTTGAGTTCATTGTCTTCAACCAAAAGTATATGAGTGCCAGCAAGAGCTTGCATCACCCTCTTGAGATCGTGGGATTCCTGCAAAATGGGCGGACCATTTTCTTGATGGAGCTTCGTTTTGCCAAACAGGACCGTAAAAATGAACCGGCTGCCTGCCCCTGGAGTGCTTTCCACCCGGATGGCACCTCCCATCTTTTCCACCAGGCGTTTGGCTATGGCAAGCCCAAGACCGCTTCCGCCATATTGGCGGGTCGTCGAAGGGTCCACTTGACTGAATTCCTGGAACAGCTTCCCTTGTTGCTCTGGCGTCATGCCAATGCCGGTATCAGAAACGGTAAATTGCAATCGAATGTCGCTCTGGCTCTCTTCCAGAAGTTCCGTGGTGATCTGAACCAAACCCATCTGGGTGAACTTGATGGCATTATACCCCAGATTGGTCAAAACCTGTCCCAGGCGCAACGGATCTCCCACCAGATTGGGTGGCACATCCTCTTTGGTTTCCAACCGCAATTCCAAGCCTTTTGCCGCGCTTTGGACACCAAGGAGATCTGTCAACTGCTCCAATATCTCTGGCAAGGCAAACTCCACCTGCTCCATCTCCAGCTTGTCAGCCTCGATCTTGGAGAAATCCAGAATGTCGTTGATCAGGCTCAGCAGTGATTGGGCGGTATGATGAACCTTGAACAGATAATCCCGTTGTTTGTTGGAAAGATCCGTCTGAAGACAGAGATGGCAAAGGCCGATCATGGCGTGCATGGGGGTGCGTAATTCATGACTCATCCTGGCCAGAAAAATATTTTTAGTCATGCTCGCCTGTTCGGCCTGTTCTTTGGCCAGAGTTGCCCGCATATGGGCGCGCTGCATGCCTTCACCCATGGCTGAAATCAAAATGGCGTTGATAAAAAAGACCGCCATGCCCAGCAGATCGTTTAAATCCTGGATAAAGGGTTGACCTGTTGGAGACCAGACCATGGCCACCAGACAGGAGAGCATCCCTGCCAACAAGCCGGGAAGCAATCCCCCGTAGAGTGAGGCTACCATCACCGCAGGATAGAAAGTCACCCAGGGCATACGGGATCCCAAGGCTCCCAGAGGCCATATCCGCAAGTTGATGGCGGTAGCCACGAGTCCGATGGCTACAATATAACGCCATTTTGCATGTTTTATGAGCAGGAAAAAATCCATTTTTTATTGTTTCTTGTATGAAAAATATTAAAAAATGCCTTGCACAGGAACACAGGATTGGGGGGAGTGCCATGTGTTTGTCAACAATGGATTGATTGATTTCCAATCCTGGATTAGTATTGAGAATTGAGTTTAAGTAGTGACCTGCTACCTGTCAAAGAGGAGATCGAACCCTTGAGTCCAGTGACCCACTTTCTTGTTGGCTGGTTGACTGCCAATACCAGCCAAGCCATCAATCGCAAAAGTCGTATTCTTGTTACTGTGTCCGCCATTATTCCAGATGTGGATGGATTTGGTCAGGTGTTGTGGCTTGTCACGCAAGATTGGGCAATTTATGATCGATGGTATGTTGGATATCATCACAAACTGACGCATAATTTTCTGACTGCTCTTTTGTTGATGGGTGTGATTTATTGGTTCGCCAACTCAGCCCGATGGACCACCGCTTTGTTGGCTGGGATAAGTTTTCATTTGCATTTGATTGGAGACCTGCTCGGTTCACGAGGCAGCGATGCGCTTACAAGGGTAGGTTTTTAATATTTTCAAAAAAAATCAATATCTTGAGATGCGATGAACCGCCCCTCAACACCCTTGCAAGGGTAAATTTTTACGGAAGTTAGGAAC
>JAMOBH010000329.1:0-6279 GCA_039908085.1 Magnetococcus sp. YQC-5
CGATCTTGTGGACCATGACCGTCTCCCGCGCATCTCGCTTGTAAAATTTGATACAGCATCCGCAGCGACATCCGCCGTCGAATCTCCGCAATCCGAACGCTCTCATTCGGTCACCTCCACATACCGAGTACAACCCCACTCCCGACCCTGCGCAACCGGCACCTGCACGCTGAACGTTCCGGGTTATACACAGCAATTATACACCCAACTTTTCGAGCCAGTACCGGGGAACATGAAACCCGTGCCGCACATTCTCCCTCGCCAGCTTAATCCCGGCTTCAGCGTAACTTCCCAGGCACTTGCCCAGGTAGATGCAATGCAACCGGCCTTTGATCTTCCGGTGCGCTCTCACATACCCACGCCGACAACGGACAAGGGACCAGCCCATAAAACTTTTGAAGTCATCAGTTTCGCGGTCGTTTTCTTCCACAGAGTTCCTCCCTGGTCGGAGATTGCTGTTCGATGTCAGCCTGTGCGCACCTGCACAGTAGGACAGCTACGCACCCGCACCCGCGCCCGTTCAAAGTGACGACAGTCCTACAGCTACGCCTGCGCGCGACCCTCAGCCCGTCATTGGATGGCATGACGACCCCCTGTGTTGTCCGTCTCTCGTACTCTTTGATCCTCGGTTCCGGCATCGGACCTGCGGCAAAAAGCCTGTCCCGTACCTGCTCAAGCGCATGTTGATGCTCAGGCTTCGCCAGGAGAAACAACGTCGTTGATGGCGGATTCCACATGCCATGACCTTTCGGCAAACGCACCTGCGCAAACGGATTCCATGGTCCGCGTTCATAATGCGCATACGGCTCGTTGGACATGACCAGCACCCCGTCTGGAGTGCGCCAATAATGTGCGTGGTCAATGCCCTTTTCGATCCCGTGATTCCACACCCATACGCCAGACCGGACGCGGCGGGTCAGGCTACAGGCTCTGGAAGGCCGCACCCCGGTTGCCTGCATGAACCAGAGGGTTCTTATGCCGACCATGAGTTGCTCCAGGCAGATGTCACGGTCCCGCGCAACGACCCGGCCCGAAACGCCTTCCAGACAGGAAGCCACGCGGGGACAGGCTTTCAAGTGCTTCATTGGCACCGAGGTTTTGACGGTGGTTCGCAAATACCCATGGGCGGTTTTGTTCCGCCAGTAACAGATCAAGGCGACATCATCCATCCTGACAATTCTCCCAAAGAAGCCGTTGTTCCCTGGTGAAAATCTCACCCCGCCGCAGCCGTTGAGTCGCTCGGTTTCGGCCAACCAGGAACGTGGCCACGCTCTGCGTCAGCTCGACCAGTTCAACGTCCGCCCCGGCCATCATCGCCAGCAAGCCAGCAGCATCCACCCGGGCAATCGGTGCGCCTGCGTGAACCCCGAAAATTTCCCCGGCAGACCAGCCCAATTCAAACGCCTTGGTCGCCCACCCGTCACGCTCGAACGTGACCGCCGCTTGCTGGATGGCTCGCCATCGTCGCAGGTCGATGTCTGGCGGTGGACGCATGGTGCAGATTCGCATCAAGCCTGAAACCCACAACGGAGGCAACCCTGACATGCCCGGTGTGCCCTGGGGGTCGTGCTGGCCAGCCAGAGGGGAAACCGACTCGTCCGGGATGCTCCCCGTCTCCCACATCTCCGTGCAGGTGGTGGCCGGTGCCACATGTGCAGGTGGTGGTGTCGGCGTGGCGGTCTCCGGCGCCGGGATTGTCGTCTCCTGGATGGTGCCCTGGTCGTTCGTCGCCTTCTGCCGCAGCAGGGAGACCAGCGCGGGTTTGTTGGCCTGGATCGTGGCCATGTCGTCTTGCGAGAGAATCCCCTTTGGTCCACCGACCTTGAGAGACTCCCCGTCCAGGGAAAAGCTTGCCCCTCGTTCCTGAAGGGCACCAAGAAAACAAGAAAGTGTCTGACACTCGGAGGCATTCAAAATGAAAATTCCTCCCAGTCTGTTTGGTGATCATCGTCAGGGTCAGCATCTGCGCAACCAAAATCAATACTACTGTTTTCACTACTGTTTTGCTGGAATCGCAGGGGAATTACGTTACCCTGCTCAGTGGCAAGTGGGTTACAGGTTGAGTCAGGGTTACGGGTTGTAACACGTCTACCGGTATCTTTTCCTTGTGAAGGGGTGTTTTGCTTTATTATAGGAAAATCGTGTAACAACCCGTAACCCGTGTTTGAACCCGTAACCGCACCGTCTGCAAGCAGGCCAATTCCATACCGCAATCTGGCAGTTCTACCACCAATCTTGACCGGAACAGCTTGTTTAAACCCTCGTTCTGTCAGATACTTGCCGAACTTCGTCTGTGTTATTTCTTGGGTGCCTGTTTCCCTGCACCACGCCTGATAAGCTGCGAACAGCTCGCCCGTTTTGGCGTATAGCCCCTCTCCGACGACGCAACGGTCTGAAATGAACGGCCCAACAAGGTCCATTTCGCTGCGATACTCGTCAGTTGCGTCTGATACTGCGGTTGGAACTTTGATACCTTCACGCTGCCAGGCCAGGCAACCGTCTATTAGCCATCTCAAGATTCCTGGACGTTCCTCGGACAATTTTTCCTTCAGGCTTGCGTCGGCAGTTTCGTCGGTGAAGGTCACCAGGAACGGGATAAGACGTATCCGCCGCCAGATGCCAAGATCCATGCCCTTGATAACTGGTTTATGGTTTCCGAATATCCAAAACTTGTGAGTTGGGACAAAGTCAAAAAACTCAGCAAACAAAAACCGCGCTGTCACTGTGTCGCCACCGGTCAGATCTTTGATTTTGGCCTCGTTCAACCGTTGGTCGTCGGCGATTTCCGATGACACCACCACCCGCATTCCACACAACCTGGCAATGTCGTTTGATGCGGTGCTCTCCCCGGTTCTTTTGGCCATGAGTGCCTCGGTGGGCAGGCGCATGGCATAGTCACCCAAGACGCTTTGCAGCGTCTCAGTGAAGGTGCTTTTTCCGTTTTTGCCTTTGCCATACAGAAAAAACAGACATTGCTCCTCTGTTGAACCTGTCAAGCTGTACCCAGCCGCTTTCTGCACGAAAAAGATCAAATCCTTATCCCCACTGAAGATTCTATCCAAGAACCTTTCCCACGTCGGTGCAGTCGCGTTTCGGGTATAGGCGACGTCAGATATTTTGCGTAGGAAATCAATCTTGCTGTGTGGCCTGAGTTCCCCGGTTTTCAGGTCAATGGTTCCATTGGCGGCATTGAACAGCATGTGGTCTGTGTCAAATTGCTCTGGCAATACTGGAACATCTGCTTGCGCCAGGGTCAACATAGCCGTCAAATGCTGCAATTTCTCGCTCGTCACCGCAAACTTTGACAGCTTTTCCCGTTGGTCATGGTCTCCAGCTTGTGCCGCCTCCTGATAAATCCCACGCACCACCGCCTTGGCGTAACCGAGCATGGTCCCGGAACGGTCCTCAGCCCACCGCTTGCCGTCATAGACGAACCATTTTTTGAACGGGAAACAATACCTGATGTTTTCACCAAACCTTTTGACAAGCCGCTCGGCCAGACCAAATTGAGTCAGGCTTACAGGGGGAGTGGGTGCGCCTTGCAGTGGTTTCCCGTCCTGCTCGCTGGTAGCCTGGGTCGGTTCTGGTTGAACGTCCTGGAAATTGGCAGGGTCTGCCAGCAACACCCGGCCATGCTCGGCAGTGAATCCTTCTAGTTGCGCGTCGTATGCATCCCACTTGACAGGCAAAGCCGCCCTTGTGGCCCCATCTGGCATCGTGTGGAAAAACTCAAGGCGGATGACGCGGATGGACGCAGCCCCTGCCCTCCTCAACAGCTTGGTGACTTCGTCGATATATTCACGTCCGGCCTGATCATTGTCCGGCCAAAGGATGACATGCCGTTGCGCCAAGGGTGTCCAGTCGGTCTTGCCCGCCGAACCTTTCCCATTGGCCGACGTCACTCCGACCGTTCCCGGTAAAATGGCGGTGGCCGCGTCATTCTTCCTCTCCCCCTCGGTCACAACAACCAGTGCGTCAGGGTCGGCGGTCAACTGATCCAAGTGGTACAAAGGACGTGGTGCCGGTGCGCCTTGCCAACGCCATGCTGTCTCACCCGTTTTCCGATTGCGGCAATAGGTCAAAGGCAGGAACTCTTTGCCGCCGCCCGCCTTGTCAAACCGGCTGATACTGAATGCGGGCAAACCAACTCCATCCCGGTACGTCCACCGACCAGAGGAAACGCCGTGCTTGTAATGGTGGCTGGGTGGCGGTGGTGCGTCGTCGGGTATCGGCAAGATGGGCACCCAAACGGCAGTAGCCTCTGTGCTGGCTGGTGGTGGAGGGTGAAATTCGCTGCTTCCCTTCCTGGCCAGAAACTGAACCGATTCCGTGAAGTTCAGTCCCTCGGCTTTCTGGATGAATGCCCAAAGGTCACCGCCCGCACCGCAACCAAAACATTTCCAAAGTTGTTTGACTTGGTCAACCTTGAAAGATGGCGCACTGTCGTCGTGGAAAATGCAGCACCCCTCCCATTCGCGGCCAACCTTTGCCAGCTTCACATACCGGCCAATGAAATCCACCAGGTCAGTCTGCGCTTTAAGCGTGTCAGCATCCAGAGCTTGCCTCCCCGACCGGGAAACTTCTCCAGCTTGGCTTGTTTGCCTGTTGTCCATGCTGACTCCTACGCCACCGATCTTGATTGCGCCGTACTTTGCACCCGCCCAGCCTGTAGCCAGGCATCCAAATCATTGACAAAGTAGAAAATTCGACCTCGCTTTACAAAGGGTGGCCCCTCCCCCCTACAACGCATCATGGCGAGTGTCTTTTCCTTCAATCCCAGGTACAACGCTGAATCCTTGGTTCCCATCCGCCCATCGGGCAAGACTTTGACCTCCACATGCTTGATCTCGTGCTCCATGTTCCTACCCCCAAAAATGTGTTGTTAGACATCACAGGTATACTAATTGATTTTTTGGCTTGCAAGAGAATTCTTGAGATGATAGACTTCCAAGAAGTTGCGAGAACCTTTGAACAGAGGACACGGGCATGGCGGAAAAAAGCAGGCAAGGAGGGGGAGGCAAGCTCTCTCGGACAGAAACGGTAACGGTTCGATTTGATCCCCGTTTACGCTACTTGGCAGAACTGGCCGCCCGCAGACAGCGGCGCACACTGTCAAGTTTTATCGAATGGGCTGTTGAGGAGAGCATAAACAAAACGATAATTTATGACGGATCTACCCAGTACGGGGATGATTCCGCAAGCCTCGCGGAGGAAGCGGCAAAGCTGTGGGACGTGGACGAAGGCGAACGTTTTGCGCGTCTCGCGATACTCCACCCGGAACTGTTGACCTACGATGAACAAAAGATCTGGAAAATTCTTAAGGATTGCTTTGTCTTGACACCAGCACAAAAAGGAACGAGGGACTACGATTGGGATGTCCTTGAATTTCAGGTGTTTCCCAGAATCCGCGAATTGTGGCCACACCTCATGATGGTATGGGACGAATCACCATCGGTTCTTGGCCCGTGGATTGAGCGTGAACAACAAGAGAGTATCGCCATTCAAAACCGATCCAAGCAACGGAAAAATCAAGACGATCTTCCATTTTAGAACTTGAGGAGCCGCCCATGGCCATAGCCTTTGTCAAACTCACCCGCCCTGCCATGCGCAAATTGGGACCAGGGGAAAAAATGATGGAGCATGGTATCACCTTTGAACGCATGGAAAATGGAGATGGATTGTTCTCGGTCAACTTGATGGTTGATGGTCAACGTATTCACAGGGTAATCGGTCGAGAAACAGACGGCACCACCCGCACTCAGGCTGAAGAGTTCATTGAAAAGGTCCGCCGTGATGCCAAAGAGGGACGCCTTAACCTGCCGAAGGGACGTAAGACTGTTCTCGGTTTCCGTGAAGCCGCCGGAAAATATCTTGTCAAACTGGCAGAGGAAGGAGGAAAGGATTTGGTGATGAAACGCCGACGATTGAACCTCCACCTTGTCCCGTTCTTCGATGAGATACCGCTATCAAAAATCAGCGGGTTCGATGTTGAACGGTACAAAAAGGCCCGGATAGACACAACTGCTCCAGACGTGGCGAAAGTGGGCACCGTCAACCGGGAACTTGCCGCCCTCTCACATCTCTTCACCAAGGCAGTGGAATGGGGATGGATCGACAAACGCCCGGCAATTATTCGCCGGTATCGGGAGGAGAGGAGTCGCATCACCTACTTAGTGCCTGACAGAAAAAGGCAGTTTCCCCAAAACTCACCCATCAAGAAATATATCCATCGTTAAGAAACTCAATGCAAAACACATTCGCAATTTAAGAAAGAAAGCG
>JAMOBH010000330.1:0-6278 GCA_039908085.1 Magnetococcus sp. YQC-5
GCCAAAAAGCAAGGTTGGGACATCATCCACACCCTTATGCAAGATCCGAATTCCTTGATCCAACGCCTACGCACTGCTTGATTCTGCGGGGGTACCTGGGCAGTTACGTATTTTTAAGCTTTGCTTCAACGTGTCCTGTACCGAGCATAACCGGATGGTCATGATAATATCCATCAAATCGACTGATTTCTTTCCTGAAAATCATTCGGTTGTCGGATGTTGGCTCAAGATCAAATTCATAGCTATTGGAACCAAAACGAAACTCGACATGCAACATTTCGGAATGCTTCCGTCCAAAATGCAACAACGCATCCGGTCCCCCTTGTTTTTGCACAAAAATTTGTAATTGTTGTGCGTAGATTTCATTGAGCAAGCGGAACAAACCGATAAAATTACTTTTCCCTGATCCATTGGCACCGATCAACACATTCAGGTTATTCAACTTAAAATCCAACAACTCCCGTATGGACTTGAAGCCACTGACGGAAAGAGAATCCACTCTGGATCTGGACATGGGCACTCTTTGTTCCTATAGACGTTGTTTCCGGGTTGGGTTGTCCGGCAGACGCAACAGGCCAGTCACCTCCTCCCGGTCGTGATAAAGCTGTCGCAGGCGCAATTGATATCGGATGCCGACTTTTTGCAGTGGGGCAACCATGCGTTCCCGGCACAACTGCAACTCTTCATGACGTTTTTTCATCGGCAGTTTAAGATTGAACAGCACTGACCGACACCAGCCTTCGGCAGCCCAGAGGCTCACCAGATCAGCAATCCGACGGGGTTGCTCCACCATGTCGCACAGCAGCCAATCCACAGGGCGGGAGGGACGATAACGAAAACCATCCTCCCGCAGGTGGCGCAACCTGGGAGAAGCGGCCACTTCCGCAGCCAGATTGGCACGATCCACGGCGGTCACGGTCAAGCCATCACGCAACATGATGAAACTCCATCCACCTGGGGCGGCTCCAAGATCCACCACGGTTTTTCCTGGAGCCAGGAGTTTTTTCCGTTCTTCGGGAGTGAACATGAATATCAGAGCTTCTTCCAGTTTCAAGGCGGCCCGACTCGGTGAACCGGCAGGCAGGCGCAGACGGGGAATGCCCATGGGCCAGGGAGAACTGTTGTTTGGCCAAGAGATCCCAACCAGGGCAGTGGTCCCGGTCAGAAACACGATTTCGGCCCGTGCCTGTTTTGGGTTGGGATCTGGAGCAAGCCATCCTCGCTGCTGCATGGCTGACTCCAGACGACCTTGCAAGGATCGACAGAGTGGGGCCAGAGCCTTGCCGATATCCGAATCGGGTGCCCCCAGCCAAAGCGACGAGAAGGACTTGTGAGCGACTGCCATGGGTGTGAAACGTTTCAGCAATTGTTCAATGCGGTTGCCTGGGGTCAAGGGCTGATCATGGTTCTCCACAGCCAGGAGATGACGGGCGAAAGTCATCTCTCGCACAGACAACCGTTGGGCCAGTTGAGCAGCCATGCCTGGGGCATCGGGTTGAAACAAGACATGACCTGACTGCATGGTGGCCGATCCGGCACCGGGCAGACCAGCGGCCTTGGCCAGAGCTGCGCATTCGGTCAAACATTCCTGTTCAAATCCGGCGCGACAATAAAGGAACAACTGGTTGCAAGGGTCCATGGCCACCAATAAAATGGACCTGCCCGCAAACAGGTCCACTTGGATATTGCATGATTATGAAGGAAGGCCTCAAGTCACCTTGATAAATTTATCTTTTTTCACCCGACAGATTGGACACTGTTCCGGGGCCTGACCGATTTCCACATGACCACACACCGGGCAGAGATAAATTTCTGTGCCTGCCGGGAGGTCTTGACCCGCAGTCACGGCGGCCAGTGCCTGTTCGAAGAGTTGGTGATGGACTTTTTCCACTTCCATGGCCTCTTGCATGGATTTGGCGGCTCGTTTCTGATCTGCCTGCTGGGCCTCGGCGACAAAACCGGGATACATGGTGGTGAATTCATACGCCTCACCCGCAATGGCTGCTTGCAGATTTTCGACCGTATTGCCCACGCCATCCATGGCTCTAAGATGGGAGTGTGCATGCAGGGTTTCTGCTTCTGCCACGGCTCGAAACAATTTGGCGACCTGGGCAAATCCTTCTTTTTCCGCCTTGGCGGCAAAGGCCAGATATTTCCGGTTTGCCTGGCTTTCGCCAGCAAAAGCGTGTTGCAAATTTTCTTGAGTACTCATGATTTTATCCTGTGTGATGGCATGTTGGTATTTCCGTGCAACCGGGACCGTTTATAAAAATTAATTTTCTTCTTTAAACAAAGTGCCTATTTGCTGAGATTCTCAATGGCAGTCATCACTGTACTGTTATTTTGCCCGGATGGCAACAGCACTCCAGTGACAAGAGTGGATGCACCGGTCAATTTCCGCAGCATCAAGACCCCATCTGTAGCGTCTGTTGTGCCGCTTTGGTCCACATCCAACTTGGAATAAATGGCATTGATGGTGGTCACGATTGAATGGTTGGTTTCCCCGTCAGGCAGGAGAATTCCGGTATCAATGGTGGATGCACCGGTCAATTTACGCAGAAGCAACACCCCATCCGTGGCGTCCACAAAACCGTTTTTGTCAACATCCAGAACCGGCCTTTTGATACTTAATGTCTTTCCTGTCAACTTGATCTGATATCCATCATTGATGGTCAGGTCAGGAGCGTTCTGTTTCGACAGGAGTGTGAAACGACCTTGACCATCTGTCAACGCTGTTTCATTTTCTCCGGTTTTAATTTTTGCCCCAGCCATGGGTTTATTCAATTCGTTGGTGAGCAGTACCGTAAAAGGGATCATGATGGGTGCGTAAGGCCACGAGAGTTTCAGGTCATATTCAGTATGATCCCCAAAAATGATCATAGAATATTGCTTGACTTTGATGAAGTAAATGCCATCTTTGCTTGGTGTAAATGGGAGTGTGACCTCTTCACCTGGAATGCCTGTCTGGGCTCTGTCGATTCTGGTCTCACCGTCTGTGTCATAGAGTTCCATGACCAGATTAGCATTTTTTCCTAATTTGCTGGCAGTAGCTTCGTATTTGACACCTTGAATGGCGTAAAATTTAACCCAGTCAACATCCTCTCTGGCATGCGTATTGTGATGTTGGGCTGTGTCACTGTTAATGACGATAATTCTGGCCTGATCTGGGGTGTTGTTCGGTTCATACATGTCCTGGCCCACTTGAATGGTTATTGACTTCGGCAAGGAGACCCATCGATCACTCTCTTTGGTTTGAGCAAAGAAAGTAACTGAATACCGACCTGATTTGTCACCAAACCAAGTAGTTTTGAAAAGTGTTTCATACCGTTTGGTTATTTGATTGTAAGTCAAATCGAGAGCGGGTTGATCAAGCATAATGGGGTCTTTACCTTCGCTTGCGGTTCCAACTTCGCTTGCGGTTTCAGGTAGCGTGACAACACCCCAAACACGCGCGATTTTGTTTGGATCCAGGTTGACTTGGACCCAGAGTGTCAGGTCGATTCCTTCTTTCTCCAGATAGGAATTACTTATAGTTTCAACAATTTCTGGAAATACTTCCTTAAGATCAGGAGATGCCCCCAGGTAGGTATCACTGACTAATTTAGGGTCAATATTGTTATTGTAGTGGCCATCCGAGTTGGCATCCATGACAGAATGTTGGGGAGTCTCGCTGGTGCTGAAAAACAAGGTTGCCTTGGCACTGGAGTTGAAACTGGCTTGCAGACTTTTCTGTTGCAGGATATTGTTCCAAAAATAATTGGAAAATGAAATAGAGCCATCATAAGAAAAATAAGCCCTCTCGGTTGCCTCGGCACTTGCGATGACAATCCTTTGCATGCCTGCGGGGGAAACCAAGGGTTTCATGAAGCTCCCGGAATAGCAAGCGTCAACAATGAGGATGACCTTGGCAGATGTTTTGGTTTGCAGATCATCCAGCCACCCATTCAGCATGGTTGCGGTGACGATATCAGGCTCTCCTGAGGTTGGTTTGGATACATAAAATTCTCCCTCACGTCCATGACCGACCAGGTATATAATCAAAGGTTTATTGTTACCGACATACCCGCCAGCCCAGGTCAAAATGGCATCTTTCAGAGCAACAGAACTGGCCAATCCATCGATATCGCTGATGGAATCTTTGTCCAAATCCTGGTTGACATCCATACTGAAGTACTTGATATTTGGCCTTGTGATTCCTTTATGCCGCAAAGCCGTATAAGCAAGATTGGCAGCTTTATTGGTGGCCGTCCAAAGATAATCATTGAGATCTCCACCAGCCACAATGATGGCGCGGGCATCCTGTTCGGATACGGCAGTGGCAGCGAAATTATGGTTGAACTGGTTGGCCGAAATTGAAGTCAGGACTCTACTGGAAGGGGAGAACGTATAGCCTGGCTTTTCGAGTGTGACGGTGCCTGACCATCCAGGGGATGGAACCTGCCAGGAATATTTTCCAAAATCATTGGTATAGAGTATGTGTTTAGATTTATCCGTAAAAGTAATTTTAACATCTGGTATCGGTTTTCCGTAACCATCCAAAATGGTACCTGAAACCAGAATGTTTTCTGTATAGGTAACATGGATGGGTTTGGTTGTCGTTGGAGGATGGCCAGCCTTGTCTGTGACCCGTGCAGTAACGGAATAAACTTTTTCATCAACCCAATCATAATCAATCGAATAAGCCCAAGTTTTCAAGTCATCCGATATGGAAGCTGGAATCCAGGCAGGAGTGGAACGAGATTTCAGACGTCCACTTTGCTCAACCAGATAATATGTGCGTGTGCGATCAATTGTGCCATCAAATGCGTCATAAGTAATTTGCAATTCGAGCTTGTCAATGCCAACATTTGATGGATCTGCAATGGTTCCATTTATTTCCGTCAATGGATCATATTTATTGAATACAAAATTATCTATTGGGCTGCTGATGGTCACTGTGGGCGGTGTGGTTTTGGTTTGCAGTGTGATGTCTTTAAGGACAAAATCGGTTCCGGCAGAGAGTTTGTTCAAAAGCGACACGCGCTTTGGATCTGCCAAAACGTGCAAGATGATAGAAAAGTCAGCCAATGTGAATTCTGTTTTCAGATCGAACTGACATGTCATCAGAATTCCCGGTCCGATTCCATCAGAAAAGCCTCCCAGTATGACCCTGTTTTGATTGTACTTGAATTCTCCATAATCACTCCCCTGGTAGGTACACGACTGCTCAGGAAAGGTCATGCCATCGGGTCCAGACAGAATGATGCCAAACGAACCCAGTTTCTCTTGAGTACTTTTATATTCAACCTGCAACGTCATGGATCGGCTGCCGGCTGCGGACACCATGCCTGAACAGAGTGACACGATTGAGCAAATCATCATGAAAACGACATATCGCCAAACAAACGACCGTTCAATTAAAAAATATTTTCTGTTTTTATTTGGCAACATGCTGAACTCCATTAAGAAACAACAATCCCTGGGTAGAAAACGGATCATTGTCAGATGTATTGACCCAACGCAAGGAACAGTATATGATTTCATTGTACATCAAAAAAAGATGCCAATCAAATTGAAAAACAGAATAACATATTTTAATGGATAATTATGCAAAAAGCTATTTGATCGGTTTGATCGTTCAATAATAATTATTTACTAACATTTATAGATTTGGACATCCCTTGCAAATGAGATCAAGCATGAAAAAATTATATATTTTGGCCTGGTGTTTATTCAATCTGCCTGGTTTGGCACTGGCTGCCCCTGGCGATGTCGCGCCTGATGGCAAGCCTGATGGCAAACTTGATCCGACGGATGCACAGGCTGCGTGGCAGATGTCACGAGGCCTGTTGTCACCAGACATGGATGCCGATGTAGCTCCTTTGAACGCTCCCAACGGAAAGATAGAACTTGAAGATGCTGTTACCATAATAAAACATTATCTTGGTACACTTACCATTACCAAATCCAGCAAAGGTATTCCAACCACGACGACTTCGATTGTGACCACATCCACGATTGATCCGATCAAAACCACGTCCACTCCGAACACATCAACATCGGTTGCGACCACCTCCACGACCGATCCAAAAACCACGTCCATTCCGAACACATCGACCTCGGTTGTGACCACCTCCACGACCGATCCGATCAAAACCACATCCATTCCGAACACATCAACATCGGTTGCGACCACCTCCACGACCGATCCAAAAACCACGTCCATTCCGAACACATCGACCTCGGTTGTGACCACCTCCACGACCGATCCAAAAACCACGTCCATTCCGAACACATCG
>JAMOBH010000331.1:0-6266 GCA_039908085.1 Magnetococcus sp. YQC-5
ACGACCAGGTGGAGATCAAACTCCAGTCGTCCGCCACGTTGAAGGGTGGGTCTGGCACGAGTGGTTCGCCGTATCGATCTTTTGTGCAGACGCTGTTTTTGGGGGCGTAAGGTGCGCTGGTGTGGATGAGAACGCGCCGGACTCGACCCGCTTGGCGGGGAATCCGGCGCGTTCACCATTTGGCAGGCTCGCACAGGTTCGCCGTGGTGTCCTGCCTTCTCCTTGATCTACCTCTCACAGCAGCTTCTCCGAGATCGCCCTGAGGTTGCAGCGTTTCCAGGTCAACGTCGCAGGGCTCAACCGAAAGGGAACGCTGCGAATATCCGCTTGTATCCCCGTCTACATCATTTTGGTGTGGGAGGAAAGGATTTCCTTTTCGCCGGGGGTTTGGTGCATCTCCGTTTCGCTTCCAACCAGCCTGAATTACGTTCCAAATTGCTCGTGCAACGACCCCGCATCATAGCGAACAACCTCATCTGCGATGAGAATGAGTGGCTTTTTTAGGATAGCGGGAATGTATTTGCAGGTTCGAGCACCTAAATGAGCACCTTCCTGGGAATTGATGGTGCTGGATCCAAGCCGGCGCAATATTTTGTCAGTGCCTGATTGGCTGGCACACTGGCCGAGATTAATTGTTCGATAAGAGATTCGGCACCAATCCCTTCCCCAGAAGCGACGATAGACTCAAGTCTAGCAGCTAATTCCCCCATTCGCAACAGGCCGACCTGTCTGCAAACACTTTTCAACGAATGGCTTTCCATTACCACCTGCTCCATGTTGTAAATCTTGAATGCCTGACTGATTTTTTCAGGCCGGAGAAGGATCCCAGGCAAAATATGTTGCATGACGGTGAGAAAACCGGAACCAAGTTCCTCATGCATTTCGTTGATCTTGTCTAAGTTGAGAACTTTCACATATTCTTCTTGAGTGATATCATCATCAGTTGAGATGTAGAGATTTTTTCCTGCTAAGTGCTGTGCCAGACATTTGTTGGTTGAGGTTCTTCCTGGTTTATATGTTTTCATCACTTTGCCTTTCTGGTTGATAACATTTGGTGAAGTTCTTGTCCATCTGTATTAAATAATGCACCAATATGAGGAGATTTTGCTAATACAGAGATTGCTAGAATCTTCATCACTAGATAAACAACACATATATAACGCATGCTGTCTTCTTATTATTGCATTACAATAACATTCAATCTTGTCCGCATGGAAGCGTTTTATTGTTTATGTGTATGTCATATTGATTGATTGTGGAGTAAACAATTCAGTCAATGACCATGTGTGTTATGTTTTGTATAAACAGCCCAGTCAAATAACGTAAATAAATATGTGTCATGATTCTTTTCTGTCTGAATGCTTATTTCGCTCACATATTGTTGGATGAGTTTGTGACGTGACAAGGCATGGCAAATAGAGCGCAAAAATGTTTTTTTGTTAACTTGTCCCTTGATCAGGTAATCCTGTGCACCACTGGCAATTGCCATCATAGATTTTTTATAATCATCCATTCCAGTGAAGATAATTATTGGTGTGTCAAAAGATTTTTCGTTGATGCGAACAAATGTCTCATCATAGCCATGACTATCTGGAAGATTGAGATCAAGAAGGATCAAATCATATTTTTCTTGTCCTAGTAATCGTTCTGCATGCTTGAATGTGGTCGCATGGGTAAGCTTGTGAGAGGGGAGTTGAAGCTGGACAAGCTTGCTGATTTCCTCATCTGAATCCAACAACCATCCGTTGATAAGTGAGAAAAATTCGATTTCATCTTCAACGATCAAAAAATGATGTTCAACGTTGAAATCATGAACATTCAATAGTTTACGTTCTTGAATGTGGTCTGCCACAACAACAGAATTCAAGATATGTCTGCTGTTCATCTTTGGGATCCTATGATCCAGGTCAAAAATGCGCTGGGAGAGATGCCGAATAATACGAAAAGCAATTGAAGGATCCTGATGGAGTCTCTCAATTAACACTTTGGCATCCACACTGAGAATTCGCGCATTGGTCACGGCGCGTGCTGTCGAAAACCGAGTCTGTTTGTCTGTAAATAGGGAAACGATACCAAACACCTCTCCATCTCCAGCATTAACAAGTAGAGACTGTCCATTGGATGTCTCTCTGGTGATTTCAATTCGTCCTTCTTGAATCACAAAGAATCTGTCGGCAAAATCTTTCTGTCTGTAAATTATTTCGCCTGCCTTGTACTCTTTTCCGAGTTTTCTGAGTAAGTCTTGGTGCAAAGTTATTGCTCCTATCCGGGAATAATTCTATTGTAGTATGTATTTATATTTGTTTAAAAGAATACAGTTGATGATTTTATCGTTCAGATTAACATATTGATATTCCAGTAACTTTATTCTGCAAGCATCATGTTTTATGCGTTTTTACGGGTCCATTTTTCGTGCACACGATTTTGGCAAATTTGGACACAACAGTTTTAGTGCCACTGGTCAAGAACGATGACCGAGCCCAGAACGATGATCTTGTCTAGAAGTAAGAGTAGTTAAACCTGGAATGGAATGGTATCGAGTAAATCCTCTACAATATGAAGTTTTATTCAGAACGCTCAAGAATAGAACTGGAATGGAACAATTTTCTGTTTGCTTGATTATTTGTTTCAAAAAATATGGATTATGCCGCAGGAGCCATGTGCTCTATTTTACCAATCCCGCCTTGACAGCAAACTGAGATAATTCACCAATGGTATATAAACCAAGCTTCTCTTTGAGTCGAGTTCTATGGGTATCTACGGTGCGTGGGGTGATGTTCAAAAGGCGGGCGATTTCCTTGTTGGTGTGGCCTCTGGCGATCAGGGACAGCACCTCATTTTCTCGCGGGGAGAGGGTTTTTCGTTCGCTGATATTGAGAAATTCCTCCAGTTTGTTGACGACCTGGACACTCATAAATGTGCCGCCGCGATGAACGACATGAATCGCGTGGTTCAACTCCTCGAAGCTGTTTTCCTTCAATATATAGCCGGTCACGCCAGCCTCATTGGCTTGGAGAGCCAAGGTAGGATCGTCATGGCTGGTCAGGATCACCACCCGCGTTTTCAGATGCCTTTTCTTGATGTTGGAGGCCACATCAATGCCATTCAAGCCTGGCATTGAAATATCCAGGATGGCGATGTCAGGGATATCGACCTGAATCAATCTCCATGCTTCGTCACCCTCCTTGGCCTCAGATACCAATTCAAATTCAGCCTCTCTTTTTAACAGTTCGGTAAGACCTTCCCTGAATATCTCATGATCGTCTGCCAACAGAATTTTAATCATGTAATGGAATCCTGATAATGATTGATGTTCCTCTGCCCGGCGTACTGAAAAACTCGACATCTCCATTCATTCTGGCTGTTCGTTCCTGGATGATGGATAGGCCAATCCCTTTGAAGCTCTTATTCATTTCCTCCCAATCAAAACCTTGTCCGTTGTCAGAGATTTGCATATATAAAATGGCCTTGCTGGATTTCCTTAACAGGATGTCAATCTGGCTGCATTGTGCATGTTTAATGGCATTGGTTGCCGCTTCCTGGAAAATGAAATAGGCGTTTCTTTTCAATTTTTCCTCCAGAGTGCCTACTTCCCCATCCACGTCAACCCTCAGCACAACCTTGGATTGTTTTGCCAGTTTTTCACACATCCAACGTATCGCTTCCCCCAGATCCATCCGATCCAGAAATGAGGGATGAAGATCCGTAGATAGATCACGTAATTGCTTTATAACATTTGTGATATCGCGACACGTTGCATGCATTGTCTCTGGCTGCAAGGTCTGCTTGTGTTGCACATCCACCGTCATGGATTTTGCATTCAAGAGCACGGCCTGCAACATCTGAATGGCACCATCATGAATGGTACTGGCCAATCGTTGCCGCTCCCGAATTTCTACCTCCTCTTTCATGTGATACAAATTATATTCCATCTCTTTTTTATGTGTGATATCCTTCAACATGGTGAAAATGAAGATCGGGTGTCCTTCCGCATTGCGAACGACAGAGAGGGATGCATGACACCAGACCACCTGTCCATCCTTACGCAGATAACGCTTTTCCATTTTCTCCACGGGGATCATTCTCTCGATCAGATCCTTCAACTCCCATCGAGTTGCTTCTCGATCCTCTGGATGGATGAAATCGGAGAGATTTTTGCCCTGGAGTTCTGCCTCTTCATATCCAAGAAACTTTCCCAAGGCAGTGTTGGTCTGGAGCAGATTTCCATCTGGAGATGCGATGCCGATGCCCAGCGAAGAGCATTCAAAAAGGCTTTTAAACCGTTCTACATGCTCAAACAACGTCCGCTCTATTTGTCGCGCTTCGGTGACATCCTGGGTGGCTCCTATCATGTGGAGGGGTTGTCCGAGTTCGTTGCGGATGAGCTCCCCCTGTTCAAGAACCATTCGGATAGAACCATCCCGATGCATCACCCGATGCTCGGATCGATAGAGATGCCCTGGATTAAACAATGTCCGTTGCATCTCCTGAATCACTCGGGATCGGTCCTCTGGATGGATCCGATCCAGAAATTCCTCATAGGTAGCAGGGGATTGCTTCGGCGTCAGGCCAAAAATGAGGTAGAGCTCGTTCGACCACGTCATACCACTCTTGTCAACGGCCAAATCCCAACTCCCCAGGTGGGCAATGGATTGGGCTTTGCCGAGCAAATTTGCATTCTCCCTGAGATGCTCTTCCGCCTCTTTCAAGTCGGTAATGTCGGTGATGGTGCCGGTAAAGCCACGCAGCTGTGCTCCAGCATCCAACTCTTGCGACGCCTGGCCTAGAACCCAGGTGACGGACCTGTTGAGCGGGTTGACAAAACGAAATTCGGCACGAAAGACGGCCCGTCTTGTCACGCTCGTCGCCCAGGCATCGGTGATCCGCTCCCGGTCATCGGGGTGCAGGGCGCGCAGCCAACGATTGCCCAGTGACTCTTCCAGGGAAACTCCGGTGATTTCTGACCATTTTGGATTGGCATAACGGAATGCGCCATGTGTGTCGGTTCGAAAAATGCCGATTGGGGATTCTGTGGTCAGAACCTGGTTTGTTATGTCTTGAATCATGGTAATCCATTGGGAATCAGCCTCTTCCGTCCCCTTGTCAAGAATGCTATTGAGTCGGGCCAGAACCAGGGATCCGTTGGAGAGGGAAAGGTTAATTTCGCAGACGTCCAGTTCTCCGGTCTGCAACACCTGTCGGACATGCAGATAATAGGCGGTCTGGCTCTCTACAGAGACAAAGCTGGAGAGCGTGACCCCCACCAGTTTGGCATGTTCAACACCAAGAAATGTGACGACCATTTGGCTGGCTTCGCGAATCACACCATCCGCACCGATGGTTAGATAGGGCAGAGGGGAGGCGTTGTACAGGTGCATGAATCGGTCATGAGCCCTTTCCAATTCCGTATGGGTGCGCCGCAGCTCATCGTTTTGCCTTTCCAATTCCATCTGGTGGATTCTCAGCTCGCGGACCAACCGATCGGCATCCCAGAGATGACTCCCGGTACCTGCAGGAGGATTCGGCAACACCCGCCTGGCAACCACTTGTGATTGTGGAGATGTGTCCGTGGCTGGGGAAATGCTGTCATCCAACATGTTCGGTCAATCCTCATGAATTTTCAATCCGCTGGAAGTGATCGTCCTGCCTGTTGTTCAGCAATGGATGCAAAAACCTCCTATCCTGAAAGTCTATCACCAATTGATTTGCCGGAGTCATAAAAATATTTTAATGTTTAGCAGCGCAAAGAGTCGTGAATACTGGAGTGGATGTGGATGGGGAAAACATCCGTGAATCCAGTGTGATTCCAAACTCCTCATCGGTGATGTGCCCTGGTTTTCCTCTGAGTTTCCCATAAACAGCATGACACAAAGAAGGAAATGTGTTCTGGGGGAGGCGAACACCACCCCCAGGATTGGCAGATGTGACCAGTACCGTCAGGCGGGAGTGGGCACCGTTATGCCAACTGCTACCTTTTGGGCATTTTTCACAACGAGGGCACTTTTCCCATCCTTTTTCTCCTCCCGGTGCTCGCGGTCAGGTTTTGCATTTTTTTTCAATTTCTTTGATTCAGCATGAGACATGGTTTTCTCCAGATGTGAATGGTAACGGATTGAGGCCGTCGCGGCAGCCTGGAAGAGTGCGTCCTTAATCGTTTTTCCAGTCATTTTCGCGTTGCAAGTCCGGAATGGCTGAAAAAATGATCGTTCTGGGAAATGAAAATAATCTAACCTTGAGAGGATGAATATCGAGTGAATACTCGACAC
>JAMOBH010000332.1:0-6241 GCA_039908085.1 Magnetococcus sp. YQC-5
GGATGTTCACCTACAACTACCGCAGCTACGATATCAGTAAGAAGCCGGTGGTCAGCTTGGCCATCCTGGCTGATGACGATGTCAACTGGCGTCCATCGGAGTACGGCTATGAGCTGTGGGGAACGCAGGTGGGGTTTCGGTTCACTACGGTCAAGCTGCTGGACTACTCGGAAGCCGAATTGGAGCAGACGAACAACCTGTTTGCCATTGTAACGTTGGCACATATGCAGGCCAAGAAGACCAAAGGCCAGATGGCAAGCCGCTACCAGGTAAAGATCAAACTGATCCGCAGCCTGCAACAACGAGGTTTCAGCCATCAACAGGCAATGGATCTGCTTCGTTTCATCGACTGGGTACTGCATCTCCCGAAGGAGCTTGATGAGCAGCTGATGGCGGAAATTATTGAATTTGAGGAGACACAAAACATGCCTTACATTTCGAGTTTTGAACGGATTGGAGAAGAAAGAGGCCGTCAGGACGGTATCCAGATCGGCGAGGCAAAGATCTTGACACGCCAACTGCAACGCCGCTTCGGCGAGCTACCCATGTGGGTCAACGAGAAGCTGGCCAAGGCCGACTCCCCTACCCTGGAAGAGTGGGGGTTGCGTTTCGTAGATGCCACCACCCTGGACAGCGTGTTTGCCGACAAGTCGTGACGCAAATTTCAGGTCGGCGGGTGTGACGGAGATGTGCATCCCCTCCTCCGCCGACCTCAGCTTTGTCCTGTGCCGGCCTGAGCGCGAACCAGGCCGGTCAACACCGACCCGGCAAATATCGCAAATTCTGACAAGCACACTGTCGGACGATGAAAAATTTATGTGTTGTTTATCAATTAGTTGCAAGTTTTCAGTCTCACTCGGTAACCGGTTGAAAAGCAGGGAACTCTCCAAAATAGCTCTCAGAAAAACAGAGATTTGTGCGGGGAAGGGTCGGTTCGGTCCACCAATTTAAAATTCGCGGGAACTATCTGTCTGAAGGTCACCCACCAGGGTGGCCTTTTTTCGTGCAAAATTCCCCAATAATTTCAACGGTTACGGAAACCGCCAAAAACGGGAACCACCCCCCGTGAGGTCGGCACCCTCCCCGCACAGGCCCAAAATACCCCAAATTCCTCTCTCCCTATCACTGGCTGAGGTCGGATGGCCAATCCGACCTCACGTGCCATTTTGGCCGACCTCGCCATAATAAAACAATGACTTACACTGCGTCAAAAAATTTGACTGTTTCGACCCCGGCTCGCACCGGAAGGGGATCGAGTGTACCCATCGTCGAACTGCCGACCTCTTGGAACCGATTGAATATTATGCGCTTGTTCAAAAAAGGCTGTCAACCGAGATGGCAATCCCTGGCTGGCCGACCTCGGACAGGACTTGGCCGACCTCAGACACGGCTTGGCCGACCTCAGACACGGCTTGGCCGACCTCAGACTGGCAGTACCGTGATCTGATGGGATGAAGGTGGTGGGACGGTCTGAATTTGTCACGGCCAGGAGGCACCCACCTCCCTGCTCTGCCGAAACGGTGCTGGCAACCCCCCAGCCTGAGCATGCCACCAAAAGAGAAAGGCCGCCGAAGGGTATGGCGACCTCTCTCAGTACAGTCTCCACCATCACCGGTCCATGTGATGCAGGGACGCCGTGCAGCTGGGTCACCACGAACGGCATACCCTTGGAGAAAAACAAATGCATCTCCAGGCTAATCGGCAGGATTACCACTGTCAAGTTTCGTGGTGGGAAGCCAACTGACCCTGTTCCGTTCCGAGCGCGACCCTATAGGATCGTGGAACGGAACGCTTGGTCAGACAGGTGGGTGCCGTTTTTTGCTTGGTTGGCGACAGTCTCCCCCCCTGCTCCGCCATGCCGGTCTGAATGAGCACCCGACCCGGCACCCGTTTCCTGCTGAACTTTAGCGAAACGGTTCTGGAAAACCAATCCGCTAAAAATCTTGACCGGTGGCAACTGGTGATCCTGGTGGCCGCGACTGGGACACCCACCACCATCCCCCCCCTGCTCCACCATGCCGGTCGGAAGGAGCATCTGACCAGGCACCTACTTTTTGATGAGCTTTGGCCAAACAGTTCTGGAGAACCAATCCGCCAAAACCCTGCTGATGACGGCATCCGCTGACTCCGGTGGACACGACTGGGGCAACGGCTGCGGCAGAGGTGTTTGATGCATTTGGTTCTGGAGAACCGTTTGCAACAAATCCCCTGTCGTCCTGCTCGCTGGTGGTCTTGGTGGCCGCGACTGGGGCAACCCAACCGGGACAACCCAGCGTTGAACCGGCCACCTCACAGTGAGCGGCAGAATCCGATCAGAATTAACACAAGCCAGCTTGACATCATATGCCGCCGTTGTGAAAATGTCAGCCTCAAGCTCACATCTCCCCTTGGCTTCCATGGGGCGTGGTGTGAGCCAACCAGGGAGTGTCCACACAACTCGCAGCAAAGCAGGGGAACACCATGAACAGCGACATCGATGCAGTCCGGGAAAAGCCTTCCTACAGCCAGTCTGGCGGTTGGATGGGTGAGTCAACGCTGGATGTGCTGAGCGAATGGTTCCCAGACATCGATGGTCAGCTGTCGGACTTTACCCTGGTGCCGCGTTTTCGTGCTGAAGCCAGCATGGGGGTTGGTGCCGAATGCCATTCTGACGATGAAATCATCGGCCACCTGGCGTTCAAAAACGTCTGGTTGCAAAAAAAGCGTCTGAATCCAAGATTTCTGGCTCTTGTTGATGCCGTCGGCGATTCCATGTCCCCGACAATCTGCGATGGGGACGTGCTGCTGGTCGATCTCCGGCAAAAGGAACCCATGGACAACCGGATTTTCGTGATCCGCATGAACCAGCAACTCTACGCCAAACGGCTCCAGTATCAACCTGGGCACAGGCTCGTCGTCCATTCGGACAATCCCAGTGCGCCTGAATTTGACCTTGATTCAGCTGAATATGATGGGCTGGACATCATCGGACGGGTGGTTTGGGCAGGCAAGGATTTATGAGCATCGCTCCCCTCCGCCACACAAATCAGGGAACGAAAGGGTACGACATGAAAAGCGAGATTGATGCGATCTGCGAGGCCGCCGAGCAGGGTGATGCCAAGGCGCAGTTCATCCTCGGCATGATGTACGCCACTGGCAGGGGTGTGCGCTTTGACTATGTGCAGGCATACGTGTGGCTGAGCCTCGGTGCGTCGCAACAATACAGGAATGCAGTCAAAGAGCGTAAATTTGTTGCCGCACGCATGACTGCCGCGCAGATTGCCAAGGCGAGAGAGATGGCCCGTACCAGGGAGATGGTGTCACTGGCCCCCGTTTGACATGGTGCCCCCCCCCCCCCTCTCTGCTGTCATGCTGCTTCATAAGATACTGGGACCATCTGCTCTGTTGACCATGTGGACGGGTACCCCAGCGGCCACGGCACTGGCCACCAGTCCGGCACGCAGACTCAGACCGCTATACTCGGTTGGATCCAGACCAATGGCCTGCACACGCTCCTTGACGATGAGAGCAACGCCATGGCCAGTCAGGGGAGTACCAGAGCGTTGCCCATGCCGACTGATTCCCTGGAACACTGGTCCTTCTTGGAGTTTGGCGGCTGTCAACCACTCTTTCATTGCACGCACCGGACAGACAGAACCGCTGGCATGGCGCAGCACCACAGTACCTTCCTGGGAACGGATTTCAATGCCTCCAGGGACCGTGAACAAATCGGCGACAAGGAGTGATGTCACGTCTGAACGGCGCAACCCTGCTGCGAACCCAAACAGGATCAGTGCCTTGTCCCTTTTGTCTTTGAGGCGGTCGTCCATGGCAGCCACGATAGCAATCACCTGCTCCTTGAGCAACGGGGCAACCTTGCGCTGTTCCCTGCCATAACTGCGGCGGATTCCCATGAGCACGTCATTCACTGCATCAGACTTGGACGGATCATCCAATCCTTGACTGGTATGTGCCTTTCCAATCGAAACTCTCCAGCGAACCAGGGTGGCATACTTGTGTGTGCCTGCGTGGGCCATCAAATAGTCGGCAACGGTCTTGGAAGCCGACGGCACGGTTCCACCCCAGTCAAAATATCGACGAAGATCACCTGAATATGCCACGAGTGTGGTGTCTGTCAAGACAGCGGGTTGGGATGCACCAATTAGTTGTGGAAATTCGATGTTTTTGCAAGCTGGTTTTGACAATGCCTTCATGAGATACCCCAAACGTCTTGAAAAACACGAAATGATGGATCAGGCCACCTGTTTCCTTTCCCGCCAAGCCATGGCTAGTATTCTGTCCGGATCAAGTCCAAGGCTATCACAAATGAACAAAAATGAGCCGGTCTCAAGAGACTCACTGAGCAACCAAGATTCCGCATCACGACTATGCCGATGGTTTGAGAGATCAGCGATGGCCTGTTGTATCACCGATGCCCACAAATCGACTTCTGGTACGCCTGTCATGTCATGCCTCCAAATAGATTATCCTTCTTCCCCTTCGCTCTGCCAACCATCAGGAAATCGGAACCAACAACCCTTACCATTTCATTCTCCCGGATCCTCCGATGACATTTGGATATTCGGAAGGATCCGGGGGAAATTTGCTGTGGGATGAACGTTCAACGCCTTCAGGAGCCAGTCTCCCTGCATGTTTTGTGTCAGGCATGACCAGCGATAGTGTCCGCACCAAATTCCGTGTCGGTTGCTTCATCCATCGAGAACTTTTGCAGCATTTCGTTCAGACCATAGAGCATTTGGCCGTTGGCACCGGACAGTTGCTTGATTTGCTGCTTGAGCTCCGAGTTATCCTGTTCCATAATCATGATATATGTATCATGCTCTTCTATGACAGTTTTCATCCCATCAATTTTACAGCGCATCTGGTTGTTCTCGTCTGAGAGATTCTGCACATGCTCATTGAGAATGACGCTTTCCTGTCCAATGGAGGTAACTTTCTCCTCATAACCAGCTATGGTTTGCTCTTTACCAGCCAGGCTGTCGGCCAATTGGCTGTTTGTATCGCGCAACTGCAATATCTGATGCTCCAAGACAGCGATCTCCATTTGCATGTCGGAAATCTGCGTTTCTCGTGCGGTTACAGCCTCTTGCAAAGTATTCGCTTTATTCTTCCACTGAATGATCGCTTGGCTCATTCCGCTCATTCGGGATTCCAGGCGCAGCAATGGGTTGCTTGGCCCGATTCCCGTTGCCTGACCGGCTTGCTCGGTTTTCCCCAGAACAGCAGGAGCCTCCTCAGAATGAGTCAACGCACCTGGAACCATGCCAGAAAAAATAATCTGCTGCTGTTGGACAGTTGACGCATATTGATGCTCGGCAAGATTCATCCTTCATCTCCTCAAGATTTTGTTTGATTGATGTTTTTTGAAAAACCGGCTAGCAATTCCCCGGATTTTGGATGTTAAAGCAAATAACAAGCCAGATTAATGGGAGCTGCACCATGGCTTCTGCTGCCAAGTTGCGCAGCCGGACAAACTGTGCCGAGGCATCGCATACCGGAATAGTTCTGCGAAACCAAATCGGTAAAAGTCTTCCGACGACAGCATGCGGTGATCTTGGTGTCTGCTATTGGGGCAACCCGTCGTCGAGCTGCTGATCAGGGACTGACACCCGGAAAAATTGGGTCATCAGCAAGGTTTTCCCCTTTTACAACGTGTTGTTCCATCTGTTAGGATGCGCTCCCCTGTATGCGGCGTGTTGCAAGGAGACGGACCATGATCAAATCGGAACTGGCCAAGCTGATTGCCACCCAGATGCAGCTGACCCAGAAAGACGCAGAAGCTGCCGTCGCCACCGTATTCGACTCCATCGCCGGTTCATTGGGAGCTGGCCGTCGTGTTGAGTTACGCGGGTTTGGTAGTTTCGATCTCAAGGAACGGAGCGCACGTACTGGCCGCAACCCCAAGTCTGGGGAAAGCGTGGCGATGGAGGCCAAGCGGGTCATGTTCTTCAGGCCAGGAAAGGCATTGAAAGAACGGGTGGCCGGGGAGAGCAGTGCGCCATGATCCTTGCTGAGCGGCCATGAACCATCCCCTCCACCAGATTCAGATGGCCTTTTCGCAGGAGGAGGACCGCCTGCAACTGCGCATCAGCACAGGTACTCATGAGGTGCGGTTTTGGCTGACAAGGCGTTTTGTGAAGTTGGCGTGGCCGATTTTGCAACAAGCCATAGAGGACACCGCCGGGTTGCTGGCCGACTCTCCCATTTCAAAGACCCAATTCCCATCGATGAATGCCATGCC
>JAMOBH010000333.1:0-6234 GCA_039908085.1 Magnetococcus sp. YQC-5
GCAAGACATTTCAGATTTTCCATCCTGCATGGCTTTGCAGCAAGACATGCCGGATTTTTCATCGTGCATGCCTTTGCAGCAAGACATTTCAGATTTTCCATCCTGCATGCCTTTGCAGCAAGACATTTCAGATTTTCCATCCTGCATGGCTTTGCAGCAAGACATGCCGGATTTTTCATCGTTCATGGTTTTGCAGCACGACATGCCGGATTTTTCATCGTTCATGGCTTTGCAGCACGACATGCCGGATTTTCCATCCTGCATGGCTTTGCAGGATTTTTTGGTTCCATCGTCACCATGAGTCCCGGTGCCAGCATCATGCTGAAGGGCCTTGGACGGTTCTATTTTCGCGTCTGAGGGACTTCCGGTGCCCGCATCATGCTGATGAACCACAGAAGGTTCATTTTTTGTTTCTGGAGTGTGGTGACCACTCGTGGTCAGCGGGGGATCTGGCTGTTTGGTTTGGGTTTGTGCATCCAACTCTTTGGAAACAACGACTGGAGGGGGTTGTTTTCCATCTTCAGTCTTTTCATGTGATGTGGCATAACAAGTCACACTCAACAATAAAAAAAAGCAACACCATACTGTTGTGCGACACATATGCAACCAATTCATATTTTTCATTATCTGACTCCCATAAAACCATGTGACAAAACACAATTTGAGCATAATAAAAAACTATCTGTTATGCTTTAATCATTCCTGCCGACCCCGCATATCTTTACAGACAGACAATCCAGGGTTCCTGAAAAGCCGTAGAGGTTTGATAACTCCCTTTTTATGAATCAATCTCCAGTTTAAAACCGTACTCATGGAAGTCAATCTTTTTGAACCTCACCAGGGGGAAAGATTCCCCCTGGACCCTAATCGTGAATGGATCCTTTCAGGTGTAAGCAAAGATGAGGTCTGTCAACACCCGCCGGTCAGGCTGAGGTTTCTTTTTTGGCATTTGCTTTGGTGTTTTTTGTGGCAACGGGCTTGACTTCCTCGGCTATGGCCTCCTCTGCGGCTTTGTTTGATGCGGTCAGTTTACGAATGATGGCGGCATTGCGTTCTGCGAGTTGATCCATCTGCTCGGTCACTTTGCGCAACAAGGCGGCGTTGCGTTCGGACAACTGGGCATCACGTTCTGTGGTCATACGCAACAAGGCGGCCTGTCGGTCGGAAAGTTGACGTGTCTGCTCGGTGGTTTTGCGCAAGAGGGCTGCATTTCTTTCGGAAAGCTGATCCATTTTTTCAGCCATTTGCTTTTCCAGCTGTGAAATGCGTTTTTCCAATTCGTCAAGGCGATGCTGGTTTCCGCCTCCTGAGTTTTTATCCTGCTTTTTTGTTTTTGCTTTCTTAGCCATGTCATCCTCCAAAAAAGGTGCTGTAATGCTTGAATTCATCAAGAAACGGTTTCATTCCAGGACATTTCCGTGGCCAATAAAAATGCAGCCACAGTTTTCATCATCGGTTTTGAATGGGTCTCATTCTGCTTTTCTCTGTATGGAAGGAAGAATATATCACACTTTCTTCCAAAACACCAACCTTGACGCCATTGTGGTATCACTGTCCACCAGTGTTCAGGCGCAACTGTTCCAATTGTGCGGTTTCCATGCCAAAAAAAGCGGCTATTCGTTCTTCCACCGTCTGCCACTCCGTGACCGACCCCCCCCCACACACCGAAGCGGCCAGATGAATGATGGCCCGCAAAACCGTGTCATGAAGATTGCGCAATTTCTGGCCTGGACGATTGAAATCATCAATCTGGTGGTGGGTGCGAATGATGCGACATACAGAGAGGGGCAGTCGCCAGGATTCGACCATCAAAGATCCGGCCAAACCATGATTGGTGCCAAAATGCTCATTTTCTGCTGCCATCAGATCGATTTCACCTTTGCGATGCATCTCTTGACAAAACCCCATATAATCAGGAAAGCCACGCATCATGGCCACCAGGCCGCAATCATGGAGCAGGCCAACAGCATAGGCTTCATCGGGGGCCACGGTTGGCAAATAGCCATTCAGGTAATGAGGAGCGATTTTGGGCAATTCTCTGGCCAGACGTGCTGCTGTGCGTCCTGCCTCCACGCCCCGCAAGCGCACGGTTTGCAACGGGCCGTCCTGAGTCACCAGGGCCGCACTCAAAAATTGCTCGGAGACAATGGTTCTCACCCGTTCCAAACCCAGCAACGCCACGGCCCCTTCAATGGACATCAATTTGCGTTTCCAACCGCTCAATTGCGTATTGGCGGCATGCAACACAGCTGCTGAGAGGGCCATATCATTCACGATGAGGTTCGTGATTTCCAACGGATCAGGTGCGAACCCGGTTTGTGCCCGCAATGCATCCAGGAGTACATCAGGACGGGAGGGCATTGCCAGATTTTCGATCAGACGCGCTGTCAGTTGCAGGCGTTTTTTTTCTTCTTTGCTCTCCTTGGCCGCCATGATTTTGCCACTCACCCGGTTGCCTGAAATGTTCAGCCCGCTTGATTGCGGACTCAAAGGATAACTGTCAAGAATATCCCCAATCACAATAAAATGCCACCTGAAAAATGGGCATCAATCAAGATTTGGTTCTCTTTTTACGGCCATTCCACTTGGATCTCGTTCTGTCAGATAGCAAAAGAGTCCCAACGGCACCAGGAGCGACCATTGGGTGATGCGCATGAACAGCATGATCATGGCCCCATTCGGGACGCCCAGTTGCATCAACAGGAGTTGCGCGGCGGTTTCTCCTGCGCCAAGGCCCCCCAAAGGCAGAGGCAAAGAATTGGCCAGCACGACCAGGGGCAAGGCCAGAAACACGTCACCCCAGCCCAACGGCACATTCAACGCCCGACCGGCAGCCATGAAGGCCAACAAATGCCAGAAATTGGCCAACAAGGAAAGTCCCATGGCCCATTGCACTGATTTTTGCGCGGGGTGAAAGGCTTTCAGGATCCGTTGCAGAAGTTCGCACCAGGAATTTGGCAGCAAGGCGTGCAACAGCCTTTGTCCGATGGAAGAGCCTGCCAGCAGAAACAACAGCACCATGCCCAGCAGCAGCGACAGGATCACCCATCCCATTCCAAGCAGGGACTCAGGCAACCCTCCTCCCCCCCACAAAACAAGAAAAGAGATTCCTCCGATCAGCAAATAGGTAAACAACCCGATCATCCGGTCTGCCACGACCGTGGAGGCTCCGGCCAGTTTGGCGGAGCCGGAGTGTTTGATCACATAATAGCCTCTGGCCACCTCGCCTCCCACCGCACCCAACGAGGTGATCAAAAAAAATTGTCCGATGAAAAACAGGCGTGTTCCGACAGCCCATGAGAGTTGAATCTCCTGCAAGCGCAACAGCAGCAGCCATCGAAAAATTTGGCAAGAAAAATGTCCCAACAGGGACAGGAGGATCACGCCTTGACTCCAGGTAAAAAAGGCGTCTGACACAGAGGATAATGCCAATTGGTACTCATGCGCCAGCCAATACAACAAGCCAGAGGCAAGACAAATTTTCAGAATGGTCAAAACCAGCACCTCTTTTGGATTTTGCAGTGGCATTCTGTTTTGATCACAGAACCACATGGACCGACCAGGTCAGCTTCCAACGCATGCAGCCCATTTTTTCAGCCGCTGGCTTTCCGTATTGAAAACAAAATTTTGAAAATATTCATCACCCCGTAATGGCTGACAAAAAAACGGATACAGCGTGGATTGCGCAATGCCAGCAATACATATTCCCACAGGTGAATGAAAAACAGATCCATTTTTTCAAAACCGGGATTGGTAAATGTTTTTTTATTCAGATCGGTTTGGAACGGCACGAAAAATTTCTTGTTATGGATTGGAATATAATCAGGTGATATTTGTTTGGATTCCACCAACTCATCGAAAACGGGTGTGCCTGGAAAAGGGATGAAACGGGCGATATCAAAAGCATCCATGCGACATTTGCGAATGAGTTGCAGTGTTTGACCAAACTCTTCACGAGTTTCCCCAGGATACCCCATGATGAAAAAACATCGAGCATAGAGTCCCGCATGGCGTATCATATCGATGATGGCGGGGACTTTATCCGGATTCACACCTTTTTTCATTTTTCGTAAAATTCTTCTGGAACCGCTTTCTGGTGCGATGGTGATGGTTTTCCATCCGGCCTGTTTCATTAATCGCAGCAATTCCTCATCGATGCTTGCCATATGAACCCCATTTGGCGTGGTGAAAATGATTTCTGCATCGAGGGTGCCCTGTGCTTTTCGTTGAATCATGTGGCGACAAAATGATTTGGCAAAATCATTGTTGTACGTGAACATGTCGTCAATAATAGCGAATTGTCGGATATCGAAATCCTGTCGTAATGTATCGATCCAGTGATCCAGATAGCTGAGGGAATGGGTACGTACAGCATGGCCATTGATCATGGAGGCGGCACAAAATTTACAGCGGAACGGGCACCCTCTGGTCACCCAGATGGGAGCTGATTTCTCATGAATTCCGCCATAATTATATCCGGCGTCCAAATAGCGATTCAGTTGCAGGGCATGGTAATCCGGGGGTTGGATTTGATCCAGATCATCCTGGATCTGGATGGGATTTTGTATGATCGACCCTCCCCGTTGAAAAATGAGTCCTGGAATACCATCATAGGCCTCTTCCTGGCCCAAAAGGTCCAGCAAGAGAGGGAGTGAGAGTTCACATTCTCCTTGAAAGACAAAATCGACCCATTCATGCTCGATCACCTTTGTACCATATATGGAAGGGTGCGGTCCTCCCATGACAGTGCAGGTATGGGGCAGAATGCGTTTGACAACAGACAAGTGGTGCAGGCTTTCCAGAAGCATGAAGGAAGAGACTGAAATGCCGACCACATCCGGTTGGAATGACTGAAGCTTTTCAGTAAATCGTATATCGTCTGGCGGCATCTCTTCCAGGGTGCAATCCAGCAATTCCACCTGATGTCGGGCCGGTATATTGCTTTTCAGATAGCCCAATGCCATGGGAAACCAATGACGTTTGATATGACCGTGCGGGGAAATCAGCAAAACACGTTTGCTTGGATTGGGCATGATTTGGTTTGTTTGCGACATACTGTTTCCTTGTATCCATACATCATGGAAAATCGATCAATCTACCCTGATTATATTTTGTTCTTGGGATGTCAATCTTCACCGGGGAGACATCGGGGAGATTGTCGAATTTATCCTTGACTGATTTTCCCGTGAATGCGAAGATTATTATGATTTCGGTGATTCAAAATTCAACTGATCTCGATCTTCAGCCTGCATCACCCTGTGTCTGGACACTGTCAGCCAAATGGTCAACTTTGCCAACCTGCATGAGTGATTATATCTATGAATATAAGAATGCATGCCGATGACTTGGGATTAAGCCCCGCCCTGTCTGCTCATATATTGGGGATCCATGACGCGGGTGCTTTGGATTCGGCCAGCATGGTAGTCAATTATCCAGGATTTATGGAAGTCGTGCAAGCCGTATTGGAGCGACCCAAACTGCGCACGGTCTTGCATTTGAATATTTTCGAAGGCAAACCTGTGGCTTCCCCTGAGCGTGTTGCCCTGTTGTTGAATGCCCAGGGACGATTCCGTTTTCAATTTGTTGATTTATGGCGCACTTATTTGCGCGCCAACACCGAAGAGAGGCAGGCTTTGGGCAAGGCCGTGGAATGTGAATTTGAAGCGCAAATCCTGCACTATCGAAATGCGTTTCCCAGTCTGGAATCTTTGGAAGTGGACAGTCACGTTCATTTTCACATGATTCCTTTTGTTTTTGATTTGCTCCTGTCACTGGCCAAACGTCACCCCATTCGTCGCATCAGGACTACAAGAGAGCCTTTTTTTTTCGCCAGAGAAGGAGGATGGAGTGCATTCGGTCCTAATCTTTTGAAGCATTTGTTGCTGAAATGGTTGACTCGTCGCCAGGCAGACCGTTTGAGTGCCGCCGGAATTGAAACCAATGACTATTTGATCGGCATCCTTCATTCAGGACACATGAATTTTGCCGCAGTGACCACCGGTCTGGCCAGTCTGGTTGACAAAGATCCTCAAGAGGTGGAAATTCTCTTTCATCCTGGATGTGCCAGTCAGGAGGAAGCAGCCAATTGGCCGGGACGTCCTGAGATTTTTGCATTTCATTCCAGTCCTTGGCGACAACAGGAAACGGAGGTGTTGCACAGGGTGGCCTTGTCGGGTCTGCTTGCTCAATATCGGTCTCCTGCTGCAATCGGAACCCTTCAGGTAAAAAGTCAAA
>JAMOBH010000334.1:0-6221 GCA_039908085.1 Magnetococcus sp. YQC-5
TTTTGACTTTGCTTTTGACTTTGCTTTTGACTTTGCTTTTGACTTTGCTTTTGACTTTGCTTTTGACTTTGCTTTTGACTTTGCTTTTGACTTTGCTTTTGACTTTGCCAATAAAATTAAAAATAGTATTTTAACGTTCCTTTGAAGCTGGACAGTTTAAATAATTTGATTGGGGCGTTGCCCCAAACCCCACTATGAGCTTTGTTCATGAACCTCACCAGTGGGAATGATTCCCCCTGGATCCCCCAACAATAATATCCCGCTTAAGAGACAGGAGAAAATAAATGCGTGATAAAGTGCAAGCGGTTTTGGAAGAAGTGCGTCCCATGTTACAGCGGGATGGTGGTGATGTGGAACTGGTGGACGTCACCCCGGATAACGTGGTGCATGTGCGGTTGCGTGGGGCTTGTGGAACCTGTCCTGGTGCCATCATGACCCTCAAGGGGGGAATTGAACGGTTGATGAAGCAACGTATCCCAGAAGTGGTTTCTGTGGAGAGTGTGCGCTGAAGCCGTTTCATGGTGCGTTTTCTGCTTTCGCCTCACGCCGACAGCCGTCCAGTTGGCACGGAGGTCAACTTGCTGGTGGTGCATGCCATTACGGTCCCACCCGGTGAGTTTGGTGGACCCCATGTCGATGATCTGTTTATGGGTCGTTTGAATCCAGATGCCCATCCCGCATTTCCTGCCATTGCTGGCATGCGGGTATCTGCCCATTTTTTTATTGATCGGAACGGGGGGCTGACTCAATATGTCCCTGTGATGAGGCGGGCTTGGCATGCGGGAGTGAGCCAATGGGAGGGGCGTACCGCCTGCAATGATTATTCAGTGGGCGTGGAGTTGGAAGGAGTCGAGGCCGGTCCTCCAGACAAAATGGGGTTCGAGAGGATCCAATATGAACGTCTGACAGTACTGGCCCGGACATTGATGACCCATCTGCTTGGTTTGACTCCAGAACGTATTGTTGGACATCAAGACATTGCTCCAGGTCGCAAGTGGGATCCTGGCAGTGGATTTGACTGGGTTCGTTTTCATACACTTTTGTCGCAGGCGCGACCTGACGAGAAAAATGCATTGGTTTGGGAATAACGCATGGTCAAACGCCTTCATATCATCGGTGTCTGTGGGACAGCCATGGCCGGCATCGCCGCTTTGGCCCAGGACGGGGGGTGGCAGGTGACCGGCTCAGACGCCGGGATTTATCCTCCCATGAGCGATTTTCTGGCAGCACGACAGATCCCGATTGCGGAAGGATTTCGGGCGGAGAATCTGGACAACCTGAACAAAGTCTCGGATCTGGTCGTGGTCGGCAATGCGATTTCCCGTGGCAATTCGGAATTGGAAGCCTTGATGGATCGTGGGATTCCTTATGTATCAGGGCCGGAGTGGTTCTACAAGCATGTTCTGGAGGGACGTCATGCCGTGGTGGTGACTGGAACCCATGGCAAAACCACAACTTCAAGCCTGATGGCGCGGGTTTGGGAAGAGGCGGGTTGGGGGCCGGGATTTCTGATCGGTGGCATTCCATTGGATTTTGGCGTGGGTGCCCGTTATCCCCTCGGACCCTGGGTCGTGGTGGAGGGCGATGAGTATGATACCGCGTTTTTTGACAAGCGACCCAAGTTTCTCCATTATCGTCCACAGACATTGATTCTGCACAATCTGGAATATGATCATGCTGACATCTATGCGGATCTGGAAGCGATTCGACATCAATTTCGTTTGTTGTTGCGGACTGTACCCGGTTCAGGATTATTGTTGGCCAATGGCGATGATCCAGAAATCGAAGCATTATTGCCTCATGCACACTCCAGGGTGATTCGTTATGGCATGAATCCAGCCTATCCCTTCGCAGCCCGTCTTGATTGTGAGGATGGTCGGGTTTGGAGTTTGTTGCGGGATGGAGAGCCGATTTTTTCCGTGGCATGGAGATTGATCGGGCGGCACAATGTGATGAACGGTTTGGCTGTGGCAGCAGCGGCTTTGTCCCATGGCATGGACCCGGCCCAGGTCCAGGCGGGATTGGTCGGATTTCGCGGGGTGGCGCGTCGGCTGCAATTGCGGTTTGAAATTCAGGGTGTTGCGGTTTATGATGATTTCGCCCATCATCCCACAGCCATTGCCACGACCCTGGAAGGGTTTCGGGCTGCGGCTGGGGATGCGCGGGTCTGGGTCGTCTTGGAGCCTCGTTCCAACACGATGCGTCGTCGAGTTCATCAGGATCGTCTGGCTCAGGCTTTGGCCGCAGCAGATCGGGTGGTGTTGGCCACACCGGGTTCCAAGGGTTTGTCTCCCCATGAGGTGTTGGATGTCGAAGCCGTGGTTGGGCAAATCAATGACGCACGACCCTTGCCTGGTACAGAGCAACGGGCGGTGGTGGTCTCGGATGCCGTCGAAACCGTGGCTTATCTCAAGGAGCGTTTGCAACCTGGGGATCGGGTGTTGGTGATGAGCAATGGCGGGTTTGATGGCATTCATGATCGTTTGCAGGCAGCATTGAACAGCGTCTGATTGGGTGGAGGGTGATATGAAACAGGAGGGGAGTCTGGCCGGAAAGTTTTTGATTGCCATGCCCAGTCTGCGAGATCCCAACTTTGAGCGCGCTGTGTTGTTTGTATGTTCCCATACCAGTGATGGCGCGTTGGGTCTGGTGATCAATCATCCTCATGCATCAAGTATGAAAGATATCATGCAACAGTTGGGGATGACGTGGCGGCGGGGTGATACACAGCATCAGGTGTTTAATGGCGGTCCGGTGGCGTTGGATCGTGGTTTTATATTATATGAACAGACAATGGATTTGCCAGGTCACCTGGAGATAGAGGATGGGCTTTATTTGGGGACCAATCCTGACATTTTGCGGCATCTGGTGGGGACAGATTCCAGTGGTCGCTTTCTGCTCGCTTTGGGGTATGCGGGTTGGTCTGGCGGGCAATTGGAGGCGGAATTGCGTTCCAATACTTGGTTGGTGAGTGCCTCCAGTCGGAGCATTTTGTTCGATGCCCCGGCCCATGAACGTTGGCGCGCGGCCATTCGGGATTTGGGGATTGATCCGGTCCATTTGGCGGATCCTGGCGGTCATATGATCAATTGAGGGTGGGGGTAATCGTTGTTTTCTTGTTTTTGACTGGAGTTTTATTATGAGTCATCTTGATCGTGGTGATGCCTTCCCCCCTCCACCCTTTTTTTTTAAATGATTTTGGCAGAAAGATGATCCAATCCTGACCCATTCAGAGCGTGTCGGCGGTCATCTGATCAATTGATGCATGATTTTTTTCTAGTGTGTAATGGATCCATGATCGTTCCTTCTTTGCAGCAATTTCATGTTTTGGCAACTCAGGGCAACCTGATTCCGGTCTATCGGGAAATCATGGTGGATCTGGATACCCCGGTCTCGGCTTTTCTCAAGGTTGCAAGCGAACACCCCTATGCTTTTTTGTTGGAGTCTGTACAAGGCGGTGAAAAGTGGGGTCAGTACAGTATGATCGGTCTGGAACCCGCAGCCTTGTTCACAGTCCATGGACGGCGTGTGGAGATTCGTCATCAACCCGGAGACCTTCAAATCCTGGAAGATTGCGACCCCATGCAGGCACTCAAAACCTTCATGAGTCAATTCAAACCGGTGAGGGTGGGTGATTTGCCTCGTTTTCATGGTGGGGCCGTGGGATTTTTTTCCTATGACATGGTGCGCTGTTTTGAACGGATTCCAGATCGTCACCCCAATCTCACGGGGATTCCTGATGCCCTGTTCATGCTCACTGACCTGACGCTGATCATTGACAACCTGTATGGCAAGCTCAAGGTGGTGGTGAATGTCTTCACCGAGGGGCAGGGTTCCCTGGATGAGCTGTATCAACAGGCAGTCACGCGGATCAACTCTGTAGTGGAAATCCTGCAACACGCCTCATGCCATCCGCCGTCGTACTCACCTGGACCGAGCGTGCAAGAGTCTGATTTTGTCCACGAGACCACCAGAGAAGCATATGAGTCGGCAGTGAACAAGGCCAAAGAGTATATCCTGGCCGGAGATATTTTTCAGGTTGTGTTGTCTCATCGCCTCTCCGTACCGTTTCCGTATCCTCCGTTTGCCCTGTACCGTGCCTTGCGGACGACCAATCCTTCGCCGTATCTTTTTTTCTTGCGTCTGGGTGATGTCTCCATTGTGGGTTCCAGCCCGGAAATTCTGGTACGCCAGGAGGGGGAAACGGCCACGGTGCGTCCGATTGCCGGTACACGTCGCCGGGGGATTGATGCCGCCCAGGATTGCGCACTGGAACAGGAACTCCTGGCTGATCCCAAGGAACGGGCGGAACATATCATGCTGGTGGATCTGGGTCGCAATGACCTGGGCCGTGTGGCCAGGACCGGAACCGTCAAGGTGACCGAACAGTTTGTCATCGAACGCTATTCCCATGTGATGCATATCGTCTCCAATGTGGAGGCGCAACTGATACCGGGTCTGGATGCCTTTGATCTGGTGGCAGCCACCTTTCCGGCTGGGACCGTGAGTGGGGCACCCAAGATCCGCGCCATGGAGATCATTGATGAGTTGGAACTCTCCCGTCGTGGTCCTTATGCGGGAGCCGTGGGTTATATTTCTTTTTCAGGCAACATGGATTTGGCCATCACCCTGCGTACTGCCGTGATCAAGGGAGAACGGCTTTATGTGCAGGCTGGAGCCGGCATTGTCGCGGATTCACAACCGGCACGGGAATACGAAGAGACCATGGAAAAGGCTCGTGCCATTTTACGGGCGGTGGATCTGGTCCAGCGCGGTTTGGAGTGAGGCAGTCATGCTCCTTTTGATCGATAATTATGATTCGTTTACCTATAATCTGGCCCAGTATTGTGGTGAATTGGGGGCTGATGTCCGGGTTTTTCGTAATGATGCCTTGACTGTGGAGGCCATCGAGTCCATGCAACCGGATCATGTGGTGATTTCGCCTGGTCCTGGGACACCGGATCAGGCTGGCATAACCCTGGAGGTCATTCATCGTTTGGCAGGCAGGATTCCCATGCTTGGGGTTTGTCTGGGACATCAGGCCATTGGTCAGGCATTTGGTGGGCGGGTGGTGCGGGCACCGGTTTTGATGCATGGGAAAACTTCGTTGATTCATCATCTTGGGGTTGGGGTGTTTTCTCAATTGCCAAAGCCTTTTTTGGCCACTCGTTATCATTCGCTGGTGGTGGCACAGGAGAGTGTCCCGGATGTTCTTCAGGTGACGGCTTGGACTGATGATGGATTGGTCATGGGACTGCGTCACAAAACTTTGCCTGTGGAAGGGGTGCAGTTTCACCCGGAGTCGATTCTGACCGAACATGGGCATGCCCTGCTGGCCAATTTTTTGCGCTCTGCTTGATTCTCATGCATGACATTCGTTGGAAGCAAAGATTCAATAATTATCTCAAGGCGTTCCAAACTCTGGTCAAGGCGGTGGAACTGGCTCGAAGGCGTGAATTGTCCGAGCTTGAACAGCAGGGCGTGATTCAAGGTTTTGAGTTTACCCATGAATTGGCATGGAATGTCTTGAAAGATTATTTGGAGGATAAAGGGATCATGGGGTTGATCGGCTCCAAAGATGCCACACGCATGGCGTTCAAAAATGGCCTGATTGAACAAGGCGAGGAGTGGATGGCCATGATCCGAGCGCGCAATCAAACGTCTCATACATATAATCTTGATGTTGCCAAGGCCGTGGTGCAGGCGATTCTGCATGATTTTTATCCTGCCTTTGTCGCCATGACTGAAAAATTTACCGTATTGAGTGCGCAATGTGACTCTGACGTATGAATACAGGCTTGAGTGTTGCCACGCTGGACAAAATTTGTAGCGTTTTTGCCCGGTTTCCTCAGTTGGAAAAAGTCGTTTTGTACGGTTCACGCGCTAAAGGCACGTTCAAGTCTGGGTCGGATATTGACCTGACTCTGTATGGCCCCGCCCTTTCACCAGACACGCTGGCCCGCATTGATACCGAACTGGATGACCTGCTGTTGCCTTATACCATGGACCTGTCGTTGTTTGACACGTTGGATCATGTTGAACTGCGGGAGCATATTGATCGGGTTGGGGTGGTGTTGTATCAGAGTGGAGAGGGTCTTCAGCGTTCCTCCCCAATAAAAAATTAAAAAAAACAGCATGGCAAATTTTTGCCACCCTGGAGGATGAAAATGTGTCAGAATGGGGGCGAGGATAGAATCGGATATGGTCGATACCCTTTTCAG
>JAMOBH010000335.1:0-6206 GCA_039908085.1 Magnetococcus sp. YQC-5
GGCGGCCACGATCAGATCTCGGCTCGGCAAGGCGGCCAGATAGCTGATGATGCTGGTCTCCAGGTAAAGACGCGGTTTCATGTTGAATTGACTTGCATTTATACTAATTTAGTATGACTGACTGGAGAGTCCCTCATCAATATCTTGCGGAAAGCCGCCTTCCCATCATCGGGAGTGACTTGTTGACCCTCAATCGACCACACAGCATCTGGACGATTCATTTCATCTCCTGTCAACTCAGGAGCATCATCGGGATCAATCCAACTGGTTGCGATAGTGGATGATTTCACGATCATTGGCGTACCTCATGGAAATAATACGACGTCCTTCGTCGCGGGGCGTCCAAACAACAATTGCCATTCTGTTTTTAAAGTATCCTACCGTAATGAAGCGCAATTCACCCTATTCTTTGCGACTATCTGGGAAAGTAAATTCTGGGCCGAAAAACACCTCATGGGCATCTGCAAAATCCAGTCCACGTTCGGCAAGAGTTTTGTCACGCTTGGCGGAGTCATAGGTGATTTTCATGTGTTCCGCTTGAACGTGGTTCTTGATTGAATTTTAAGGTAAAAAAACGCGCATTCACATTGGTTTATCCCAAAAAAAATTTTCCAAGGCTTCGCCTTTGAGAACCACCAAAGGGGGCTTTGCCCCCTCTGGACTCCTTGACCTTGCACCTCGTTTATCCAAGAGACCTGGTGCCCTCCGCACTGGAGCAGTGCGAACTTGCGGTTTCCGCTTCGCGGACCGCGTTCGCACTGCTCCAGGGCTACAGGCAAAAGTCTAACTCTTTATGCTTCTGCGCTCCAACAAAAAAAAACAGAAAGGCACAAGACCAAGAAGGTAAAAAGGCTAAAAGCCAAAACTTAAAACGTCCTGGCGAGGCGGGCACCAAGGCCGGAGGTGCGGAAGTCGGGCGAGTAGAAGAAGCGAAAAGCACTACGCAAGCCCCCGGCGCCGTCGCTCCAGGAGCCGCCACGAAACACGCGGTAGGAGTCGCTATTGTCATATATAGGATCCGTCTGTGCTGCACTGCTATAGTCAGTTTTCCAGTCCTGCACCCACTCCCATACGTTTCCATGCATATCATATATCCCCCAAGGATTAGGCAGCTTGGTGGCTACGGGATGAGTCGTCGAATTTGAATTGCTCGAATACCATGCATAGTCCCCCAGCTTACTTGAATTATCTCCAAATGACCAAGCCGTTGTCGTACCTGCCCGCGCAACATATTCCCACTCAGCTTCTGTTGGCAAACGATAGGTGCCTTCTCCCTTGGCATTCAGCTTTGTGATGAAGGTCTTAAGATCGTCCCATGAAACTTTCTCCACAGGGCATGTATCACCACAACTGCTGAAGTAGGATGGATTGGTTCCCATCACTGCCTTCCATTGACCCTGAGTGATCTCTGTCGTTCCCATATAAAAAGCTTTGCTGATTGTGACAGAATGCTGTGGACCTTCATCAGAATCTCGATCAACCTCATTCGATGGACTGCCCATCGTAAACGTTCCAGCGGGAATCAACTTGAACTTCATGCCGAGGCTGTTGGTATAATCCTGACCAGAAACAGAACTGGTTGCTGCAATGGTGGTGGTAGTCAGCACGGACGAGGTCGTAGTCGCGACCGAAGTGGTTGGTTTGACAGATGAGGTGGTAGTTGCAACCGAGCTGGTCGTAGTCGCAACCGATGTGGTCGTGACCGGAGCCGAAACTGTCACCACAAAGTTCGTATTGGCCGAGGCTTTGCCATCATTCACCGTCACCGTGATCGTGGCACTCCCGGATTGTCCCGATGCTGGAGTGACCATCACCGTGCGGCTGCCGCCGGATCCACCAAAAACAATGTTGGCATCTGGCACCAAAGTCTTGTTGGACGAAGACCCGGTAACTGTCAGACTGCTCGCCACAGTTTCCACATCACTAACAGTGAAGGCAATGGCATTGGTGGCGGTATTGGCCGCTGTGGTTTGGTTGGTCATGGACGAAATTGTTGGTAAATTATTTTTACTGGATTTCGTAATTGTCAACTTACCTATAGAGTGTCTTAATATAGTCAGCGCATCCTCCAACTCTATTTTACCGTTTGGGTTGTCCAAAGGAGCCACATCGGCATCCATATTTTCTGTCAATTGTCCACGAGACATCTTCCATGCGGCCAATGCATCGACAGGTTCAACTTTGCCATCAGATGGCACCGCAACATCCCCAGGCATGGCTATGACCCAATTGGACCAACCAAGGAACAAAAATAATCCAGTCGTCAAAATAATTTTTTCTCTCATTTAATCATCCCTTCGTGCATTCAAATATCATTCATTAGGGTGTAAAGCACACAAACCGCATAAGATGGTTATGCAAAAACTTGACCGATTTCTTGATCAATTTATCAACAACGTCCAAAATACCCCAAAAAGGCAAAGCAATGCAACTTTTTAATTTGCCTGAAAGACTTCCTTGGGGTATATTGACGTTCAATCGATACTTGAGTCTTGCTAAACCAGTATTACGAAGCCATTCTAAAAAGGTCAAGCCGATGCGTCACGCACATAAAATATATAATATGCCTTTTATACCAAATATTGAGATGTTCCGGTTGTTGGTATGGCAGACCATTGGGTTGGTCATTATTGTTGCTGTGATGACGTATGCGAACACGGTATTGGCGGCTTCTGGTTCATCACGATTATTTGCCATGCAGGTTGAATATAAAAATACCCAATACAGCCTGGGATCCTTCAAGATGACCCTGACAGGCCCCAGTGGCTGGACCGCCTCGGATCAATCTTGTACCTATTCGGGACGTGATTATGGGGAATTCAATTACACTCAAAACAAAATCATTTTGGGTGGCTTTTCCGACGGCATCCAAACGGGCATCCTGATGGCCTGTCAGTTCAACCTTGGTACAGAATTTTCTGTAAGTAATTTTTCCCTCACATTGGATGCGCTGACAGATCCCAATCAAGCCCCACTGTTGAATAAACTCGCTGTTGGAACCGATTTTGTCATCAAAGAGGTCAGTGATACCATACCACCACAAGTGGATATCACCGATCCAAAAGATGGGCAATCCGTCACAGGTGTCTCCTGGATTATGGGAACGGCCTCGGATACCTCTGGCAGTGGGATTGCCTCCATCAAACTTCAACTGACCGATGGTTCCGGTTATTTGGATAATCGTCCTGGTTTTGGTCTTGGGTTGTTTCCAGCAGCTTTGTATACACAAGACAAATTGCCTTGGGTCACCATCCCGGCGGAACAAGAGTATCCTAATTGGTTGTTCATTCCCCCCAACATCTGGAAAGTCGGCTCCACCTATTCCTTGACCGCCAGAGCCACGGACAAGGCCGGAAACGTGACAGACAAGTCATCTCTGTTTGCCGTCTCTCTGGATGGCGGCAAGGCATTCACTCAAATGAACATGGATCTCTCCAGTCAGGCCGTACTTCAGGGCAAGACTTTGGACGTCACCGGGCAACTCTCCCGCTTGCTTGTGACCACCATGAGCCTGACAGGCCGGGAAATCACCTTGAAAGTGACCGATCCGACCGGAGCCACCGTCACAACCACCAAAATCAATACGTCTGACAAGGACGGCCATTTTCTCTTCCGGGATGTGGGTGGTTTCCATCTGCAAGGACGCTATACCTTGGAGGCCAGTTTCGCAGGCAATGCGTTGTTGGAGCCTAGCAAAATCAGCAGCAGTGTGTTGGTTGGGCAAAGTGCCGGTTATGCGGTGATTGTGGAGGGGAAAATTTCCAACGAAGAGGGCTTGGCAGCGCATAACAAAACCGCCAATCGCATCTACCAACAGTTGCTGGCGCGGGGATTTGAAAAAGACAAAATTTTCTACTTCAACCATCTCACAACCCAACCCGGCGTGGACGCCAAGCCAACCAAGTCAGAGGTGGAACAAGTCATTTCCGGGACGCATCCGACTTTCCAGTTGGCCTCCCTGATGAACGGTGCCCCGGCTCCGGTCTACATTATTATGGTGGACCATGGCACGACCGGGAAATTCTATCTGAACGGGGATACGGAAACGATTTCTTCTGATGAATTAAATGCTTGGATAACCACTCTGGAAGCCAAACTGCTTGCAGGAAACAATGAAAAACGGATCGTTATCCTGGGCGCCTGTTTCTCTGGCAGTTTTGTCCCCACACTTTCCGCACCCAATCGGGTGGTGATCTCCAGTGCCGCTGCCAATGAGGAGTCCTATAAAGGACCAAAAGAAGATGATGGCGTGCGTGCAGGTGAATATTTCCTCGAAGTTCTGTTCAAACAGTTGGGACGAGGCAACACATTCGCCAAGGCCTTTCAGGAGAGTGTGACCCAGACTGGCACCTATACCAGAAGTGGCGGTAGTTCTGCCAACAGTGTCAAACCGCCCTTTTTTGATCATGCCATGCAGCATCCCCTGTTGGATGACAACGGCGACAAACAAGGCAGCAACCAGTTGACCACCGATACCACTGGTGACGGCAACCTCGTCAAAGCCCTGTTCCTGGGCACGGGAGTTTCTTACAACACCAACTCGTTGCAAAATCCGGCGGAAGTGACGGCAGTCACCGAAACACTCTATTTGGACCCAACAACCGATTCGACCACTCTGTGGGCCAAAGCCAATGATGACAGCCAAGTTCAAAGCGCGTGGATCGAGATTCGTCCGCCATCCATGACATTGGTGGCCAGTGGCAGCAAACAACAGGTGGAAATCAATCTGGATCGTTTCTTCTTGAGTCCCCCGGTGAATGGACGTTGGACCGTTGATTTGGTCGGGAAATACAAATTTCAGGACTCAGGCATGTATGAAATATATTATTTCGTGAAGGACAAGGAGAGCGGTGACATCTCCCCCATGATGCGTTCATTGGTTTACAAGCAAAAAGCGGGCAATGCCGCACCTGCGGCTTTCTCTTTGCTCTCTCCGGCCAATGAAGCCAGATCCAAAACCGTGGCAATTTTTAATTGGAATCCAAGTACCGATTCGGATGGCCTCACTTACAACCTGATCATTGCCAAAGACAACGCTTTCAAGGATGTGGTGTACCGCAAGGAGGAGATCCAGAATACGAATACCTTTGTGGATGAAACAGCCCAATTGATCGATTTGACGACCTATTACTGGAAAATCCAGGCTGTGGATGCCTATGGTTCCATAACTGACAGCAAGGAAACCTGGAGCTTCAAAACAGACAATACCAACGGTATTCCTGGAATTGTTTTTGGTTTCCTCATGAAAAGTGATTCTTCTCCCGCTGCCAATGCCACCGTAAAGGTGAATGATACTTTGGTTCAGACCAATTCGGACGGTAGTTTTGTCCTGTTGGCCAATCCCGGAACCGTGTCAGTCTCTGGTGGTCAGTCCGCAACACAGCTAAGCAACGTCTCATTCCTGGATATCAAGGGTGGAAAATCGATTCGTATCAACATCACCATGCAGGCAGAGACCAGCACAACTTCTTCGGTGTCGAGTACGACGACCTCAATTACGACGACCACGACCGTTCCAGCGGCTACGACCTCGGTTGCGACCACAACGACCGTTCCGATTGTTACCCAAACTTCCCCGGTCCTCGATGTGGACAAGAGCGGAACCGTGGATGCCACGGATGGAGTGTTGCTCCTGAGAAAATTAAACGGTGCATCCACCATTGATACCGGGGTGGTGCTTCCAACTGGCCAGACCAATACTACTGTCTTGAATACCATCAACCTCATTGCCACCAAACTGGATGTGGACCAAAGCGGTTCGGTGGATGCAACTGATGGGGTGCTGATTTTGCGGAAGTTGAATGGTGCATCCACTATTGATACCGGGGTGGTGCTGCCAACCGGACAAAATAATGCTTCGGTGATGACTGCCATTGATGCGATTGCTAAATGATAAAATCATGGCAAATCAAAAAGAAAAAAATAGATCACAGTACGATACCACTTTCAAGGATCTGTTTGAACAGCCACCTCAGACGTTATTGCAGATTTTGATTGGGCGTCACGCCATAGAACTGCTGCATGTGGAATTTGCTTCAACCCAGAAGCGATTTCCAGATCTGGTATTCTTGATGGAAGACGATTCGCTTTTTCATTCGGATCTGCAAAGCAACTCTGAAGGTATGGACTGGCGTATGTTGATGTACTATGCGCTGATCAGGCAGCGTTATCCGGGCAAGGTTTTGATTCAGAAGGTGTTGTATGTT
>JAMOBH010000027.1:0-27940 GCA_039908085.1 Magnetococcus sp. YQC-5
CTGGCCCTGACCAACGCCCGCATCTTTATCGAGACCCCCACGCCAGGGGATGACACCGTCGTCCTGATGTCCGGTACCCCGACCGATACCCAGGCCGAGGCCGATGATTACACCCGTTTTTACGGTGCTGGCACCCTGGACGCCAACATCAGTGCCGGTGCCTCCACCCTGGCAGTCAACGTCGAAACCGGCAACGCCTCCACCGGGGCCAACATTTTCCGGGACGGGGATCTGATCCGTGTCTCCGATAAGGCGGCGGTGGATGCCGTCTCCGGCAATACCGAGTTTGTGCGTCTGGCCAGCAGTGGGGGAGTGTCTTGGTCTGGCAACAGGGCGACCTTGACCCTGGCCGCCGGAGTTACCCTGGCCAATGCCTATACCGCGTCAAGCACCCGGGTGGCCTCCGTGCTGGAGGTGGCGAGCATCTCTGATGCCCAGGCCGTCTGGCAACGCCGCACGGTGCCCACCGGAGCCAGTTCCATTTCCGGGGACAAGGTGATCATGGCCATCAGCGGTGAGTCCGCATAGGAGGCAGCATGGCTCTCCATCGTTATTGGCGTGTGTTCATTACGGAGTCCAATTCCGGCACCGACAACTTTATTCGGGGCTATGAGGCCGAGTTCCGGGGGAGTGTCGGCGGGGCCGATCAATGCAGCGGCGGCACTGCCTCGGCCTCCCACAATAACTCCACCGCCTACAAGTTGTTCAACAACAACGGCGCGAGCGACTATTGGCTCAGTGGCGGGCCGTCGGTACCCTGCTGGTTCCAGTATGATTTTGGCGTAGGCAATGCCGTCGCTGTGGCCGAATGGGGTTTCACGCCGGGCAATTCCAGTCAGACCCCCAAGGCGTTCAGCCTGCAATGGTCCGACGATGGCAGCAGCTTTACCACGTTCTCCTCGTGGTCGAACGTCACCGAATGGACCGGCGGGGTGCAAAAGTTGTTTGCCATCGCTGCCCCGTCCGTCATCGTCAAGCAGTGGGAATATCCGTATGCCATTTCCTTGCCCGTCAGCCAGCAGTGGGACGAAGGGTGGGATGTTGTCCAGGAATCCCAGGCCGACAGGCAATGGAGCCTGGAGTACGGCCAAGCGGTAGACAGGCAATGGGAATTGCCTTGGCGACGGTGGGTGGAGCAATCGTGGGAGTGTCCCATCACCTATAGCCCCTACGAGCCAAAGAGCCTGTTTGCCGTCTTCCCGTCACTGCCTGGTTTGTCCTGGGAGCTGAAAAAGACGCCCGAATTCCGCACATCTATCCAGACCGCCTCGTCTGGGCGGGAACAGCGGGGTGCCTTCCGGGCCTATCCCGTCTGGCGGTTCAGCCTGCTGTTCGACTGGTTGCGGGCGGGCAATCCCCGCAATGAGTATGAGACCTTGCAGGGCTTCATTTTGGGCCGACGGGGCAGCTTCGAGTCGTTCCTGTTTCTCGATCCGACCGACTCCATCTGCGCCGACATGCCGTTCGGGGTTGGGGATGGCGAACAGACCGCCTTCCAACTGACCCGTGCCTTTGGTTTTTACGGCTCCTTCTCGTTTGTGGAGCCAGTGGAGAACATCAAGACCCTGACTGCCATCCGGGTCAACGGTGCCACCCTTTCTGCACCCAACGACTATGCCATCTCGGCCACCGGACTGGTGACCTTTACTGCTCCCCCCGCCGTTGGTGCGGTGCTCACCTGGAGCGGTGTCTTTTACTTTCGCTGCCGGTTTGGCGAGGACACGGCAGATTTTGCCCGCACCCTGCCCAACCTCTGGGAATTGCGGGAATTGACCTTTATTGGTGCGACGGGGAACAAGATATGAAACATGCCAGCCAGGAGTTGATAGAGTATTTGCAGTCGGAACAGTCCTTTCTGATGGCTGATCTGTACGAGTTTCAGTTGGTGGACGGCACGGCCCTCCGGTACAGCACGTTTGATGCGGACTTCCTCTGCGATAACCGCCTTTACTCCTCCACCGGACCGATCATCCGCCGGTCCAGAACGCGCTGCGTGATCGGGGTCGAGGTGGACACCCTCAACCTGGAGGTGGTGCCCGGCCCGAACGATCTGCTGCTGGGCGCACCCTGGCTCCAGGCCGCAGGAGTCGGTGCCTTGGACGGGGCCACCCTGGCACTGTACCGGGTATTCTTGCAACCGGATTTGACTGTGGTGGGTGGCATCACCCTGTTTGTCGGACAAGTGGCCGACATCCAGATCACCCGCGTCCTGGCCAAACTCACCGTGAACAGTGCCGTTCAGATGCTCAACACGAAGTTGCCGAGGAACGTCTGGCAACCGGGCTGCATCCATACTTTATATGATGCAGACTGTGGTATCGGACGGGATGATCCTGCCATTGCCACCGAAACGACGGTTTACGCTGGCACCACCACCACGGCACTGGCCAGCGGGTTGGCATTGGTGGAAGCCCGCTGGTTCGATCAGGGGTATGTCTATTTCCTCAGCGGGGTACTGACCGGAGTGCGGCGTACCATCAAATCCTGCTCCGGTGACGGCATCTTCCAGTTGCTGCTACCCCTGCCGTCCATCCCGGCTGTCGGTGATACGTTCAAGGCCTATCCCGGCTGCGACAAGACGCAGGCCACCTGCACCAACAAGTTTCACAACGTTCGAAATTTCAGAGGCTTTCCCTACATCCCAGTTGCGGAGACGGCGATATGAGCACCATCAGAGAGCAAATTGTTGAGACAGCCATGGCTTGGCTGCTCACGCCCTATCACCACCACGCTCGTATCAAGGGCATCGGCGTGGATTGTGTGCAGTTCCTTATCGCTGTGTTTGAGGAGTGCCAGCTTGCCTCTGCGGTGGCAGACGGCTACGCGCAGGATTGGCATTTGCACCGCTCGGAGGAGAAATATCTGGCGGGCATCCAGCAGTACGCCAGGCAGACGGATGTCCCGGAACCCGGGGATATTGCGCTCTTCCGCTTTGGCCGCTGTGTCTCTCACGCAGGCATTGTTCTGCCCGAACCCCGCACCGTCATCCATGCCTTCGCGGGGGTTGGCGTGATCATCTCCTCGCTGGACGGCCAGGAACTGGGCGGTCGGCTTCATTCCTTTTGGAGGGTGGTACCATGAGCGGCAAGGATGGCAAGGTGATCAACAACAGCGAGTCCCGCGCCAACGGCGTCGCCTTCCAGGGCAGCATTTACGGATCGGCGATCCCAATTGTCTATGGCCGGGCCAGGGTGTCCGGGAATCTGCTCTGGTATGGGGATTTCAAAGCCATCGCGCACGCCACCTCGCAGGATATCGGTGGCAAAGGCGGCGGTGGTACCACCGTCGTCTCCACGACCTACACCTACACGGCTTCTTTCGTGTTTGGCCTCTGCGAGGGGCCGATCACCGGCATTGATGGCATTTGGAGCAATCGCGACTACAAGCCTGATCCGGCCAATTTATCAGAGGTGATTACCCCCTCGGCGGTCTGGAACGAATCGCATCTGGTTTCCGGTTCCCATCAGGTAACCGTCGCCCACGGAACGCAGTGGACCAGCCACATTTCCTGCGTGGCCATCGATGGAGAGGTGTCAACACCCCTGACGAACGGCACCGACTTCACCGTCGTCGCTGGCACCTACTATTTTGCCACCCAATACGCCAACGTCCAGGTGCAAATCAGCTACAACTTTAATGCTATCAATAGCAGTTCTTCCGTCATGACGGTGTTCAATGGCGACTATCTGCAAAACCCTTGGACGTACCTGACCAGCAAACACCCCGAACAGGCCCTGCATTATCGCGGTACCGCTTACGCGGCGGCTCTGGACTGGCAGTTGGGCTCCGGGACAGCTCTGCCGAACCTGAATTTTGATGCCATCGGCCAGCTTTCGTTCGATGCGGTCAACGGATTCTTCGACGCGCACCCCAAGGATATCCTGCTCGACTTGCTGACCAATCCCCACTATGGTTTGGGCTTCCCCATGGCGAACATCGGCGACTGGACGCAATACTACCGCTACTGCACGGCCAACAGCCTGTTCCTGTCGCCGGTCTACTCGGCCCAGGAAGAGGCCAGTGCCATCCTCACCCGCTTGATGAAGCTGACGAACTCCGGGGTCTACTTCTCCGAAGGCACCCTGAAAATCACCCCCTTCGGCGATGCCGTCGTCACCGGCCATCAGACCACCTACACGCCCAACATTACGCCCGTCTACGAGTTGTCAGAGGATGACTTTATCGTCTCAGGCGACGAGGCTCCGGTAACCATATCCCGGCGGCCATCTGTCGACGCATCCAACCACGTGAAGGTCGAATTCCTCAACGCCAGCAACCAGTTCAACACCGAAGTGGCCGAGGCCAAGGATCTGGTCTCCATCGATATCTTCGGCTTGCGGACGATGGACTCCATCAAGGCGCATGAAATCAAATCCCCTGTGGTGGCCAGGGCGGTGGCGCAGAACATTCTCCAGAGGATGCAATACGTGCGCAACACCTACGCCTTCAAGCTGGGTTGGCGGCATTGTCTGCTGGAGCCAACCGACCTTGTCACCCTCACTGATCTGGCCGCTGGCCTGGACAAAACGCCAGTCCGCATCCTCTCGATTGAGGAGGACGAAGAGGGCCTTCTATCTATAGATGCAGAAGATGCCCCGCAGGGAGTGTTCAACTCTGCGACCTATCCGCATCAAGAGGTTGGTGGCTATATCCCGGCCTACAACCAACCCTCTGGCGCACTCAACACACCCGTGCTGTTCGAAGCTCCCAAGGCACTGACTGCAACCGGGTACGAGATCTGGGTGGCCGTGTCGGGTGGCGCAAACTATGGCGGCTGTCAGGTCTGGCTCTCTTCGGACGGTACCAACTATAAAAAGATCGGCGAGATAGTTTCTCCGGCCCGCCATGGCTTTCTGACCGAGCCAATGGCATCTGGCATAGATCCAGACACCACCAGCACATGCAAAGTGGATCTGTCCTCATCATCCGGCACGCTCACCTCCGGCACCATTGCCGACGCAGACAATCGGGCCACTCTGGCGTGGGTGGATGGGGAATTTATCGCCTATTCAACCGCCACACTGACGGGCAGTCACCGATACACCCTGGGCGGCTACTTACGGCGCGGCCTCTACGGTACCCCGATCAAGGCGCATCCCAGTCAAAGTCCGTTCGTTCGCTGCGATGGGGCAATCTTTCGGTACGCCTACGATCCGGCACTGGTTGGCAAGACGATCTACATGAAATTCCCGGCGTTTAACCAGTTCGGTGGCGGGGGACAGTCGATTTCCGATGCGGCCGAGTATGCGTTCAGGGTGGTTGGTAGCGCGGCATAGACATGGCTGGGGTGGCGACTCCCTCAATGGCGGGCTTGAGTGGGGTCGCCACTGCTCCCGCCGCTCCGATTGCTCCACCTCTCACGATGGCCTCTCCTGGAGTCCCCGGGGGAGCGGCGCGTCCTGGTACGCCTCGCAGGACTCCCCTGAGGGAATGCTGCAAAATGTTGCGAGACTCTACCGACAGGGAGTACCGCAATCATTACAGGGCTCACCCCGAAGGGGATGCCTCAAACGACTGCCCGACTCGACCAAATGGGAGTGACGCAAGATCCGCTCACCCCCCTGCGTACATCATTTTGGTGCGGATAGAAAGGGTTTGCCTTCCTCTTGCCCGGACAAACTGTGGCCCACCGTTGGCGCAAAGGAGACCACCTGTCTGCCAGATGCCCTTTCCATCTCTTGCAACGCCTTGCCCATAGCCCGCAGATCGAAATTGAACTGGGCAGCAAACTCTTCCCTGTTTTTGCGTACTTCTTCGACGATCGGATCAATCCACACTGTCAATCCTCCTCTGGTAGTTCTTCGGGTGTAACGATGATGGGGGAGCCCATCCCTTGTGCCTTCAATGCCTCATCAATAGCGCGACGGGTGCGACGGGTTCTACCATTGGCAATATGCCGACAGTTCCATGTCAGCAGGAAGTCTATACGGTGAAATGCCGCCAATGAGATATGCAAGGCATCTGCGTTCGCTTTCGCAGGGAGCATTGCGCATTTTTGCAGTTGCTCACCGAGTAAAATCGCCTCCTCACTAATCGTCAGAACAGGGAGAGCTTCCACCAGAGTCAAACGCCTCTTGGCGGCATCCCGGTCACCCATTGTTATCTCTTGGATGACCAACTCAGACACGAACAACTCATATCGATGACGCTGCTCTACCCACCATTCGTGGGTGATCTGCTGGTGAGCGGCCACGACCAAGTCCCGACTTGGCAAGGCGGCCAGATAGCTGACGATGCTTGTTTCCAGGTAAAGATTCGGTTTCACGTAGAATCCCCTGGAACTTGTGCTACCGCCGCATCGCCCCCAACAGGAGGGTCATCAATGGGTGGCGTATGGCAGGATGCTTTTCCTGGTGGTTTCGCAATCGCATTTCTCTGCCTTGTGGCAGCGACCTCTTCAACGGTTCTGACCAAATCAGGCTTGGTTTTCTTGAACCTCTTTAAATAGATATCCTCAATAAATTGCGGGAGTGGCTCCTTCCAGGGTTCCTGGCGGTTGTTGCCCAGCCCACCAAATTTCCTGGGGTTCAGCCCAAGATCTCTGGCCATCTGGATTTGGGTGTGGGAGAGGCGGAAACGTTTCCGTGCCTCAATCCAGACCATCAGATCTTTGGGAATTTTTACGGGCTGATTGGCCATTCTTGATCTCCATTCCTGAGCCACAACCACCGACCATCTGATACGCAGACCCCATCAATCCGCGACCACAAGCCGTTGCCATCGGCACCCGACGACAACCACGGACAAATGATGCCGCCAACCGGGCAGGGAAGCAACCCTTATCAACGGATCACCTGTTTTCTGACGGAATCTATCACATCATGGCCAAAGTCACTCGGTTCCTGCAAGCAAATTCGTTTCTGACCGGGGTTGCACGGAGGAAATTTTACTATTTGAAAATATCTAAAATTATCTTTATATTCTTTTTATAATGTTTTATATCGTTCTGAGCCGAGTCGGCGGTATGGGCTGGACCGTTGCATTTTATTCAATCAGTCCGGCCTCATAGCTGGGGTTGAACAGAATGGGACATTCTGTTCAACGAGTCAACGTTTTTCCCTCACACAAAATCTGAAAAACTATGGAGGATGTACTGCATGTCAACACTGTACGATCATGAAGGAAACCGCAAATACCTGACCGTTGCCGAGCGCACCGCCTTCCTGGAGGCTGCAGGAGACATGCCCCAGGAGGTGTACACCTTATGCGCCGTCCTTGCCTACAGCGGTGCCAGACTCTCCGAGGTTCTGGCCCTAACTCCCGAAAGAATCGACACAAATGCGCGCCTTGTGATCATTGAGTGTCTTAAAAAAAGACGCCAAGGCGTGTTCCGGGCTGTGCCGATACCACCCGAGTTGATCATGGGGCTGGAGCGTGTGCATGGAGTCGCGGCCGCACAGCAGGATCCCAGCCATGCACGGGATCGTCTGTGGAGCTGCTGCCGCACCACGGCCTGGACCCATGTGAAGGCATGCATGGGCAAAGCGGGCATTGCAGGCTCACAGGCCAGTCCAAAAGGGTTACGGCATGCCTTCGCCGTTGCCGCGTTGCAATCGGGCGTTCCCATTAATTTTGTTCGCAAATGGCTCGGACATGCACGGTTGTCAACCACCGAAATCTATGCCAATGCCGTTGGTGACGAAGAGCAGCACATTGCCAGTCGGTTATGGGGTACATTCTGACCGAAAACTGAACAGAATGTCCCATTCTGTTCAGTGGTAGACTGTGGCCAATTTAACCGTGGTTTCCCAACCATTAAAGGGTGCTCTGCCCTGCGGGTCCGCATCGGTGGTTAAAAGTAGAGCTACCCTGACGATAGAAAATATTTATCATCTTGTTTGAATGAGTTGGGGGGGTGTGGATGCATCAAAGTATTAGGCTTGAATTGGAGCAAATACTGAGCGAGTTGGGACGTGGTTTCCCAAAGGTTCCAGAAAGGGTAGGCGTGGTCACCGGGTTGGGGATTGGTGGCGCAGCCAGCGTTGGTATCCAGACTGTCGGTGGTTTGGGTCTTGCTGCCTTGGGAACACACATGGGTGTGGTTGTGGGTGGTGTGGCCACACCAGCCCTGCTTGCGCTGGCTCCTGTTGTGTTGGGCGGTTTCACAGGTTATGTCATATTCAGGAGATATAATCATAGGAAACGAAAAATCGCATCCTACAAGGCAATAGGAAAACTCTATGAGATCCTCAACAGATTGGAGAAAGATAGACAATATTTCATCAAAGAAATTAATTTGGTAAAGAAAATGATTAAATTGCTTGAAGAGATAATAATAGATTCAAGATAAAAGGCAATGTGGTGACGACAGTTCATGCCAATACCGTGTTTGTGGAGAGGGGGAATGAGTGGAATAGAATGGTTTCTGTTTTTCTGGATTGGTATGGCATTGGTTAAATGGGTCATTGTCCTTGCGACTTTCTTGGATACCATCATCGAGTATGAAAGGTCAAAACAATCAAAAGTATCCATTGTCGGTCTGTTTTTTAGTTTTATTGCCAGCGGTTTATTGTCAATCTTCGCCGTTTTGATTTTTTGGCCCAGGGACTTGTTTGATAACAAAACAGATTATTTTTTGTTTCCTGATAAGCGGATGCAGTGTTTTTTGATGGATTATCTTGAAAAAATGAATGAAAATTGACAGACGGTTATTTTAAATCGTCTGATGAGCAGAAACCACAAAAAAATCTTCATGTATAGCTATGGATTAGGGAAAATCATGATCACTATCACTTATGAGTGCGGCACCTGAGGTGTGAATGAGAATTCTCATTGCCGACAGTCAGTCTGTTTGCCGAGCAAGATTACAAACCATGCTTGAGCCATACGGAGAATGCGTTCTGGTCGAAGATAGCGCATCGGTTGTCCAGGCCTTTGAAGCAGCTTTAAAAACGGATAAACCGTTTGATCTTGTTCTGTTGGAGATTCGGATGCCTTGTATGAACGGTCAAGAGGCCCTGCTGAAAATCCGTCAGATAGAAAAACGAGTACGTGGAGTGACACTGACTCAAAACACTAACCGTGCGATCATTTTTATGCATACCAGCTTGGAAGATCCTGATCAGTTGGTGACGGCCTACAGGAAAGGGCATTGCAACGGCTATATCATTAAACCAGTTGATAAAGATGAGTTGCTGGAAAGACTGAGAAAATACAATCTCATTGGATGCATATAGGGGGATACCTGTCTTGAGCGTGTTAGCGGCTGTTTCTCCAGAAGAATTTCAGTGGATCAGGCAATTCATGCATGACAATACTGGGGTTGTCATCCAATCCGGCAAGGAACATCTTGTGGCGAGTCGTTTGGCTGCCTTGCTACAGCAAAACGGTTGCCCAAATTTTACCCATCTTTTCCAGAAGCTGGCGCGGGATGCCGGGGTATTGGGTGTCCAGGTAGTCGATGCACTGACTACTCATGAGACCCTCTGGTTTCGGGATGAGACATTCTTCAATGCGCTGGCCGATGAAATCCTGCCTCGGTTGGTGAAAAAAGCCCGCCATCGGGGATCGGTTCGCATCTGGTCGGCCGCCACAGCGACAGGCCAGGAGGCCTATTCGGTGGCCATGTTGCTGGATGCTGTGGGCCGCAAGCGGGATCCAGATTTTGATCTCAACCAATACTTCATCCTGGGAACGGACATTTCGTTGTCCTCCTTGTCCATTGCTCGTCAAGGACGGTACAACCACTTGGCCCTTTCGCGAGGCATGCGTGCGGAATTTCTGGCACGCTATTTTGAAAGAAAGGGGGATGAGCATCAGCTCATACCGTCCATTCGCCGGGTTGTTCGCTTCGAGCCATTCAACCTGAAAGAGTCTTTTTCCTCACTGGGCACGTTTGATCTCATTTTATGTCGCAACGTGTTGATCTATTTCGATGAGAATCTGAAACGGCAGATCTGTAGACGGATGCGTACTACTCTGGTTCGTCCCGACGGTTATTTTGCCATTGGTGCTTCTGAATCGCTGTTGGATCTGGACGTGGGATTTGAACAGATTGTGGTGGGCAGGGCTGCTTTGTACCAAACAGCATAAGAGGAATTTTTTTTCAGTTTATCAAGGAACAAACGATGGTCACACAAGGCATAACCTTTTTGTCAGAAACCAGTGATCAGGCCGCAGGGCAGACCGTCCCACATTCGGCCAAACAGCAGCGCAGGAATCGTCGGGTCGGCCACGAGTTGTCCAAAACCGGCATGATCGCCTCACTGACGGTTATCGCCTTGACAGGTTTTCGGATATTGAAACCCATGCTGCCGTTGCATCCTCTTGCTGGCATGGCGTTTATTGGTTTTGCCCTGTGGCATGTCTACCAAAAGGACCATCGCGTCGTCCATTTGAAACATCCTGCCCATGGGAAGAGAGAGCCCGTTGACTGATTGTTGTCCAACGGCACGGACCCGAAAAAATATTTTTCGCCAACATGACGAATTTGCTTGATTCTTGCGGGGGGGGGGGTAGCATGATGGCGGGGTTGGACGGCTTAATCCTTGTCTCATATTGATTTATATCAGTCTTCTGTCGGCAAATGTGTGGTGTGTTTTGGACGGTGGGTTGCCGCCCATTGGGTTTTTTGCGTCCATTCTGTGGGAGGGAACAGGGTGTCCGGCTGTGCTAATTTGTGAGGGGGGGGAATGATGCGAGTTTTGATTGTGGATGATTCCAGCGTGATGCGCAAAATTGTTGCTCGGGGGCTGCGCCAAGCCGATTTCAAAATAGACGAAATTCTGGAAGCGGGCAACGGGCAGGAGGGGTTGGATGTGTTGAAGGGATCCATTGGTCCGGTGGACCTGATCCTGTCCGACTGGAATATGCCGGTGATGGACGGGTTGGAGTTTGTCAACGGTGTGCGTAGCGGTCCTCCGGGAACAAACAAGATCCCCATCGTCATGGTTACGACTGAAGGGGGGGAGAGCAAAGTGGAAGCGGCGAATGCGGCCGGCGCGAACGGGCATATCAAAAAACCGTTCACCCCGGATATGCTGAGAGAGGTTCTTGGTAAATTTATGAAATAGCGGCGGCGCGGTGGACGACTCTTAAAAAACTTTTATTCTTGAGGGGGAAGACGGTGAAAGATTTAAAACTGGGTATCAAGCTCGGACTTGGTTTCGGTCTGGTATTGCTCCTGACCATTTTTGTGGCCCTTACCGGTTATAATGGCGTGACCGGTTTGGCGGACCGCATTGACAAGAGCCAGGATATGGGTGCACTGACCGCCCACATCAGTGATGCCTTGCAAGCAGAGAAAAATTTTATCATCCGCAAAGAGATGAAGTATGTGGAAGCCAGTCAAAAGGCCGTTGAGGAGTTTAAAAAGCAGGCGATCATTGACCGGGATCAAAAATTTCATGATCCGACTGACAAGGCCGAGATGGACGCAGTCATGGCCGCGATGGAAGGTTACGGTAAGCTGTTTGCGCAGTACGTCACCCTTGAGAGGAAGCTCACAGAGAGCATCGTGCGCCTGCGCGAGTTGGCTGACAAGGTGGGGTTAGGCGCGATCACAGCGATGCAAGAAGATCAGGCGAAAAAACTGAAAGAGTTGCTTGATACTGATCCTGGTGTCTCGGACCAAAGCTTCCAGGCAGAGCAGGCAAGAATGGCCAAGATCAAGGATCGGGCGCACAAGACTGCCCAGGCTGCTCAAATGCTGATCTACTTCAAGGATGCCCGTATCGCCGAGAAAGAGATTCTGATCACCCATGGGAAAGATGAAAAATTCGTCAAGCGGAATCATGCGGGCGGTGGAGCGACACTCAAAATTGCTCAGGAATTACTGCCGACTTTCACGGGCAAGGATAATATTGATCAGGCCAAAGCCATCATTGCGGGCATTGAACAATACCAAAAAGAGATAGCCAGTGTACTGGGGGTCTTTCAGGAGCAGGCAAAGGCAGAACAGGAAATGATTGCTGCCCGGCGGTCGGCGGATGAAAAGGTTGATGCCGTAGTCAAAGGGCAACAGAAAAAGGCGACGGCACAGGTTACTTCCTCCACGTCGATCATCTCCGGTGCCAGTTTTGGGGCAGTGGTGCTGGGATTGCTGATTGCCCTCTTCCTCACCCGTGCAATCGTCAGTGCCTTGTTGCAAGGGGTGGCCTTTGCCCAACGCATCGCCGGTGGCGATTTGACGGCCACCATCCAACTGGATCAGAAGGATGAGGTAGGTCAACTGGCGAACACCCTAAAGGAGATGGCGGAAAAGTTGCGGGAGGTCATCGGCGAGGTCTCGATTGCCGCCGAGCAGGTCTCCATTGGCAGCAACGAGATTTCGGATGCCGCCCAGAACCTCTCCCAGGGAGCCACTGAACAGGCCGCCTCCATTGAAGAGACCTCGTCGTCCATGGAGGAAATGTCATCGAACATTTCCCAGAATACCGACAACGCCAATACCACCCAAAATATCTCGCAAAAAGCCGCCAAGGATGCAGCGGAAGGGGGCGTGGCTGTTGGCAAAGCCGTCCAGGCCATGAAGGAGATTGCCTCCAAGATTGGCATCATTGAAGAGATTGCTCGGCAGACCAACCTGTTGGCCTTGAATGCGGCCATCGAAGCAGCACGTGCCGGTGAACACGGGAAGGGTTTTGCCGTGGTGGCCGCCGAGGTGCGCAAATTGGCCGAACGGAGCCAAACCGCCGCCGGAGAGATCAGCCACCTTTCTGCTTCCAGTGTTGAAGTGGCGGAGAAGGCTGGGGGGATTATCAACACACTGGTACCCGATATCCAAAAAACCGCAGAACTTATTCAGGAAATCAATGCCTCCAGCCAGGAACAAAACCAGGGGGCCGGACAGATCAACCAGGCAATCCAGCAGCTTGATCAAGTCATCCAGAAAAATGCGGGTGCCTCCGAGGAGATGGCCGCAACCGCAGAAGAGTTGAGTGCCCAAGCCGAAACGATGGCTCATTCCATCTCTTTCTTCAACCTCGGTCAGCAGGCACACACGACCAAACGGAAACCAACCCCAAAGCCACCGGCTGCCAAGCTCCCTATCGCCCATGCGCAGAGGCGTGAGCCCAAAGCATTGCCTGCCCCCACTCGCAAGGCTGGCGGGATGGACCTGAAAATGGCCCATTCAGATGAGCAGTTCGAGAGCTTCTAAAAACCTGGCGGTGGCTACAGAACGCTGGGGGCCATTATGGTCCTCAGCGGATGGTTGGAGCGTGGGGCACAACCAGTACGGGTGGCAGGATAACCATAGACAGGGGGAGTAGTGGCAATGAGTACAACAACGATCACGGAAACGACGCAATTATTGACGTTCACCTTGGCGGATGAGGTGTTCGCGGTGGACATTGGGCGGGTGAAAGAGGTGTTGGAGTACACCGCCCTGACCAGGGTGCCACGCACACCGAAGTCCATGTGTGGTGTGATCAATTTGCGGGGCAGTGTGGTACCGGTGATGGACATGCGCCTGAAGTTTGGCATGCCCCCATCTGAGCGGACGGTCAATACCTGTATCATTATCATTGAGGTGACCGTGGATGAGAACAAAACGGTGCTGGGGGCCATGGCCGACTCGGTGAAAGAGGTGATGAGCCTGGACCCTGATCAGGTTGATCCGCCTCCAAAAATTGGTGCCAAATTGCGCACCGATTTTATCCGTGGTATGGGCAAACAGGGGGAGCATTTTATCATTATTCTCGATACCGATAAGGTGTTCTCAGCGGAAGAGTTGGAGCATGCCATGGATATCGGTGCCCGCGATCATGGCGTAGCGGCTTGACGATCGGCTGGCCCAGGCCAGCCTTGGCCTCCAGAGGGGAGGTCTGTCCGCCAATAGGTTTGTAGGGGGGGATTAATCTCATGACTACCTCTTTCACCAGGGAGCAGGATTGCCATTCTGGTATTTCGGACAAGGATTTCCAACGATTGAGCGCGTTTGTCCACGCGCAGTGTGGTGTCCAGGTACCTCTTGCCAAAAAGGGTCTGCTCGCGACCGTGATTCAAGAACGGCTACGGCAGGTTGGCAGGCACTCTTTCAAGGAGTACCTGGAGTGGTTGCTGGGTACCGAGCGGCCGGACGAGGAGTTGATGCAGTTTATCGATGCGGTGACCACTCGCGAGACCGATTTTTTTTGCGAGTCCAACCACTTTGAATTTATGGCAAAAACCGCCATCCCGGAGTTGATCAAAAACCTGGGGGCGGGGCTTTCTCGTGAATTCATGATCTGGAATGTGGGATGTTCTACCGGTGAGGAGGCCTACACCCTGGCCATGGTCCTCCAGGAGTTCTCCCGTCACTATCCGGGCATCCCTTTCAAGGCCAAAGTGTTGGCCACGGATGTCTCCAGTCGGGCTTTGACGACTGCCGCCAGTGCCATTTACGGCATGGCCAAAGTTTCACCCATCTCGCTGGAAATGAAACAAAAATATCTGCTCAAAAGCCGGGAACCAGCCAGACAGTTGGTGCGCATCGCCCCGGAACTCCGCGCCATGGTAAAATTTCGTCGCCTGAACATCATGGATACCGATTTTGGGTTGCGTGAGCAGATGGACATCATCTTTTGTCGCAATGTAATCACCCATTTTGACCGTCCCACGCAGGAGAGGCTGGTCAACAAGTTTTGCCACCACCTTTCCCCTGGCGGTTATCTGTTCATGGGCCGTTCAGAAAATTTGAACGGCATGAGAGTGCCAGTCGTCCAGTCGGCTCCCACGATTTACCGAATGTCTCACTGAATCCATGATCAGCCAAAGGGTGTGCCCACAGACTGATTGGGTTCCAGACTTTGTACAGGAGAAGAAATGACCCAAGATCAATTGTTTGCTGAGGTGGACAAGCGGACCAATCTGGCCATGAGCAATGAAGTGGAGATGCTGACCTTCTATCTGACGGACCAGCAACTGTATGGGCTGAATGTTTTCAAGATTATCGAGATTTTGGAGACCCCCAAAGGGATTGCCCGGATGCCTCACTCGCATCCTACCATCAAAGGAGAGATCGATTTTCGCGGGCACCCCATCAACCTGATTGATCTGGGTGAATACCTGGGCATGGAGCCGGTCGACTATAAGCGCACCGTCAGTTATGTGCTGGTCTGCGAATACAGTACAACCATCCAAGGGTTTCTGGTTGCCCGGCCAAATGTGCTGGTCACCAAAGGTTGGGATGAAATCATCAAGCCGACGGGCTCTGTCTATGAGAACAGTTGTCTGACCGCCATCACCTACCATGAAGGGCAACCGATTCAAATGCTTGACGTGGAAAAGGTATTGAACGACATCGTCGGTATTGACATAAAAATTTCCCAGGAACTGATTGCCAAGGGAAGACAGATCGTTAGTCAGGACCATCACATTCTGGCGGTGGATGATTCCAAGGCGGCCTGCCACTTGATCCAGGCGGTTCTGAACCAAATGGGCATTCGGCACACCGTCGTGGATGAGGCTCCAAAAGCCTTGGAACTCTTGGAAAAATCCATCGACCAGGAGGGGAGAAGCGCGTATACCATGGTATTTACGGATATCGAAATGCCGGTGATGGATGGGTTCACCTTTACCAGGAAGGTGAAGAACAATCCGAGACTTGCCAAGATTTATGTGGCGATCAACAGTTCCTTGAGCAATCGGTCGAACGAAGAAAAAGCGGAGCAGATGGGGGCAGATGACTTCATTCCTAAGTTTACCCCGGACAATATGGCCAGAATTGTGATTGAGCAGGTTGAAAAAGCCAATCAATTGTTGTTATGAACAGTCTGCGGTTCTATAAGGCGAGGCTTGAGACAATGCAGATGCGTTTGTCGGTCAAACTGATCAGCCTGTTCCTGTTGTTTGGTCTGGTGCCATTGGTTATCGTCAGCGTGTTGCTCAACCAGCAGGCGGGTGAGGCATTGCGTGCCAAATCTTATGCCATGCTGGATTCTGTCCGGGAGTCCCGCAAGAGACAGGTGGAAAAGTATTTCAAGGAGCGGTTGGATGATGTGACCGTGCTGGCCGAGACGGTGGCAGCCGTGGAGACCATGAAAGCGGCACGCCGCGTTCTGCAGGATTTCCAGAAGAACGGTCGCAAAGTGGGCAGTGCCGAATGGCAGGCTGCGGTGCAGACACCCCTGTCTCATTTTCTGGAAACGTTCAAAAAACAGTATGGATATTATGACTTGTTCCTGATCGACGGGGAGGGTCGAGTGGTTTTTACGGTAGCGCGAGAACCGGACCTGGGTGAGGACTTGTTGCACGGATCATTGCAGGACAGTGGCTTGGCGCGTCTTTTCGTCAAAGCCAAGGCGGGTGCCGTCCTGGAAGATTATACCACCTATGCTCCCTCGCAGGGGGCACAGGCGGCCTTTGTTGGTGCCCCGATTCAACGGAACGGGGAGTTTCTGGGCGTGGTGGCCCTGCAACTCTCCATTGAAGAGATTGACTCCGTGATCCAGGAGCGAACCGGGATGGGTCAGACGGGGGAGAGTTATCTGGTGGGCAAGTCTGGCGACTCCATCTCCTATCGCAGCAACCGTATTACTGCCCAGGGCAAGGTTGGCCAGGCCCATGACAATGCATCCATCAGAGAGGCGTTGGCGGGAAAGTCAGGCTCGATGTCACGTATCGGTTTGGCGGGCAATTTGGAAAATGTGCCGCTGTTGTCCAGTTATGCGCCTCTGGCGATCCCCGGCCTGCAATGGGCTGTTGTGACCGTTACTGCCGAGTCGGAGGCCTTCGCGGCTGTGAATGCCCTGAACCTCTCCGTTCTGGGGGTGGGGGCGGTGTGTGCGGTGGTGATATGGGTGGTGGGTTGGTTTTTTTCCCGTACCATCAGTCGGCCCTTGCAGCAGGTGATCAGCGTCATCTCCTCCTCCTCGGCGCAGATGGCGACAGCTCTCACCGAGCAGGATCGGGTGGCCGCCCAGCAAGCGGCCTCAGTCAATGAGACCAATACCACCATGGAAGAGTTGGGGACGTCGGCCCGGCAATCGGCAGAACAGGCAGAGGTGGCGGCCAAAGGTGCGGACAAGGCGTTGTTGCTCTCTCAGTTTGGCATGAACCGGGTGGAAGAGACGATGGCCAGCATGAACAAGGCCAAGTCCAAGGTAGAGGGCATCGCCCAACAAATTTTGCTGTTGAGTGAAAAGACCGGGCAGATCCGGGAGATTGCCAATCTGGTTGCCGATTTTGCCAATGAGACCAAAATGCTGGCCATGAATGCGGCGGTGGAAGCTGTGCGGGCGGGAGAGCATGGTAAGGGATTTGCCGTATTGGCGACTGAGACACGCAAGTTGGCTGATGAGAGCAAGCGGTCGGCTGCCAAGATCAACACCCTGGTGGCAGAGGTGCAGGGGGCCAACAACAGCACGGTGATGGCTACCGAGGAAGGAAGCAATACGGTGGATGAAGGCATGGCCATATCCAAAAACACGGCGGAGACCTTCCGTGAGGTGGCGCAGTCCATGGGGGCGGCTTCCCAAGGAGCGCAGCAAATTGCGTTGAATGTGCAGCAGCAGGCGGTGGCCATTCGGCAAGTGGTGGAGGCGATGAAATCGATCAATACGGGGGCCAGGGAGAGCGTGGCTGGCATGTCCCAGGTCAAGGAGGGCATTCAGACCCTCAATGAAGCGGCCAAAACACTTCAGAGGATGGTCTGATAGATCTCCAACCCAAGGAACAGCAATATCGCTATTGTCAACCATTTTTATGATTGTAGGGAATTTGTATTGATGAAAATTCTGATTGTCGATGATTATCCGCAAAACCGGATGCTTTTGGCAGCAATGCTTTCTCAGTATGGCCATTGCGATCTGGCGATCAATGGCGTGGAAGCCGTAGAATCCTTTGAATATGCGATTGAAGACGGCGAACCCTATAGTCTGGTGTGTTTGGACATCATGATGCCGGAGATGGACGGGCAAGAGGCACTGAGAAGAATGCGTCAACTGGAAGACGAGAAAGGCTTGAATGGTAGCAAGACTTCAACCATTTTCATGATTTCTGCCTTGGATGTCGAATCTCTGGTGGTAAAGGCCTGTTTCCGGTGTGGTTGCACCGATTATCTGGCCAAACCCATTACCCGTTATAAGCTGCTGGGAAAAATGAGGGAATATCATCTGCTGGCGGATCTTCCTGCATGTTATCCAAGGGGTGCGGCAGTCTGTTTTTCCACAGGCAATGAAGATGTTGGTCACTGACTTAATGCTCGGAATAGACCTGGGTAGGCTGGCGGAAATAAGGCAGTCCTGCGGTTTGGCATTCACATTCAAAATGATTGGAGGGATCTATGAAAGATCTGAAGTTGGGGGTTAAGCTGGGGTTGGGTTTTGGCTTGGTGCTGCTGCTGCTGGTGTTGGTCTCCTGGGCAAGCTGGAATACTATTGACACGTACAAGGTTAATGGTCCCGTCTATCAGCATATTGTACAGGGCAAGGATTTACTGGCGGATATACTGCCTCCTCCCCTTTTCATCCTGGAACCTTGGGCAGCCGTCCAGGAGATGAACGATGCTACCAGCAAGGAGGAGGTCGACAAAGCGGCCAAGGATCTGGCTAAACTGAAGAAGGATTACGACGAGCGTCATGAATACTGGCTGAAGGAACGGTTGGAACCAGAACTGGCCTCCCTGATGGAAAAGGCACATAAGCCGGTGGTGACCTTCTTTGCTATGGCCCAGGGAGAATACCTGAAGTTGGTGCAGTCTGGCGACCGGGACAAAATGATGGCATCCATGAAGGAGATGGAAAATCTCTATAACAGCCACCGACAAGCCGTCAACGATGTGGTGACCTCTGCCACCAGACGGAGCGAAACGGCGGAAAAAGAGGCCAAAGAGAAGATCGCATCGGCCATTACCACGATCATCGCCAGCAGCGTGGTGGCTGTGTTGTTTGGGCTGCTGATTGCCTTCCTGCTCACCCGCATGATCGTCGGTGCCCTCACCCAAGGCGTAACATTTGCCCAACAGATTGCCAGAGGCGATTTGACAGCCACCATCCAACTGGATCAAAAGGATGAAGTCGGCCAACTGGCGAACACCCTAAAAGAGATGGTGGAAAAGCTGCGCGAGGTCATTGGTGAAGTCTCAACGGCGGCTGAGCAGGTTTCCATTGGCAGCAACGAGATTTCGGATGCCGCCCAGAATCTCTCCCAGGGAGCCACTGAACAGGCCGCCTCCATTGAAGAGACCTCCTCGTCTATGGAGGAAATGTCATCAAACATTGCCAACAATACAGAGAACGCCGGCACGACCCAAAATATTGCGCAAAAAGCCGCCAAGGATGCGGCGGATGGGGGTATCGCAGTGGGTCAAGCCGTGCATGCCATGAAGGAGATTGCCTCGAAGATCGGCATCATTGAAGAGATTGCCCGGCAGACAAATTTGCTGGCCTTGAATGCCGCCATTGAGGCGGCCCGGGCTGGTGAACATGGCAAGGGGTTTGCCGTGGTGGCGGCCGAGGTGCGCAAATTGGCCGAACGGAGCCAAACCGCCGCCGGAGAGATCAGCCATCTTTCCGCGTCCAGCGTCGAGGTAGCGGAGAAGGCTGGGGGGATCATCAACAAACTGGTGCCGGACATTCAAAAGACGGCAGAGCTGATTCAAGAGATCAATGCCTCCAGCCAGGAGCAAAACCAGGGGGCAGGCCAGATCAACCAAGCCATTCAGCAACTGGATCAGGTGATTCAAAAGAATGCTGGTGCTTCCGAGGAGATGGCGGCGACGGCGGAAGAGTTGAGTGCGCAAGCCGAGGTGATGGCTCAATCCATCTCCTTTTTCAACCTCGGCCAGCAGGGTAGTCCGGCCAGACGGAAACCGGCACAGAAGCCAAAACGCTCCGAACCCCAGGTTGTTCCTATCCAGAAACGTGCGACCAAGGCATTGCCCGCCCCTGGGCGTAAATCTACCGGTCTTGTCGCCCAAAAATCCGGTGGAGTTGACATGAAGATGGCACATTCGGATGATCAATTCGAGTCTTTCTGATTCAAAAGTGACCGCGGATGTGTTATCTGTCTGCCGTTGGACGCATAGATTGGAGCTGAAATGATTGATTTTCACGTGGATAACTCTGGAATAGGCACCCTGGTGTTATCGGGTTCGTTGACCATCCAACAGGCCCTGTCGTTACAGGAGATCCTGTTGCAGGCTGTTGGCGAGGGCAATCAGTTGGCCATCAATGTGGAGCAGGTTGAGACACTGGATCTCACGGCCTTGCAACTCCTCTGTGCCGCCCACCGGAGTTTGATAAAAAACGGCAAAAAGGTAACCCGTGAGGGGGCCATACCGGAAATCGTGCATCGCATTGTGCGGGAATCCGGCTTCCTCGGTTGTCTGGATACGGGTGATGACATCGGACTTTGGATGGGGACAAGCGTTTAATGGCCAAGACAATCATGACCGTGGATGACTCCTCCAGTGTCAGACAGATGGTTGGTTTGACCCTGAAAGGGGAAGGATACCAAGTGGTGGAAGCGGTGGATGGCAAGGATGCCCTGACGAAGGTGGGTGGGGCGACCATTGACATGGTCATCACGGACCTGAACATGCCCAACATGGATGGCATCACGCTGATCCGGGAACTGCGCAAATTGCCAGCGTTCAAATTTGTGCCGATCATCATGCTGACAACCGAATCCCAGGCCGACCGCAAGCAAGACGGCAAGGATGCGGGTGCAACGGGGTGGATTGTCAAGCCGTTCAAGCCGGAACAGCTGCTCGGCGTTATCAAGAAAGTGCTTGGTTAATCAATCCAAAACCTCGTCCAACGGAGAACCGCCCCATGGCTGCTGTAGAGATTGATACCAGTGCCTTTACCGAAGAGGCCTACGAGTTGCTTTCTGAACTGGAGGATTCCCTGTTGGAGTTGGAAGAGACGCCGACCGATATGGAACTGATTGGTCGCGTCTTTCGGGCCATGCATACCATCAAGGGTTCCGGGGCCATGTTTGGTTTCGACGAAGTGGCCAAATTCACCCATGAGGTGGAGACCGTTTTTGACATGGCCCGCTCCGGCACCCTGCCGGTTACCAAAACCCTGATCGACCTGACTTTGGCCGCCCGGGATCAAATTCGCAGCATTCTGGATGCCTCCCGTGGCGGGGTGCCAGCCGATGAAGCCAACGCCAACCGCATCATCGCCGGTTTGCGTACCCTGGCCCCGCAAAAAGATGCCGCAGCGGCAGTGACCACCAAAGCAGTAGTGGCCGCCGAGTCGGATGGTTCCCATGTCTATCGGGTCCGCTTTGAGCCAAAACCGGAAATTTTTTCCTCCGGTACCAACCCCTTGTTGTTGATCGCTGAACTGCGGGAGATGGGCCCGTGCCGGGTTGTGGCCTTCACCAATGGTTTTCCCTCGTTGGAGGAGATGGACCCCGAGCGGTGTTATACCCGTTGGGAGATTTTTCTCACCACCGAAGCTGGCGAAAATGCCATCCGGGATGTGTTTATCTTCGTGGAGGACGATTGCACCCTGAATATCCGCCTGCTGAACCGGGAAGAGGCTGCCGGTATGACGGCACCGGAGGGCAAAAAATTGGGTGAAATCCTTCTTGAACGAGGAGATATCAACCAAGATGCCTTGGCCAAGGAATTGACCCCCTTGGGGGACCGGTTGGTCAATGCGGGCTTGGTGCCCGCTGACAAGGTGCGGGCTGCCTTGACGGAACAGCGGGTCGTGCAGGAGCAACGCCAACAACAGGGCAAGGCCGCCGAGGTCGATGCTGTGGTGCGGGTACCGTCTGCCAAGCTAGACAAGTTGGTCAATCTGGTCGGGGAACTGGTGACTGTGCAGGCCCGCTTGAACCAGCTCTCCACCCAACTCAATGTTCAGCATCTGCAACTGGTAGCCGAAGAGATTGAGCATCTCACCGACGAATTGCGGGACAACACCATGAGCATCCGCATGTTGGCGATTGGCTCGACCTTTAACAAATTCAAACGGCTGGTCCGGGATCTCTCCACCGAGTTGGGCAAGCAGATTGAACTGACCACTGCAGGGGCAGATACCGAGCTGGACAAAACGGTCATCGACCAGTTGAACGATCCGTTGGTGCATATCATCCGTAACAGTATCGACCATGGTATTGAAAAGCCGGAGGCGCGTCAGTCAGCGGGAAAACCCCTGGTGGGGCAGATCCATCTCTCTGCCGTTCATTCCGGCACCAGCGTGCTGATTCAGGTGCGGGACGACGGCAAGGGGCTTGATCCTCAACTGCTGCGTCGCAAGGCGGTGGAAAAGGGTGTTCTGTCGGCCGATGCAGTGCTGTCTGACCATGAGGCCTATCAGCTGATCTTTGCCGCTGGCTTTTCCACAGCAGAAAAAATCACCAATGTCTCCGGTCGCGGCGTGGGCATGGACGTCGTGCGCAAATCCATAGAAAGTTTGCGAGGCAGCATCGATACCCAGAGTGAGCTGGGCAAGGGCACCGTCATCACACTCAAGTTGCCCCTGACCTTGGCTATTATCGAAGGGCTGTTGGTCAGCGTCAACCAGAACTATTTTGTTCTCCCCCTGGCGGCGGTGGAAGAGTGTGTGGAGCTTTCTCCCAGAGATATTGCCAACTCCCATGGCCGTCGAATCGTCAATGTGCGCGATGAAATTGTTCCCTTTATCCGTATTCGCGAGCGGTTCGTTATGGAAGGTGATCGGCCAACCATCGAGCAAATTGTGATTGTCAATGTCGATGGCAAGCGGGTTGGATTTGCCTTCGATGCCGTCGTCGGGCAACATCAGACGGTCATCAAAAATCTTGGGGACAGCTTTGAGTATTCGGATGAGTTTTCTGGAGCCACTATTCTGGGCGATGGCACGGTTGCGTTGCTCCTGGATCTGGCCAGGATGGTCCGGTATGTCGAGATACAAGAGTCCAGGGAACTGGGAGAGCTGTAAAGTTGTTGAAGCGTACCAATGGGATGGCATGGTGATCGGCGGCGTAGTGCGCTGCTGACTTGCCTGGGTATATTGCATGCCCAATTTCTTCGGGGGGGAAGAGTAATGATGAATGCCCGTTTTCCACAAGATGCTGAATATCTTGTTTTCACAGTCAACCAGGGCCGTTATGGCATTTTGTATTCGGATGTGGTCTCTGTCATGGACATGCCAGCCTGCACTCTTGTGCCCCATATGCCTGCTGATGTGCGGGGGGTGATTCCTTTTCGTGGGGGTAGCATTCCCCTGTTTGATCTGCGGGTCAGTTTTGGTGCCCAAGCCCGTAGCGCGGAGACCGAAGAGTTGGTTGCCACTATGGGCCTGCGCAAGCAAGACCATATCAACTGGCTGCACAAACTGAAAGACGAAGTGCATGGGAGCAAACCCATTACTGTGCAAACCGATCCCCATAAATGCGCTTTTGGCAAGTGGTATGATCAATTCCAAAGCGATAATCTCAATCTCAGTGCCTACATGCACCGCTTTGATATCCCCCACAAGGAGATTCACCAAGTAGCGGTGGAGGCCGCCGCTTTGATCAAAAACGGCCAGGAGCAGCAGGCCAGAGAGTTGGTGCAGCGCACCGAATCGGGGGTGCTGCTCCGCCTGTTGGAGCTGTTTGATGGCATTGCTGGGCAAGTACGCAGATATCTGTTGGAATATGCCATCCTGCTGCAGGTGGGTGGGGACGTGTTCGCCATGGCGGTGGACGATATTAATTTTTTCAGTCGGTTGAATCAGATCGAGTATCCCTTGCCCTCCGGTTCAGCCACCCACGACTCTGACTTGGTGCAGGCCCTGGGTCGCTATCGAGAAGAGGGCAGCAGCGAGGACAAGGATGTATTGCTGCTGGATATGACCCTCATCAATGCGCAAACGGCTTAAAAAAAGATGCATTGTTCCGTATTGTTTTCTGGGGCCACCATTTTGGGCGACGGCATGGTTGCGAGAGTGACTTCTGCGGGCGGACCTGATATACTTCCGCGAATGAGGGTGCCCGCCTCATGACCGGTTCTCGACAGGGTAGAGTGCTTGGGGTGGTCGGGATCCCAATCGATGGTCTCAGGTGGTTCAAGCATGCGTCGGAACACAATATGGTGGCAGATATCGTTTGAGGCAATCCATGACCAATGGGGGTAAGTGGTGGGTATTTTTGTTAATCTGAATATTTTCCCGGAACGAATTAACCCGGAGGCTTGGCATTCGGCCTATCTGGAGTCCCTGCGGCTGTTGCAGGCATGGCCTTCGAAGATCCTGGGGTTGCGCGAGGAAACGGTCGGTGGCCACGAGCGTTTGACGTACTCAAGCAACTTTGAGCATCATCCGGACGAATGGAAGAAACGTCATTGGAAGGTGGAGGGGGATCAAGAAAGCTGTCAGTTTGGGGAAACTTTCGAACTCTACGGTGACCTCGACCGTTACAGCAGGCCAGCGGAAGTGATCGAACGGGATCAAGATCCTCTGCTGACCAATCTGGAAACCCGGTATGGTGCGGGTTATACCGTCTTTGATGCCAAGACCCAAGGATTGCCCTATCATTATGCCATGCTTGCCGTGGCCATGCTGATGGAAGATGCTTTTCCCCATGCGGCGTTGGCCAGTGGTGACATTACCCTGGCTCAAGCCATCCAGGCGCAACAAACCATCCGAGAGGTGTTGGACAAGGAGGTAGTGCTGCCTATTGCTGTAGATGGAGAGCGTCTTCTACAAGAATATATTCGGCAGGTGGGGGTGGAAAACGGCCTGCAACGGTTTCTTAACTACTATCAGGGTAAGAGCGAGGGAGCCTTGCGGGTTGCGGTAGGTTGCATCGAACCCTCCTTGCTGCATCGGTGTTACGCCGTCCATCTGACCCAACGCCCAGAACCGAGGACATTGGGTTTCCATGGGTTTTGCCAATCATGGATGAACGCTGTGGGAGATGTGTCGGCATTGATTAACATGGCCAGTCTGCATGAGGCCGGTCCACAAGTAGATCCTGTAGAACTTGCGGCAGCTCTGGTGGGAACTTGGTTGACTGTACCACCGGGAACCTTCGATTTTTTCCCATCTCCAGATGAAAACGAGATCGAATCACCAACCATTGACGACTGGCTACAAGACAGCATGATGCGTATGGCCGGTCTGCAGGGTATGAACACTCGTGCGCATGTCAGCGTGGAGACGTTGCTGGCCGAATTTCAGAAGCTCCTTCCCGCTCGCTTCGAGGAAATCCGCAAAACGGTCATCCAGGAGCATGGTAAACTTTTGGATAAATTGAAGCAGCTTGACCAAAAGAGTGCCGACTTGGTGCGGAGTACAATGAATGGTCAAACTCCAGACAAAAAATCATCTTTCAATTTTGATGCCCTGCGCAACATGGATCCTTCTGAACCTCTATCAGATGAGATGGTCTCTGTTATCGATGGGTTGGCAAAAGCCCTGCAGATGGGAATCCAGCGTCTCCTGGCATCCGCGCCTAAAATGGCCACTCATGGCCCGGAACAGATCCGTAAGGTAATCTACAGGGTGTCCCACGAATGTCATATGGCTTTGACCGAGAGGGGCTGGCAGTGGATTGACCAGGAGACGGATGCCAATAAGTTGTTGATTGTCCTGTTTTTGATCTCTATCCGGGAAAACAGCTTGGTTTTCACTGATTTCCGAGAGATTCTGCTGGAATGCCCTGAGGTTTTGGCAGCGGTGCGTGATCGAATGGTGTAAAGATTGGTCGTAACGTGAGGACATCGATGAATGCCGAGAAAGAGGTGATCGAGTACAAAACTGGACAACGAGGCACGGACGAGGCGTTTGTCAAGCTCATGACTTTGAGTGGCGATGCCTTGCTCAAGCTCTTGGGAATGGATGCACAAACAGCGTCGACGTACCATTTTCGCGCCACGGTTTTGAAAGAAAAACGCTTGGCCCCGGATATCGAAGGATGGTCTTTGACTTCCGGCGATCAGCCGCGCGTCGTGTTGGAGTTTCAGGGATACGGGGATCCTTATATCCGTTACCGGATCACCGCCAAGGTTTGCATGAGTTGTGCGCAAGATGGCTATCACGGCTCGGTTTTGGCTGGGATTATCTATACAAGCGAAGCACACAGGAAGGCTGCCCTGCCACTGACACCTTTTGAGAAACGGTCTGGATGTCGGTTCGATGACTGCTTCGTGGAAGTGGTGCTTTCTGATTTTTCAGAAGAGCAGTTAAAAGAGATCGACCCTCGTTTATTGGTGCTGGCCCCGTTGACCCTGAAAGCGAATATCGACTCAGAAGCATTGAAAAGAAAAGGACGTGATTGGCAAGAGGAAATCAATAATAGTTTCCCTGAGAAGTCGCGCCACGAAGCAAATGAAATCATGGGTTTGTTCGCTTTGGCACACTTTCGCTCATTCAAAGTAAAGGAGATCATTCAAATGTTAAATCTTGATCCGAGCCCAGACGGGGTGTTCACAAGAGTGTATAACGAAGGTCGCCAGGAAGGAGAAGAGAAAGGCGAGCAAAAAGGCGAGGCCAAGATGCTGACGCGATTGTTGACGCGGCGTTTTGGTGACTTGTCTCCGGTGGTCTATGAGAAAGTCAAAGCGGCGGGTTTGGAGGAACTGGAGTTGTGGATTGATCGAGTGTTGGATGCCCGTTCCCTTAATGACGTTTTCGGCCATACTCCGATTGATCTGAACTGAGCGCGGGACAGCGAAAAAATCGCCAAGGCCGAACCACCTGTGCTGGAGGAGTGGGGGCTTCGGATCTTGGATGCCCCAACGATTGAGAGCGTGCTCGCAGATCCTTCGTGACGGGAACTGCCAATGCGGACGGCCAGTCAGGAGTTGAACCGGCCTCCCTGCGCTTGGCCCGTCGGATGGGGAGATTTCACCGGATTCTCCGGAAATTCTCCAAAAAATCGCGGAGAACGTTCCGACGGAGCCATTGCCACCCAAGCGGGAGTTGAACGCGAGTCCACAGCCACCTTGCGCCGCACGGGTGAAGAGTTTAGCAACACGAGAAAAGCCATTGAATATCGGAAAGATGCAAGATTCCGTATCGTTTGGCTAACCAAGATGCTGTCAAACCGTTCTCTTGTTGCATCGCAGCAAAGTGGTGGAGAATTTTCCGAAATGCGTATCGTTCGCTCCACCATTCAAATTTACGAAACTTTTCTTGATAAATGTACCGCCCGCGAGGGCGGTTTTTTTGTCCATGAAAACGCCAATGTTGCCAATGGTTGGCGTGGTGCCTCTTGCTGGGAATCCAGCCGTCTTGCGGAGATCCCTCCCACGATTTTCACTCCTTCTCTTCTCCCCTCTACCCGATTCTCCACCACCTGTTGACTTCGCTCCTGGAAGTACGCACTTTGCGTGCCGCATAAGCATCAGGAAAAACAGACTGGTATGAAAAAAAACTTCACAATCTGTTTAGTTTTTTGTACTCTATCGGGGAGGACTTGATGTGCGGCATGCCGGTTTGATACTGGTTTTGGTTGGTGTGGGAGGATGGACCCGTTCTCCTGGATGGTGTACGCCCTTATGGGCGGTCGGAGATGGAGACAATCAACCTCCATTCCGCATGACTCCTGCACATGCTGGATGATGCGGTGACTGGTGGCGTTGCCCAGTGTGGCTGCGAGTTCATCGTTGCCCCTGTGGGCCTTGTTTGGTCTGCGACTGGGGAGTGTCGTTGTGTTGGTAGGCTTGGTTGGCAAATGGGTGGGGGTGAGCATGGTGGGGGCGGGGAAATGGATATACCGTCCCTCGATTTTGTCGTCCCTCGATTTTGTGGGGTGGGGGCGGGGAAATGGATATACTGTCCCTCGATTTTGCTGGACGGGCTTCCACCGGGTTGATGGAGATGTTGGAAGGGTGAACCCTTCCGGGAAACGGTTTGCGGTGGACAGGCAGGAAGGATTCTGATAACATGCCAAATTGGGAGATTTAATGGGCTCACGGGGGGAAGTAGTCGCCGTGGCCAACGGTGGGTTCATCTCATGCGATAGTTGCACCTATGGTCAAACGAATTAAGGCTTTTTGCGTCGCCTGCCGACGCAAAAACCTGGTTGGACTGAACGCGGGGAGGTACGATCAGCCTGCGGGCACTTTATATATGGAATTTTCAGGTCG
>JAMOBH010000336.1:0-6166 GCA_039908085.1 Magnetococcus sp. YQC-5
TGACCCTTGGTGCGCCTATGATCCTGCCACCCAGCCCATTCCCACCGTCGAAAAAACATCAGAACTCCATTGGACCCCGGAAGCCAGCGAACGTCTGCTTCGAGTCCCGATTTTTTTACGCGGCATGGTCAAAAGCGGCGTGCAGCGTTATGCTCGTGAAAAGGGCTTGCATCAGATCACCCCGGAACTCATGATGGCCATGCGGAGGCGCGTCAATGGACAACGATGAATCCCCAAAAGGGGTGATTTTCAAAATACTTGGTGCCGTGCTGATCTTTCTGGGCACGCTGAACTTCATGTTGCTCTGGCGTGGCGGCCAGCAGATCGATTGGTCTTTGGGTCTGTTTTTTTTCGCTGGTGTCGTGTTGGTGTTTGTTGGTATGATCCGCGCCCGGTACGGATCCTCCCGGCCAATCCACAAGGAACCTGAATGACATCCTTATATCAAAACATTCTGACCGCCCTGGACTCTTCAGCACATGCCAATCAGGGACTGGCCTTGTCCATCGCCCTGGCCAGCTCGACCCAGAATCCACGGATTACAGGCATTCACGCCCTGGCCGCCGGTCTGCACGACTCCCGCTTCCGCCAGATGGAGGGCGGTCTTCCTCCTCAGTATCGCCAGGAAAAAACCCTGGAAGAACAACGGGCCACTCATGACACCCTGATTACCCGTGGCTTGAATTTGATCAGTGACTCCTATCTGGATGTGGGAGAACAAAAGTGTGCAGACGCTCATGTTCCGTATGCCCGACTCACCGTGGAAGGGAAAAATTATCGGGTTCTGGCTGAGGCCACCACCACCGGGGCGTTTGACCTGATCGTGATGGGTGCCCAAGGCGTCGGGACCGTCGCAGGTCAGTCCATCGGGAGTGTCTGCCAACGGGTGGCTCGACGCACGGCCATCGATCTTTGGGTGATCAAACACCTGGAGTCCCATCCTGGCCCCATTGTCGTGGCTTTGGATGGCTCGGCTCGCGCCTATGGGGGACTCCTGACCGCGCTGGCCTTGGGTCAACAGTGGCACCGTCCGGTCATGCTGGTGGCGGCTTTTGATCCCTATTTTCATTATGTGGTGTTCAACAACATTTCAGGCGTGCTTTCCGAGGAAGGGGCGGCGGTGTTCAAGTTCGCCGAGCAGGAAAAACTTCACGAGGAGATCATCGATTCTGGTCTGGCCAAGATCTATCAGGCCCACCTGGACGTGGGCGCAAGCATGGCACGTGATCTGGGGGGCGAGGTAACGTGTCAACTGCTGGTGGGTAAAGCAACCGTGGCCATCGAAAAGTTCCTGCAAGACCATTCCCCATCCTTGTTGGTTCTGGGCAAGACCGGCATTCATGCCGATGACTCCCTGGATATCGGTGGGGTCACAGAACACCTGTTGCGCGTGGCCCCTTGTGATGTCTTGATATCCTGTCGTACCCATCTCCCGGAAGTGGAACGGATCGCGGATTTCACCACCTCCTGGAGCCAGGAAGCCGAAGCGCGCATGGATCGGGTTCCGGCCATTGCCCGCCAGATGGCTCGCATGGCCATTTTGCGTTACGCCCAGGAACAAGGGCATACCGTGATCACCGAACGCCTGGTGGACGAAGCCACCGCAGCCTTGATGCCAGCACATGCCCATCAAACCTTGCAACAGGTGGTGCGTCATGCCCCAACATCCGTCTGGTCCAGGCCCGCAGAAGAGATGCTCGCCACATTGGAGGATTCGGTGCGTCCCCAGGTCCGGTTGCGCGCAGAAAAGGCCGCACGCATGGCACACTCCAAAGAAGTGACTCCCGCTCATGTCGCCCCATTCATGCCAACCCCCTCCGATGTTTCTGCATTGCCGTGGTCCGAAGAGGCCTTGGCCCGTCTTGCTTTGGTGCCAGATGGTTTCATGCGAAATGCACTCCAGCAGCGTGTCGAGTCCCATGCCCGCTCCACCGGTGCAATCGAGATCACGCTGGCCATGCTGGAAGCTGGATTGACCACAGCACGACTCCATATGACCTCCACGATGGCCAATCATCCAGAGGGAGATGCCTCCCTTTAGGATGAAATCGGGTGTTTGTGCAAAATGGTGTGGCAATCGTGATTTTTTTAATTTACATGTTAAACAGGATTGAGTAAAAAGAGGAAATGCGGATTGAGTTGGTGTTCATTGGGAGCCACGACTTGAGAATCCGGTCTGCTGTGTTGTCAAGAATGCATGCATCTTAACTTTGAGGAGGAATAACGATGAATAAAGGTATGCGCGTACTGGCCCTCGCAACCCTGCTCGGTGGGGCGGCATTAATTTCTGCCGGGGATGCTTCTGCCTGGTGGGGTGGTCCAGGTTGGGGCAATAATGGTTGGGGCAATAATAATTACAACGATTGGAACAACAATTGGGGCAACAATTGGCTGGGCAATGGCCGGGGTAACGGTCGCGCATCTGGTAATTTTGGCTTCAATATGGGCGGCGATGTGGATGGCTCTGCCAATGGTTATGGCAACAACAACTGGAACAACTACAACGGCTGGAACAATGGCTGGAACAATGGCTGGAACAATGGCTATTATCCCGGCTATTATGGCTATGGTCCAGGCTGGGGCGGTCCCGGTTATGGCTATGGTCCAGGTTGGGGGGGCGGTCCTGGTTATGGTTGGGGCGGTCCTGGTTATGGTTGGGGCGGTCCGGCAGCCCCGGCGGCTCAGGCTCCGGCAGCACCCGCACAGTCTGGCGACAAGAAATAAGAGCTGTACAGAGGGTGAAGGGTTCCTTCACCCTCTTTTTTTGATTGCTCCCGTCTTTAAATGTTGGTCTTCCATTTAAGCCGCTACCACTTAACTGTGGTCGGGCCAGAAAATTCCTCCACGACTTACATTAAATTCTTTTAATGTGTATTTAAAACACTATTTTAACTAATTAAAAATCTCTGCAGTTGTGTGTAATGGTCCGTTTTTGGCGGGAACGCATCAAAAGAGAGAGTGATATGGAGTCTTCAGTCTGAATATTTTTGTCAGCCATGTGACCACGGTCAAGTGTTGTGGTATCCATCATGGTTGCCCCTGGACCTGACCAGGGGGCATGATTCCCATGAATTCCCAAAAAAGGTGTCCCTCTTAAAGTGGGAGGCAGGAAGAGCAGATGAAACGACAATTAACACCGCAGGAGAAAGCTGCAAAAAGGCGGAGACAGCAGCAGTTTATGACCATTTTTATCAATGGAAAGCAAAAACGAGTCAGGCGTCCAGTGAGGATCGATGGTTTGGATTATGATACATGGATCAGGCAAAATGCTGATCCGATCTGGTTGGTTCAGAATGAGATGTATGGATACCTGCCAGATTCAGAATAGATGAGCATTCAATGCTATGATTGTAATCCGCCATTCACAACAAGTCAGACGACCATGGGGTGCATTCTTGTCAATGGTTGGAATTTTCATGTTCGTTGTCGTGGTTTTGTCTTTGCATGTTGTGCAAAAAAATTATGATCCAATCAACCAATTGATGAGTGAACTTGTTTTTGGTCCCTATGGCTCAATGATGATTTTTGCATTCATAGGCTTGGCGTTTGCCGTTTTTGGTATGGCTATTGAATTGATGTATTGTTCGGCTGGGTTAGGCCTTAGGGTGCTGTTGTGGGCGGTTAGTGTATGTTTCCTGCTGGCAGGTCTCTTTCCTCTTGGCAAAAATATAGAAGTTCATATTGCAAGTGTCGCGCTGGCTTTCATTTTTATGATTTTGGCGATCTATTTATTTCCTGTTGCTGCTGGTCAGGCATCCAGGCTCGCTCCGAAGAGTCTGTCATGGACTTTGGCCGTTTGCGTGGCAGTTTGTGTGGCACTTGGAAATCAAATGATTCCAATGGGTGTGGGACAGAGATTGGCGGCCTTTTTTTTGTTGCTGTGGTTGACGATAGTCAGTTGGCGGTTGTGGCGGGGTGGTGAGGGTGCGCGTGATGGAGATGTAAGGTGTAATTTATAGGGGTTGGATGTATAATTTAAAATGTTTTGTTCTTTTTTTGTGCTTAGAATGTTTTTGGATGGCCTGTTTTCCATGGTTTGGTGTGGCAGGGTCGGGGTGTCGATTCTCTTCATGGTTATTTCTGGGGAGGCGGTTCACTGCCTCCCCAGACCCCTCCACCCTTTTTTTTTAATGATTGGGCTGGAAGATGGTTAGGGCCAGGATTGTGTATTTGTGCGAAAAACCTTCCCAGGCCAAAGATATTGCACGCGTGTTGGGGGCCGGATCAAAACGGGATGGTTATCTGGAAGGGGATGGGGTGCGGGTGACCTGGTGTTTGGGTCATCTTTTGGAGATGGTCAAGCCGGATGGTTATGGTCCTCACTGGAAGGTGTGGCGTTTGGAATCGTTGCCCATCTTGCCTGAACAATGGCGGTTGGATGTGCGAGAGGCCGTGGGCAAGCAGTTCAATGTGATCAAAGGATTGTTGCAGACCACGCAAGAAGTGGTGATCGCCACCGACGCAGACCGGGAAGGAGAGACCATTGGTCGTGAAGTGCTGGTGGCCTGTGGCTATCGGGGAGGGATTTCCCGGTTGTGGCTTTCTGCCTTGGATGATGTCAGCATTCGCAAGGCGTTGAATGCCATTTTGCCCGGTGAGCGGACCGAGCCATTGTATCGGGCTGGTTTGGGGCGGTCGCGGGCGGATTGGTTGGTGGGGATGAATTTGACTCGTGCCTATACCATCCTGGGTCAAAGAGGTGGGTATAACGGGGTATTGACCGTGGGGCGGGTGCAGACGCCCACCTTGAAGTTGGTTGTGGATCGGGATCGGCTGATTGAAAACTTCAAGCCAGTGGCCTATTTCGAGTTGATGGTCAATTTGGAGGTGCGTGAGGGTACGTTTCGCGCCAAATGGGTGCCATCAGAGGCCGAAGCCGATTTGGAAGGCCGTTGTTTGGACAAACAACGTGCCGAGGCGGTTGCCCACAAGGTGATGGGGCAGTCGGGCATCATTCAAAAGGCCGAGACCAAACGGATGTTGGATGCCCCTCCATTACCTTTGGAGTTGTCCACCTTGCAGCAGGAGGCCTCCAGGCGATGGAGCATGGGTGCCGGACAGACCTTGGAGGTGGCCCAGGCGTTGTATGAAAAATACAAGGCCATCACCTATCCCCGGACGGACAGTCGTCATCTGCCGGTCAGTCAGTTGGCTGAAGTCCCGCAAGTTTTGGCTTCCATGGTCAAGTCGGATGCTTCTTTGACCGATCTGGTGGCTCAGGCTGATTTGAGTTTGCGTTCCAAGGCGTGGGACGATGCCAAAGTGAAGGCCCATCATGCCATGATTCCCACACAAGCCGTTGTGAGTGTGGCCGGGATGTCGATGGATGAACGGCGGGTATATGATTTAATTCGTCGGCATTATTTGGCGCAATTTTTTCCCGCATACGCCTATGATCGCACAGTCGTGGATGTGGTGGTGGAGGCAGAGCTTTTTCGAGCTTCAGGCAACGTGGAAGTGGCTCCAGGATGGAAACAGGTCTTGCGGAGTGAGGCCGCTCCCAAACAGGAAGAGCCTCCCCGTTTGCCGGCATCCATGCGTCGCAATGACCCTGTACGGGTTGTGGAAACCAGTGTGGAAGAAAAACAGACCAAACCTCCGAATCGGTTTACAGAAGGAACCTTGATTCAGGCCATGAAAAATGTTGGTCGGATGGTGGAAGATCCCCGTTTCAAGCAGATACTGCGGGAAACCTCCGGGATTGGCACGGAAGCCACGCGGGCAGCCATCATCGAGAATCTTTTGCAACGGAATTTGTTGGTGCGGGAGGGCAAGAGTTCTCTTGTTTCCACGCCGGTGGGGCGGGTTTTGGTGGATATGTTGCCTCAAAGTGTGACCAATCCGGCTACCACAGCCGTTTGGGAGCAGGCATTGGAGGACATCGCCAATGATACGAGGACGTTGGAAGAGTTTCAAGACAAGGCTGTGGTGTGGGTTTCCCGTTTGATTGCTGCAGTCAAAAATAATAGTGAGATGAGAGTGTATGATTTTTCTGGTGTGCGAACAGAACGGGAGTCTGTATCTGGTCAAACATCTGGTGCATGTCCACTCTGTCAGACAGGAACGTTGGTGGAACGAACAGCCAAAACCGGGCAAAATGCGGGCAATCGTTTTTTGGGGTGTAGTCGGTATCCCCAGTGTCGGTTTGCGCGTTCGGTCTGACAGA
>JAMOBH010000337.1:0-6156 GCA_039908085.1 Magnetococcus sp. YQC-5
TGGCTCCTCAAATCTGCTCCCAACCATGGAGATGGGGCTCACAGGCAGGATCCTGGCGACAAGGCCGGATTCTGTCAGCACAGGGTTCCGGAGCAACTCCATGAACTTGTCTGGTTGAACCATGATGCAAACGTTCAAGCACGGCTGGACGATGGCCAAATCTTCCGAGCCCGATTTTTCATTCCCAACCCTGTCTCGGCAAATTGTGTCGCCACTGATGCCGGCCAGATAGATGCCGTCGCCGGTCCGATTGCCACCAGAGTACCGGCCCAAAATCGCATCAATCACCTGCCGCCCCTCACCTGACATGACGGCGAATTCGCCCCCATGTGCGTGCATTTTTTGAAACAGCTTCTCCTCGGTTACGTCAGAGGTAAACAGTCTGGGAGATGCCGGGATCTCCTTGCGCTTGCTTGCCTCCTCGGCCATGCGGCTTACCAATACCTCGCGCTCTCCGCTGCTTGCTTTGACTGCCTGCCGCCTCATGGCTCCCAACAAGACGTCAATCACAGTATTCTCCGCATGAGCCCTGGCCACCTCCCGCACGTGATGCTCTTCCTGGGCCTTTGCCCATTGCTCAAGCGGGTATGTCATGTTTTTAAACACGGGAGTCTTGCGTTCCCCACTGTCCATCGGTACGATGAAGAGCATGGATGGGTTGTGGCACAGGCTAGGTTTCTCTTCAACTTTGGCCCCTTTTCCGATTGCGGTTGCCGCGACGGACAATCCAACGGCGGCGGCAGAGGCCACGTCTGTTTTGGTGAATCTGGCAACCTCAATGACGGCATCCCGTAACACGGTTGGCAGTGCATCAATCGGGAATGGTTCTGGCGCGTCGCTCACGGTAGGAGGGATGATTTCTGGCCAGCCGTCACCGCTTTCCGTAGATGCTGTTACGCGCTGTGCGCCACTGATGCAGGTTTTCACTGCGTAATGTCCGTGTAATTGTGCCAGGTCGTTGAAGTCGGTCGCACCATCCGGTCGGTCTGCACCGAAATCTGGTAGGGCTAAAAATCCACCGATAGCACGCGCCGCTTCTTCAGCCTTGCTCCGTCCTGGGTTACCGGTGAGGTGTGTGTCGTCGTCCGCAGCGATGACGATGGTGTGGTGCGGAGACCGTTGCCGGATGATCTCGGCGACTGGCCGGAGGTTGCTGGTATCGACAGCGACAATCGTCTGATAGCCCGTTGCCTGGTAAATGCTGCCAGATGTCGCGAAACCCTCAGCAACGACGATTATTTCCGTTGCATCACCAATAACGTGGAATGCGCCTTTTTTGGGGCAACCGGCGAGAAAACGTTTGTCGCCGTTGGGTGCGATAAACTGGACGGTTTGCAACCTGCCGTCGCTGTTTTGCAGGGGAATGGCGATTGCACCGTCACAGCGCATGCCAGCGATTACCAGAGCCCCCCGATACAAGAATGCCCCAAAGGCCAGTACGCCTTTTCTTTGCAGGTAGGGGTGGTCAGTTGCTGGCGAGCAATCGGCCAGTATAGCCGCCGGGTCGGTTTTTTGGCCACTTGAAGGCACTGCGTTCTTCGTCGGTTGCCAACCCGCGTCGTGCGCCATTTTGAACAAGGTCTTGATAGTGATGCCGCCATTCGGCGACAGCGATTTCCAAACGTCGCGTGTATCGACTGCGTTGTAGGTTCCACCGGCCTTCGACCAATCGTCAAACAGGGAAAAGCCAGAATCGCCAACTTCGGACCTCATGGCCATGGCCACTTTGACCCATTCTCCTCTGGCAATGTCCGGAGAAATGGCACGCAGGGCTGACTCTATCTCCTCCAGATGTGTTTGCGATCCGCTCACCTTCAGGTTCTCCATAGTCACATCCCCAAACTGTCTTTCTGTACCTGCACCGAAGTACACCGAACGGCTCATAAATTTTCTCTCGTTGCCTCGTGTCAACCATTGACGACAGATCGTATCACATGGTACAATCGATTTCAATAGCACTTGAAATATTTTGTATCTTGTGCCAATCTTGGTATGTTGTCTTGAAGGAATCGCCATGGTAAATCATGAGTTAGTCGATTTGGTGATGGGGAAAAATCGCATGTATGGCGATGCCGAGGCAGAGGCTGCTTCCGGTGTCCCTCTACCCAGTCTGCGGGTTTTGCAAGGGACTGGAGCGATCAAGTCGGAAAAGGTGTCGAAGGAGCATGGTGGTTTTCGTCGCATGTGGACAGAAGGGGAGGTGTTGAAGGCGGCCATCGGGGCGGCATTGGGTGAGCATTTTGCCTGGAACATCCGTATGGTGGCTTTGGTGTTGGCTCGTGGAGATAACTTCTGGGATAAAGCGGTACTGTTTTCTTTGTCTGCGGCTGATCTGCAAGAGCCTATGGACCCAGAAAGTAAGACGATGGTTACAGAGGAACATGACATCTATGCAGATTTGATCGACCGGAAATTTATCTTTTTAAGGTTTCCTCCCCTGATTCTCTCCAGGATAGGTTGTCCGGTTCCGGACATCCTGTTGGGCATGGTCCAGAAAGAAAAATTTCAGAACATGTCGTCTGTGCTGCTGTCACCGGGAGGGAAGGAAATGGCTATCCAAATGTTTGGGGAGGAGAAGGGGGGCAAGGTCTTCAATATCCACAGGCTGGTGATGGCAACCCATAAAAATTGTGTCAGCAAATCCAGTGTCAACATCAGCATGCAGGTCCGAGCGGCTTGGCGTCGTCTGCATGGCATGGAATCCAAGTTTTACCGGGATATTTTCGATCAACAAGGAGTCACGCATCATGAGAAGTCAGGAGACGAGTAATAACCAGGGGGAGCTTCAAATTGACACTGCCGGTGGTGGTGCAACCATTGGCGATGACCTGCTTCATGGTGCGGACGCCATCGCTGAATTTGTGTTTGGTCACCGGCGGCATCGACGCAAGGTCTATCATCTCACGAGTCACCCAAAACACAGCATGCCCCATTTCAAGATTGGCTCCGTCACCTGCGCACTCAAAAGCAGTTTGCGGCGGTGGATCAAGAAACAGGAGGGGTTGGCGGCGACAAAATAAATGAGCAAGAGTAAGAATTGCACGCGTGCAAATCTTACTTGCCTTGCATTGAGAGCCTGGACGTGAGTTGCACGCGTGCAATCCACGTCCATTGCATCTGGATCTGGAACTCGGCAGGTATTCGTCTTGACGACGGGGTCCTTTTCACATGCTGTTACGTCCCGCATAAATCCAAGCCATATGTTTCGGCCTGTGTCATGTGAAACAGGGCATGTTGTTTCGCGCTATTACAGGTAGTTGTAGAACCCGAAATTGAGTGGGACGCTGAAGAATTGGACTTTGGACAAACCAGTACGGGCAGGACTACCCAACCACGCTGGGTTTTGGTAAGGTTTCATTAACCAGACACCCACACTTGGAAGGAGACCAGCCATGCTGGACAGTCCCATCAAAAAATTTGAAGAATTTCGCCGTCGACTTAGTGCGTCGTTCCAAAAACGCCGAGACGCACTGTTGGAGTTGATAGACGCGGTTGCTGGCAACACCCGTTTCAAGTCCCCAGTCTCATTAAGCCTAAGCAGCTTGTTCTCCAGGAAATACCCCAGTCTCCACGATGCCGTGGACAATTTTTTTTCAACCCGTCAAGGCCGCTTTCTCAGTTGTTGAACGCTCTGAAAGTCAAAAGGCACGACTGCGGCTCCTCGCACCATTTTTGCCCGTACCACGCGACCGTCCCTATTTCCTGATTGCGGTCGACACAACGCCGGCTCCCAGGCCTTTTGCCAAGACCCTGGAAGATCGGCAAATCGTGTACCAGCCCAACCCGGCACCCGGCAATAACCCAGTCACCGTGGGGCATCACTTCTCGACAGTCGTTATCCTGCCTGAAAAGGCGGGACAATCAAAATCATGGGCCATTCCATTGCGAATAGAGCGCGTCCCCAGTGGAGAAACGGGAACGGACATGGCCATTTCCCAGATCGAAGAACTCATGGACGACAAAGAATTGCCTTTTCACAACAAATTGACCGTCGGTGTGGCCGATTCATCTTTCAGCATCGCCTCCTTTCTGGGAAGAGCGTGCGACATAGACAATCTGGTCACAATCGTCAGATGCAGAGGAAATCGTGTTTTTTTCAGATTTCCTGAATCATCCACAACACAACCCTCCAAGGGACGTCCCAAGTGTTTTGGTGAACGATTCGACATGAAGGATCCACACACATGGCAAGATCCAGATCAGAGCATCGATCACCTACACATCCGTCCATCTGGCAACCAAGTTACGATCAGGATGGAGGTTTGGAACAACCTCCTTATGAGCGGGAAACGTGGCATTCCAATGCACCATAACCCATTTTCACTCATCCGAATTCGCATGCTCAACGATGACGGCTCGCCGATTTTCAAGAAATCGCTCTGGTTGATCGTCGCCGGAAAACGAAGGGATGAAATTCCCATCATTGACGTTTGGCAGTGTTATCGGCAAAGATATGACATTGAGCACTTCTACCGGTTCGGAAAAGGGAAACTCCTCCTGGCCAGTTACCAGACCCCAGACGCAGAGCACGAAGAGAACTGGTGGGAAATTGCTGGGCTGGCCTATTTCCAGCTTTGGATGGCCAGGCCTCTGGCAGAATCAGCCCCACATCCTTGGGAAAGATATGCTCAACAGCCACCAGAAAATCCCCGGTCCCTGGGGCCATCAGAAGTCCAAAAAGACTTCGAAAGAATAATTCGGCAGTATGAGCTGACCCTTCCCCCGCCCAAACCCCGAGGAAAATCTCCCGGGCGTGTTCATGGCTATAGTCCCGGACGTCGCAAACGCCACCCCATCGTGTTTAAAGGCGGTGAAGAGGCGGCTTGAGCCGTCAAATCACCCAAACACCCACCTTCCCGTCTGCTTGCTACACCCCCACAGCAGGGAGGTGTCGGTACCCGTTTGTCCAAAGTCCAATCTGGTACTTTGGCGGCATTTTCACGCCTTTGTCCGCCCTTGGGGCTCTGCCTCTACCACCTTGAGATGAGAGAAACTCCTCAACGGAGGAGAATCCGGCGGCCTTTGCCATCTCAGACATTTGCGCAAAGAGTCCCTTTTTCTGCTCTTTTTGCTTCTGTTTGATCAGCTTTTCCAACTCGTCTTTCAGATTCAGCAACTCGTTCAACGGCATATCGGCATAGGCGGAACTGGCTTGGATTTGTTCAACAGCAGGTTTCGGAGCAACTGTGGCAGCAGCTTCGGTTTTCTTTTCTCTGGCCATGGTGACTATCCTTGATAAATGAGAGGAACAACGTGGCTGGCAATCTATCACCATTGATAAGATGATTAAAAGGGATAAATGATCATCTGATGACAATTTTGTGTTTTAATCAGTGCCGAGCGAACGTCACCCAAAGGTTGCACTCGGCATCCAATTGCCATTGGTCCTGCCTAGCCTATCCTAATTTTCACCCATTTTTATGCACTGGATGCAAGCAACTTGGAAACCGTCCAATCTCCCAAACATCACCAAACCTCACCAAACCTCACGGAAATACATTTGTGATCACTGAACAACATCAACCACTTAAAAAGGTTTTACATTCCGATTCCGACGGCATTATCTTCCTCCCCAAGCACAATCACAAAAACTGCTCACCCCGAGGAAGACACCACCCATGATCACCACCCCCACCACCCTCTACTACCGCTCCAACGGAGCCAACCCAAAACTCCTCCCCCCCGACGCCCGCCTCACCGAGGCCGCCCGTCTCCTCGCCACCGCCATCCTGCGCCTGAAAAAAAAGCGAAAAACAGAGAAATTTCCACTGGATAACTCGCCCAACCAATGCCCTCATGTGTCTGACAGAATTCAACCTTTTGGAGAACGGCCATGAAAGCAAACGTGAAAACACTCAAACAGTTGGCGGCACTGCCAAACCTCTCCCCTGCGATGCTCAACAAGAAGTGGAAGGAGTTCTTCGACACCGAGCCACCCACCTGGGACAAACGGGCGATGGTGAGAAGACTGGCCCAACGCGTCCAGGAACTGGCCTACGGCGGCATGACGGAACGGGGATGTGAGCGGATGAAGATCAAGATCCAGCAGGAGGGCCTGGTTGGCCGCACCCCCAGCAAGCAGGATGGCATGCCGGTGGTTGGCACCCGTCTGCTCCGGGAGTGGAAAGGCGTGCAGCACAGCGTGACAGTGACGCC
>JAMOBH010000028.1:0-27819 GCA_039908085.1 Magnetococcus sp. YQC-5
CACCGACATGGCTTATGATCCTTGCAGGATACAAACTTCCATCACAAAAATCAAGCATAAATAATTGTTCTGCAAGATATTTTGCTATTTTCTGCCAAGCACTAATTACGAATGGGCGGCAAAGCACTTTAAGGTGACCGTCCGACATCCTGTAAAGGACTTGTCGCTTATGGAAATCAAATCCATCGAAAAGCAGGCGATTCAGAAGATTCGATAAGGAGAAAAACAAATGGAAATCAGACATTACGCAGCAGTGATGTACCGTGGGGGAGATGGATATGGCGTGGTTTTTCCAGACATCCCTGGATGCACCACTCATGGTTACTCCATCCATGATGCGGCCATGCACGCTGAAGAGGCTTTGACCGGTCATATCGAGTTGATGGTCCGTGATGGAGATCCATTGCCGGATCCAACCCAGTTGGATCGGTTGGATGAGGTATTGCCTGATTCAGAACCGGACGACGAACCAGAAATCACCCGCTTCTTGGTCCGTGTGGAAATTCCGGCGCGTTGGATTCGCGTCAATCTTTCCATGGCGGAAAATCTGGTGATGCAGATTGACCAGGCAGCCAAGCAGATCGGAATGACTCGCTCTGGATACTTGGCTGAGGGTGCCAGGCGTATGATGGCAGGGCAGTGATATCGTACCCCCTCTGGTGGGGTTTAGGGGCGAAGCCTCAAACGAACAACTGCATCCCAAGATGGTTGCGGTTAAATGTTGGTGGCACGATCTATTCGATCATTGGCCATCATACGTTATGATGTTGCCTTTCCACATCTCGTCCTGTCTCACCCTTCCAGACGTTTGGACAGATCCAGCACCCGTGTGATCTCTTCGAGACTGGTACTCCCCAGAATGACCCGACGAATGCCATCCTCCGCAATGGAAAGAATTCCCTTCTTCCTCGCCAATTGGAGTATCGCCGTCTTGGCCGCACCTTTTTCAATCAATTCATCAAAATCCTCGTCCATGCGGATGGCTTCCATCACGGTCATACGACCACGAAAACCAACGTGATTGCACTTGGCGCATCCCGCAGCCTTGTAAATCGGCGTGGTTTTCTCCGGTCCAAGTCCCAACAGGCGGCGTTCCAGAGGATTGGGGTCATGGGGTTGCTTGCAATTCGGGCACAACACTCGCACCAGACGTTGACTCAGAATACCAATAATATTGCCCGCAAGTATTTCCGCACTGACACCAATATCAAGCAATCGCGGAAATACCCCCAATGCCGAGTTGGTATGCAGCGTGCTGAATACCTGATGCCCGGTCATCGCCGCACGCAACGCCATTTGCGCTGTCTCACGGTCACGGATTTCTCCCACCAGTATGATGTCTGGATCCTGCCGCAACATCGAGCGAATCCCATTGGCAAAGTCCAGATTGGCCGCTGGATTCACCGCTGTTTGTCGCACCATCTGCATCGGATATTCCACTGGATCTTCCAGTGTCATGATGTTGACCTGTTCGGTATTGAGAAAATTCAACATCGAATACAGCGTCGTCGTCTTGCCACTCCCTGTGGGACCGGTCACCAGGATGATTCCTTCCGGTTTGGCCATCATGAGTTTAAGGGTCATCAGGGTGTGTCTGGATAATCCAAGCTCTTCCAGGCGCATGATCCCCTTGTTGCGGTCCAGAATCCGCAACACCAGATTTTCCCCGTAGGTGGTGGGTTGGGACGAAACCCGAAAATCTATGGCCCGCGTCGTGATGTTCAACGAAAATCGACCATCCTGCGGTGCCCGTGTCTCGGCAATGTTCATCCCCGCCAAAACCTTGATGCGTACCAGCAGTCCAGAAAGATAATCACGATGCAGATTCCTGACATCTGATAATACACCGTCCATACGATAACGAATCCGTACAAATCCCATTTCAGGCTCAATATGGATGTCTGACGCCTCCCGATGCACCGCATCGGTAAGCAGCATGTCCACCAGACGCACCATGGGATGGCTGAATTGACTTCCCTGGTCCGTGGATAGGGTCTCCAGGTCGATGGTTCCGGTTTCCAGTTCCCGGAGAATCCCATCCATGGAAATCTCAACCCCGTAATATTTTTGAATCGCACGGGCAATTTCAGATTGTCCGGCCAGCACACTCTGAATGGTGATCCCGGCATGAATATTGGCCTGGATCTTGTCTATCACCGCTACATCCTGGGTGTCGGACATCGCCAGGGTGATGGTCGCGGTTCTGGCATCCCAGGCCACCGGTATCACTTGATGTCGTTCCACCAGTTTTCTGGGCACCATGGCCAGTACATGCGGATCCAGTTTGGTCTGGTCCAGATTGATGCTGGCTTGACCCAGGGCACTCCCCAATAAATCCCGCATCACCTGTTCTGGCACAAATCCCAGTTTGACAATGATGCGACCCAGTTGTTCCCCGGTTTTCTTTTGCTCGGTCAGGGCAATGGTCAACTTGTCCTGGTTGATGATGTCCGCATCCAGTAGGATGTCACCCAATCGCCGACGGGTTGCTGTGTTCGGTGTGGTCATGTCAAGTCGGAATTGCATAAAGTAAAATAATGATGATTGGATGGATCGTGGCTCTCGCCCCAAACTTCAACAAGACGATCACGTCCCGATATCTCATCAAGGCTGCGAGCTGTTGGATTCCACCCTTTTGGCGTCACGAGCCACCAACCCGCTGTTCAAGAATGGTAATGCGACGTTGAACACTTTGAGTGTCGAAGCCCGCTTTGCCCTGTAGAGAGGTCGCCTTGAGTGCTTCTCGATAGTATTGCAGTGCCGTGCGATCTTGCCGCAATTGGTCCAGACTTACCGCCAGATTTAAGAGGATGTCCGGATTGCCCGGATCCAGTCGATGCGCATTGAAAAATGCTGTTTGTGCTTCTGGCCAGTTTTTTTGTTCAACATAAATATTGCCCAAGGCAAAATGGAGCGGGGCCTCATTGGGCGCATCATGCAACATTTGTTGCAATTGGCTTTGCAGTTGGACCAGATCGGTATGACCTGTCAGAGAAATCATTCCGGCCAGGGCCAGGGGGTTTTGGGGATTTTCTTGCAAAATGCCCTGATAGAGGGAACGGGCCAGTTCTTTCTTGTTTTCGCGAATGGCAATGGAGGCCAGACCAGCCATGGCAGCATGGTTGTGCGGTTCGTTGCGTGACGCCTGTTCAAAGTGCTGTTTGGCTGTGGCCAGATCTCCTGCCAGAAAGGCTTTGCGGCCCAGATTCAGGGGATCCCTGGATGCGGCAACTACAGGTGTTTTTTTGGCTGGTCCAGGTTTGTCCTTGCCTGGCGTGGGGGGCGATGCCTGCTTGCGCGTCAGTTTTTGTTCCGGTGGAGGAGTCTGGAGGCCATTGGGCACCTGCATTGGAGTTGTCTCCATGGCTGGGGGCTGTGGCACAATCGGTGTCACGGGTTGTGCTGGAGGTTGCGGCGTGGAAGGATTGATCAAAGTCTGTGCCATTTTCTCCTGGGGAGCAGAAGGAGCAGGAGCATGACCAGCAGGAGCATGACCAGCAGGAGCATGACCAGCAGGAGCATGACCAGCAGCAGGACCAGTGGGAGTAGGAGCAGCAGCAGGACCAGTGGGAGTAGGAGCAGCAGAACCAGCAGAACCGGCAGGAGCAGCAGAACCAGCAGGAGCAGCCGTTGGCACCGGGCTGGGGGGTGCGGTCACTACCGGCGGACGATGAGCAACGGCTGGTGGTTGGATTTTCCTGGGTGGTGTGGCGACCAGACTTGATTCGTCGCTCATGGTCTCATAATAAAAATAACCACCTGCCAACATTCCACACAACAGCGCGGCACCGCTACCCAATAATTTTGTCGTTTTGTTGAATGTCGGCGCAGGTGGTTTTTGAGTTTTTAATAATTTTATAGATTCATCGGTAGGGGAAGGCTCAAGGGGTTCTTCCACCATGGGGGTTGGTGAGGCCTTGGGCTGAGGTTCGATGGGGGATTCATCCTCTTCCCTGCGCGTGCTGATGGATTCATATAATATCGGTACGGCTTGCCGGGGCGTGGGTACGGCTTGCAGGGGCGTGGGTACGGCTTGCAGAGGCGTGGGTACGGCTTGCAGGGGCGTGGTGGGTACGGCTTGCTGGGGCGTGGGGTCTTCTTGGGCCAACAGCATGGGGAATGGGGCTGCACTGTGCAGATCCAAAACTGGTTCAGGCTCGACCATGGCAGAGGAGAATTTGGTATCTTCTTCAGTTACAAAAAAAAGTTTCTCATCGAAAAGCTTTTCATCCGGCTCATCGACTGAAGGAAGGTTGTTGGATCCTGGTGGGTCTGTCTGGTTTGTGAATTCTTCATCTTCGAGCCAGACCAAATCGAGTCCATTGGTGATGGATGGCATCTCTGGTTGCGTGACTGGCTGCTGTGTTGTCGGCTCGGCAGGGGATGATGCTTTCTCCTGTGCGACCTCTTCCGACTCACGCAGCATCTCAAGCAAGAGGCTCATAAAATGGATTTGTCCTGCGTCCTGTTGTTTGGAATCGGCGTATCCCGTTCCATATACAACTTTTGGTCATGGGAATTCATCAGATTGCGGGGTTCATCCGTGATGACTGGGCGTAAAAAAACGACCAGTTCGGATTTGGTGGTTTTTGCGTCTCGATAACTGAACAGGTTGCCAACGATCGGGATGTCCGAAAGCATGGGAATTCCGTCGGAACTTTGGGTACGGGAATTTTCCATCAATCCGCCCATCACCGCCACTTGACCATTGGGGATGCGCAAGACGGAATCCATCTCCTGTACCTTGATCACAGGTACTTTGGAAAGCTCTGACGTGGGTACATTGGCGACTCTCAAATTGGGATCGGGATTGGTGATCCAGCGATCAATTTGTTGCAGTGTCGGGCGAATGTTCAAGGTGATGACCCCGGATGAGCTGATTTGCGGGGTTACCTGCATGAAAAAACCAATCGGTACGGTATTGTTATGAATTTGTATCGTTGTTTGGGTGGTTGTGGTGCTGACTGTGGTTGGGGTGGTGTTGGAAGTGGTCCCTCCCGGTGTCACTGTGGCCGAAAAATAAACTTCATTTGTGGTTACACGCAGGATCGCAGTCTGGTTGTTCATGACCGTGAGTCGTGGAGAGGATAATACTTTGGCATTGCCGAAGGTTGACAGTAAACGTAATGTAGCCGAAATGTCTCTTCCACCTAATACACTGGTAAGAAATGGAATTTTGGTCTCGTTCAAGGTCAATACCGTGAATGGGGCTGACGCAATGCGGTTGCTTAACAAAGAAATCTGGTTGCCTTGGTTGGTGACACCTGGTCCCCCTTTGTCCGCTGCACCATTGCTCTTGATCAGGTTCCAGTCGATCCCGGATTGATATTCATCATTCAGTTCCACTTTGGCCACGGTGGCTTCGATGAGAACCTGACGTTGCGCACTGTTGACAACCCGGTCAATGAATTCCTGGATTTCTGCATGCTGTTTGGTGTTGGCCATGACACTGATGACGCCAGTCGATTCGTTCCAAATGATTTTTTTTTGTCCTGTATTGTTTTTTTCTGCTGCTTCTGCTCCTGTTCCTTTTTTTTCTTCATTTAAAATTTCTTGCAGATTGGCAATCAGGTTTTTCCAAAAATCAAGGGTCGAAGAAGCACTCAGTTTGACATTGGAGCTGTTGTTGAAGGTCGCCGCGTTGGAACCGGCTGAAGTGACGGTCGAGGCAATGGCCATATCGGATTGCATCTCTCTGGCCGTGGAAACATAGTCCACCCGATAGGTGCGCCGAAAGGGCAAGTCCGGTTCAACCGAAAGGACATTGTCCTTGATTTGATACCGGATATTGGTTTGATGGGCAATGCGCTCCAGAATTTTGGGCAAGGTCTGATCAAGGGCGTTCAGAGTCACATTTCCGGTGATGCCAGGCACGATATCCACATTCAAATGGGCATCCCTGGCCAATGCGAACAACACCTCCTGGACAGGAACCTCTGTGACCACCACGGAATAGGTGGCGTGGGCCAGTGATTGATCCGCACCTTCTTTGGGCAAAAAGGGCGAGACCTTGACTGTACTGGGAATGGAACTCTCTTTGGCATCAGCACCCTTGGCGGCCTGTTTGGCTGGCCTGTTCTGTTCGGTCGCAAGCGTTGTCGGGGTGGCGGGCATGCACCCCATGCCAATGAGTGACCACCCTGCAAGGCTGAGACAGAGGATCGATAGATTCGACCAGAGCCTGAAAGATGATTGCACAAGTTTCATTTGATAACGTCTGGTGTGACGAATGCCAGTTTTTGAATGGTCATTTTGGCTCCACCTATCGTTCTTACTCTTGGTTTCCCGGCTTGCAATGGCAGAGGCAGCCGGTTCAAAAGTTCCATTCCCTCTTGTTTGGAGGCAAATTCATGTAAAAAAATTAACAGTTTATCGTTTTTTGTCCTGAAAATTTTCAGATCGTCCTCGGAAAAAGGCGGCGTCATGGCAGACAATTGTTTTTGGAGGATCTCAATCCCTGGCTCTGCGCGCAGCAGTATCAATTGAATGGTGAAATGGGTATCGTTGCCATTTTCCAACCACTGATGCGCTGCGAGTATTTTGTCCCGCATGGGGTCGTTTGCTTTGAGATAGGGCTGCAACGGCGTTGCAAAAATTGAATTCGTCGTGCTGCTCGGCCTTGACTCTTGGCGGGGGGCTGCTTGAACAATGAATGCCTCGTCACCCATGGGGCCGGGTTCGGGATTCCTTGGTTGGACTTCGGCCTGGAACAGGGTTTCTGTCGCAAGGGGTTGTTCCTGTGCCGGAATCATCAAGGTTGCCACGTTTTGCATGTTCTCTTGCTCTCTCATGGCCTGATCAAGCTGGAGCAATTCGTTTTGTATGTTTTGTTGCTCTCTCCTGGCCTGCTCAAGCTGGAGGGATTCATATGGCATGTTCAGTTTATGATTACTTGTATGCTCGATTGGAAGGGGCACAGACGGGTTGATCGCCCAGGAGTGCAAGACCATCCCTCCGACCAACAGAGCGGCACTCCCGGCTGATGCCAGGGCAGGGCGATACCAGCAGGCGAAATTCTTGGAGGATGCGGATGTCAGAAGACCCTTTTTGACGTGGTGTGTGGCAATTACCTGGGCTTTATCGTGACAGGCGGCCTGGAGTGCCTTGTGGGCCAAATTGTTGATCTGATGGATTCGACCCTTGGAGGCCCGATGAATACACTGGATCGCTCTTGCAGAAAAAAGGTTTTCTCCTGTATACCCAGTAGCATGTATGCGACGATGCAGATAGAGTTCTGTATCCGCCAGAGACAAAGGAGGCAGGGTCAGCCGAGTGGAGCAGCGTTCAAGGATGTGGCGGCCTGCACTGGTTTGCAGGGTGTGATCCAAGGCAGGCTGACCGAACAGGACGATTTGCAACAGTTTGGTGCGTCCGGTTTCCAGATTGCCCAACAGGCGCAACGCTTCCAGTGTGGCTACGGGCAGAATATGGGCTTCATCAATCAATAGGAGGGCCTGTTCTCCCTGTCGGTTCAAGTTCACCAAGTGGTTCAGCAAGGTTTGACGTTCTGCCAGTCTGTCCTTTTTGGTTCCAGATGCGAGGCGAAATTCCTGGAGCAGGGCTGGCACCACATTTTTTGGGGAAAAATTCGGATTCAGCAGCAGGGCCACTTGTATGTTTTTCGGCAGTCGCAGGCAGAGGGTGCGGCAGAGCATGGTTTTGCCGCTACCTGGCTCTCCCACCACGGTGATCAGCCCTTCACCGGCGCGGATGGCCAGTTGCAGTTGTTCCAGGATGTCTCCCCGTTGGCCACCTGTAAAAAACAGACCGCTATCAGGTGTGAGCGCGAATGGGTTGACCCGCAAGCCAAAATGATCCAAATACATGATCAGATTCCTCTGGTTACGGCAAGTAAGGACAGGTTTGGCTTGTCCTTGGATTATATCATGGGTGTCTGGTTTTGACTTCTCAAGCAAGAAACAAGCCATAAAAGCGTGGCAGGCAGAGCAAGCAAGGAGAGGAAAAGCAGGAAAAAAAGGGCTTTGCGGATGTCCTGGAGGGAGTGATGGATCAGGTCCATTTGGTAGTTTTCGGCAAAAGCTGCCTGGATGGCAGGGGTGATGAAGGGCAATAAATCGTTTTCCAGGTCATCGGCCATGGTATCGAATTCGGACATCAGCAGGTTGCCCTGTTTGGCTCCTCCCTGGATATAGGCCGTGGCAAGGGCTTGGCCTTTGGTATGGAAGGCAGCAAATCGCTGTTGCAGATCGGATGTTTTATTGATCCAATCCTGATGGCCGGTTTTTTCTACCAGGGACAAGAAGGCGGGCAATTCAGACTGGAAACTGGCAGCTCCTTGGCGGGCTTGCCCAAGGCCTTCATCCAGACCATCCCGACCTCTGGTGGCTGCCAGGTCTGTCAGCCATTGTTGCACATGGATGACATAACCCTGCAATTCTTGTGCTTTGGAACTCAGCTCCATACGTTGATCCTCTTTGGGCGCAGATTGGATCCAATGGGTCATGAATTGAATGTAATGGGCGCGGGTTTCTGTGCCCATCAGATGGAGCCACAAAAAATTCGTCACACCGGATGGGGCGACAAAGTCAGTCGCAGAGTGTTGGATTGTGTTTTGCCAATGGGATGTTTGTTGTTCCAGGCTGGCGAGCCATTGGGCCAGAATCCCCCGGAGGGCATCGGCTTCGGCATCGAACAGGCGCATTTTTTGATTGCCTTGCCAAGTTCCACTTTGAATGTAGGCGTTGGCCATTTGGATGCCCAGCGCATAAAAATGTTCAAATCGATTCTCAAGGGCAGTCAGGTCCAGGGGGATGGTCTCCGGTACAGGTTCTTTGGCGATGAGATGTCGCAGATTGTTCACTCCAGTTTGAAAAATCTCTGCTGCCTTTTTGGCGCGATCAAATCCTTGATCCAGATGGTCCATTCCCAAGGTCGCGGATATGTCTGTCAATTGATTTTGGACTTGGGATACGGAATTATAAAGATGTTGTGCATGCGTGAGTTTCTTGTAAGATAAATAATAATTGTATTTTTTTAGATAGATCTCCTGTCGGCCATGGAATGAGATGAGATTGAGAATACACAGCAGGCAAAACAGCACTGAGCAGAGGAACCCAGTCCATTGCAACCAAAGTGTTTTATCAGTAGGGATGATAGGCATGATAGGGCTCGTCAGCCCCCTTTAATAGTTGTGGAGCCATTTTTCCACCAAAGCGGAGATCTGGCCACTGGCTTTGCTGTTCCATAGGCGGCCTTGGGCGATTTCATTTGGGGAGTGTTGACCCATTCTGGCGTCAAATGCTTTGCGCATAACAAAATCGCTGGCAAAAATGGCAAAGGCGAGCCGTCGGTTTTGGTGGGTGAAGAGATAACCTGCCAGGGCTTTGCCATAGAGAATGGTGCCTGTTTTGGCCCATACTCGCAAGGAGCTTTCGGGAGTGGAGAAGCGGCTGGTCAAAGTGCCTTTCCAGCCAGAGATGGGGAGGAGGGAGGCAAAAGCCCGCTCTCCGGCCAGAGAGCCATTGGCCCATTGCAGTATCGCCACCATTTGACGCGGAGAGATTCGGCTGACGGCAGTCAGACCGCAACTGTTGGCCAGATGGAAGCCGGTCCAGTCGGTTCCGGGTATTTGGCGGGTCATCCATGTGGAGAGCAGTTTGGCAGAACTGATGACAGACTGGGGTTGACCAGAGAGGCGGGATGCGGCGTTCATGCTGATCAGTTCGGTCCACAGATTGTTGCTGTGTTCCAAGGTGGCATCCACCAGGTCGCTCAAGGGAGGGCTGGCATGGCTGGCGAGGGTTTTGGCTGTTGGAGTGGTGCGACCGGGTTCAGGTGCGGGCAGGTCGATGGCGGCCTGATGGCTGAATTCACGGAATACCAATGCCGTATAGCGGGCGGGTTGTTTGATGGGCACCCATTCCCATCCAGAACGTGCCCCATGGGGATTGAGTCGCCATACCTCGCCCCGTTCACCATTCAAGAAGGTCAGGTTGGGACCAAAGCGGGAGGTTTCACCAGCCAGGAGCGAGACATAGCCCAGGTTGGGCACGATCTGGGTGCTGATGCGACCAGACGAATGGATGGACCAACTGAGACGGACCCGGTTGAAATCCAATGTAAGGGCAGAGACTCCTTGATTATAAGTTTCCTCTTCGTTTTGTTCGTTGCTGATATTCATGTCTGGCAGCAAGGCGGATTCATCATAAAGAAAGCGTCCCTGAATGCGTTGAATCCCCTTGAGTCGCAATTGGAGGGCCAGATCCATCAGGCCAGCCATGGAAAGGGAGGGATCCCCACCTCCGACAAGGATCAGGTCGCCTTGCAGTGTCCCATTGATGACCTGAGCCGTGCTTTGTACCGAGGTGATGAATCGATGGTTGGAACCAAGAATATGGAGTGCGGCCAGGGTGGTTGGCACCTTGGAGACTGAAGCCGGGATGAAGGTTTCCTGGTCTTGGGAGGATTCCAGGGTTTGCCCTGTATCCAGATCCATCAGGAGGTAGCCGATTTTTGCGGTATTTTCCACTACAGTTTGCGGTTGTTGTGGAGGGGTGTTTTGGGTTGGATTGGATTTTGATTTTTGTTTGATGGTTTGGCTCATGGGATTTTGGGCTTGGGGGGCGGTGTGTCCGGGTGGTGTCAGAACCGGACTGAACAGGATCAGAGCAAAAGAGAGCAAGAAGTAACCATATTTGGACATGCGGTGGTTCCGAAAGGAGGGTGATGGCAGGGGGGCATGGACTTGTGTAGGGGCTGCATGGAACAGGCCAGCAGACCCATGATTGAGTCTGAATTTAACTCGCATGGGTCTGCTGGTGCAATCCTTTTTTTCGATCCGGCTGGGGCCATGGCTCCGCAAGTCGGGTGACTGTTAAATTAATATAATAATCAAGCCCATCCGGTAATTTGAGTAAAGTTTTTTGCACCTTGTGACACGGCTTTGGCCAGGGAGGCCTGATGGGAATTTTTCTTGAGCAGGATTTCTTCCTGACGATTGCTCAGGAAAGCCATTTCCACCAGAACCGATGGGATGTTGCGGGTTTTGAGAACCGCGAAGCGGGCCTGTTTGGTGGTTTTGAAATGCAGGGAGAGGCTGGGTGTGTTGGCAATGGAGGACAACAGGGTGTTTCCAAGCATTAACGAGTGTTTGTTTGTTTGTGATGGTTGTTGCGAACCCCGTTCTGACAGACAATAGACCGAAGCCCCACGGGCCGAGGGAATGTGAAAGGCGTCGGCGTGGAGGCTGATGAACAGATCGGCCTGGCGGTGACGGGCGATCATGCAACGCCGATTCAAGCCAACGAAGCTGTCATCGGTTCTGGTCAGATAGGCTTTGTATCCAGGTGTGGCGTTGATATCCCTGGCCACACGCTTGGCCACAGCCAGGGCCACGTCTTTTTCTTTCACACCGCCAGCCCCAATGGCTCCAGGATCAATACCGCCATGACCCGGATCCAGGACAATGACAATATCCCGTTTGGATTTCCGACCGGCTGCGCGTTTTGGAGTGGCCGGGGGCATGTTGGATTGTTCATCCGGGTCATCTGGTGTGAAATCCACAATCAAGCGGGGATGGCCCCCGTTGGCGTCCTTGACGATGTAAGCACGCGACCGTGTTTCATCATTGAGTTCAAAAGTGGTGCGCATGGTGCCATTGGGTAGTGCCTTGGTCCGTATTTTGCGGACAATCGGATCGGCAAACGCCAGCAGGTTCAAATCAGAGGTCAATTCCGTATCCAGGAGATCCAGAACCACCCGATCTGGATTGGTCAGTTTGGACAAGGAGTGTTTGACCACCTGATTTAAGGAAAAAATAATTCGAGTTCTGTTTGGTGTGGTCGAAAATCTTATATCAGTAATGCGTGGTTTCATGGCAGCATGAACCATGGAGACAGGCAGGAGTAATCCGCCTAGAGACAAAGCCATTGCTTTTAATATAAATCGCCGTTCCAACATAACTCACTTTCTCCTTTTGGTTGATCGGGATTGCGGCTTGGTGACATAGGGCCTTGATCCCTGGACATCCGCCCATCGGACCTGGTTGAAAATTTAAAAAAAATTTTTAAATCAATGGATTGATGACAGTCATGCAGCACTTCATTTTTTGGAGTGCTACGAGATGTAGCTCTTTTAGCAAGTGGCATGCCGTCATTTTGTTTGAAGGCGTTGATGGCTTGAAAAATCAGCAACAACGCCATTTCAGGGGTGTTTTTCAAGCCAGGAAAGGGCAGGGGGCGTTTAAGGAAAGCGACAAAATCGGTTGTTGATGGTGGAATCCTGACACCAGTGGGCAAGCATTCGATAAAAATCATTTTATCGTAAGAATGAATTGTATCATGGCATGGATGATGGTCACATTTTTCTTTGGATCGTCACCGCATTTTTCAGGGACCGCCTGAAGAGGCATGCTTGCTCACCGGCCATCATCCAAATCTGGCCAAAAATGGGTTGCCGAACTAAGAAAAACGATCTCCTGGGCGAGGGATGCTAAAGCGTTTGGAGGCACGGACGCCATGGGCAATCTTCTTGTGCTGCACACACATGGCCACAGAAAATTGCACTATCGTTTCAAGTGATGAACCGGTTTCTATAACAAGGAGCTTATTGAGGCTTGATCTGGATGAAGGGAAACTTTCAAGTCCGGCTCTTGGGGGGGAGCGTGGTAACGCGCTCCTTCTACTCTGGCGGATTACGGCGTGATTCGTTGAAGATCAGAAGCGTGGAGTTGTTTCAACCAACCTTTCGAGAAGGACAAGGAATTCTTGATCATAGATTTCACATACATGGTTAATATTCCAAAGTCCTGAAGATCGAACTTTTTGGCGACCGCTGTGATGTCCAAGCCATGTAGTACTGGGGATGTCATGACAGCTACCGAGCAAAGCGATGCTGTTGCGTTCGATAATGCCGCGATTGCTATTCGGATTTGGGGCATCCGGGACTGGTAAAAGAATAAAAGTCATGCGACCAAGATAGTCACTTACGCATACTTCATGTGTACGTTCTGCCGATATCACATCGCTGGAAGCAGACTGTCCTTGTCCCCAAGTACTCAGGATGGCTCCTTCGCGCATCAACAAAGCTTCTCCAGATAATAATCTGAAGATTGAACCACGGTGGTTTCCACCACGTGGATTGAGCGTTCCGCGATGTTGTCTTAATCGCTGCCATAGTGTTGTGCGAGAATTTGTTTTCAGTGCATGAGTGCCAACGCGTACAACACGAGAGACACTCTGTGTACTATTACGATTTTCTCCAGCCTCAAAAAAGAAATAGATCCCACGTTCAGGCCAATTCAATTTTCCGTGGCACTCTCCCAAACATCTTCGCCCGCCCATTCTGTTTTCAAGTTGGGAAAGCAGTCCATAGAATACATCAAGGTCAGAGCGTCTGTTGTGCATTCAACCAACTCAACTGCTGCCCAATCCTTAATTTTTCCATTGGTATCGTAATATTTATGAAACGTTGCTTTAAATACGGTAACAAGAATTTCCGATAATGGTGACCAGCCAGAATAATGACCTCCTGTGCGTCCGGCAATTCTGTTTCCATCTGGTGTTTAACACGAGATGCCCATGCGCGGCGGTTATCATTTGACATGTTTTTCAACGTCTCATTATAGGGGGCAATGATTGTATCTGGATGGAGCAATTCATACTTGGCCGACAAGATAAACCAAGAGGCGTCAGCTGTAGACTCTACAAGACCACGAGCCTTCCTGAACCATGGCGAGGTGTAAAGGTCTGCTGCCCGACAAGAAGATATTTGTTTTTTAGAAACACATGACACAAGCACCAGTTTCATAATTGTTGTTATCCTGGATGGGGGTTAGACCGAACTCATGACTTGGCGGGAACTGGCCAAACCGTTTCCCATGCTAACGGTCAACGTCGGACCCACATTTCGACTTCCGTTTGGTCGGCAATGGCAATTTGTACAAACTTTTTGCCACGTTTTTTGTGGAGAATGTGGGGGCATGGAACATGGCCTTTGTCGGTCAGTGCCGGTCGGCAAACACCTCGTCCACAGAATTGGCGAACACGAAGTTTCTACTCCATTTCCCAATGAGTTCTCTATCTGCACCAGTGACTTTTTCGGTTACTGAGTCCGCAATCTGTCCAAACTTGCAACTAAGCAAGTCAATCAACATGGCTGCCTCACCTTCCTTGCGGCCTTCCATCTTCCACTCTCTGGTCCAACCTTCCACAGTTTCCGCTAACATGGTATGTACCTCCTCCAGTTCGTTCATCTCTGGCATGGCTTCCGGGACTGCAATATTCTTTTTTGACAGTCTTGGCAACAAAATCCGACTCAACCATTTTGCAAACGACCGACGCAATTCTTGGTGTTCTGGAGCCTTCAATAACAAAATCAACTCTTCGATCACCTGCTGAACGTCTTTCAGACTGCGGCTCTTTTGCAACCGGAACAACGCTGCCACCACATTTTTCATTGATTTCAGCTCGCCTATCTCGTATCGATGCTCATCAACCAGCAAATAACGCATATGCGGGCGATAGGCTTCCAGTCCGGGAGGAGATTCTTCAATCAGATCGGCCACATCCATGGCCGCTGTCCACCTGTCTTTGCCATTATACAGGACGATCGGAACAACGGGAGGAAATTTTTGGCCTTTCGGGATTTTCTCCGATTGGCGCAAATCCTGGTAGAACAGCATCTCGTACAAGGCATTTCGGATGGCCATGATGTCATCCACTATGGATTGTGCCTCCAGAATCGCATATATGAAGAGCCATCGGTCAGTTCCTTGCCAGCGGATTTTCCAAACAAGATCATCAATCCTTTTGCGGAAGTCATCCGTCACGTAGATGGTATTGACCTTTTCCAGGGTTGAAAAATCCAGCCCCGCCACCCAGTCTTCATGAATAAAGCCAACCAAAAGATCTTGGATCATCTTGGCGTGAGAAAAAAGTTTGGCATAACCGAGATCGTGAGCGTTCATAATGTGTCGAGGGTCCAGTAAGGTCAGAGGGTTCCGAGTCAGCATTTTTCATTGAAACAGGCCTGTTTAGAAAGGAATAATGGCATACTCCTTCACCGATCATGTTTCCTAATGTTTTTTTGCGTGCATCTTCATTTCTTTAACACAACAGAGAAGATCCCTCGTAAGATGTTGTTGAGTTTGTTCAGGCCCGGCAGGGGTTGGCACCATTGGCGAGTTGTCGGATGGCATCGCCATGCAGCCATAAGGGTTCGGCATCGGCATCGAAAATTTCCACCATCTCCAACATTTTCTGGTCATACTCGCGGCGACCGATTTTTCTGGAATCGACTTCACCGGAGCTGTCTCTATGTGCATTGATCATTTGGATCATGCGCAGTTTGGTCAAATACAAAGCAAAGCCGTGATCCGTTGGGCCGTAGCCGGATTTGTAAATGGTTTGACCAATGATATCTCTGAGTTTGCGGGCTGATGAATAGCGATTTTCGCGTTTGAATTCCATCAGGGTCATGACAATGGAGGAGAGCTGTTCATCGACCCCTTTGGCGATTTGATGGGGTGGAATCAGGGGGCGTTTTTGGAATTCGGCGATGCTCGCGCTGGCGGGATTCGATTTGGATGGCTTGATACCTGGAATTCGATTGGGATTGATCCCGGTGAGCAGCTGGTACATGATGACGCCGAGGCTGTAGAAATCCACTCTGAAATCAGCGGAGTTGTGCAAAAGCAATTCAGGGGCCATGTAGAGTGGTTTGCCGAGGAAAATCCCCTTGGCCAGTTTTTCACGCATCTCTTCCAGGTTGGTTGCGATGCCGAAGTCAGAAATTTTGATCAAGCCCAATTGTGAGTTGATCAGGATATTACCCGGTGACAGATCCATATGGGCGATCCCACGGCAGCCATTCGAGAAGCGGAACGTATGAGCGTGATGCAAGGCATTGGCGACCTTGAACAGGATGAACCCAATGTATTCATTCGGAATCATCAAGGCTTTGCCGTCCAGGATGTTTTGGATGCTGATGCGATGCAGCTCCATGAATTGGGTCAAATCAAAGCCGTTAATGTACTCCATGACAAAAAACAGATGCTGGGGTATGCCGTCCACCTCCATGACATCGGCCCCGCGAAAGCCGACGATGTTGGGATGACCATTGAGTTCGGCGATAATCGAGGTTTCCCGTCGAAAGGACTCCAGCATTTCCGACCTGGCTTGCTGGCCATGGTTGAAGACCAAGTCGTTGCGGATTTTTTTGAGAGCCACCAGCTCGGAAGTACCCAGATTCGTCATCAGTTTGGCTTTGTAGACCTCTCCCATCCCACCCACGCCGATTTTTTCATCCAGTTCATAGGTGATGGATGAGTGGATGCGGTGGCCGGGCAAGAGGGGCAGGGGCTGTGTCCGGGGGGGTGCAGGTGTGTTGACGGTGTCGGGGACGACTATGATATCGGATTTTGGCTCTTGGTTCATTGTAAATCCCAAAAGGACTGTTTTGATGGATGGATATGTTCAATGAGAATAGAATTTTTTTGTTTTGTTGCTAATAAATAAATGTGTCAAACCAGATCAAAACTGGCATGAACGGCAAACCGCTTTTCGTAGAGAAGATCCCATGATTTGCAAAATCTGCGGAAAGGTCATGGTCTTCGTCTCTGCTCGGTGCCTGTTTTTTTTCGTTTTTTCGAAACGTAAAGTAAAACACCAGTCAAAGATTCACTCTGTCCATTACCAAAAAACTGAGTGTTTTGTTTTTTGGTTTTTCAAGGGAAGTTGATCACGTCGCAAAGACATCATCCAGAGAAATGGCAAACACAAAATTTTCACTCCATATTTCAATCATTTCCAGATTGGCGGATTTCACTTTTTGGGCTGCCCAGTCGGGAATTGGACCAAATTTAAGGCATATCAGTTTGAATAGCATGGTTGCGGCCTCTTCCTGACGTTCTTGCAGCAAACGATGCTCAAACTTTGGCAAGGAAAAAAGCTCCTCTTCGGGCATTGCGTTCATCATCCCATCAAACCATTCCTTTTCAAACTGGATCAGGTAATCCGGCGTGACTTTTTCCATTTCAAAACTATTCAATGAACCTTTCATGAGTAATCCCCATAAACTAATAGTAATTTGGCCAAATAAATCGGAGAGCTTGTACATCCCAGTATCTTTTATCGTGGCAAAGGCCTTGAATCGTGACCCAGTCAACTTCCATAAAATACCAGCCATGGATCTACCCTTATCTGATGCAATAGGGGGTTTTATGTTCTGGGAGTTGCTCAGGCAGAAGCTGTAACAAATAAAAAATCAATTATAAGATGTTGTTTTACCGGATTCTCTGCAACACAATCCAATTGGATGCTTGATTATACAAACGACATGCCTCACAATGCCAGAAAAAAAGCTGCACGATTGCAAATGACTGAACTGCTGAATGGTGCCGCCACAGATGGAGAAACATGCCACATGGAGGTTTTTTTATTGTGTCTTGTCATGAGTCTCCAGCACTTTGTGAAGATGGCAGCCCTTTACCGCGATTTTAGCAATTCTTGCGCCTGATTCAATAATTTTTCTAATTTTACAGCTTCGTCATCATCTTTAAGTTTTTGTGTTTTGGTCGCACCTGCATCAGAAGCCTGTGTGGAGACCTTCTTGTCCGGCACACTCCCGGTATGCTCCTGGCCACTGGCGGGCATGGGTTTGGAATCGGCTGTTGATTCTGGATCACCTCCACGCTGGGCCGTCTTGCGTTCCTGTTCCGGAATGAGATAACTGGCAAGAATTTTCTTTTCCTGCGCATCCAGGGTTTGCCCTGGCTGAAGCACAAAAGGTTGGGCATGATCAATCAACACAATCTGAATGCCTTGCCATGGATCAACAATGGGCGGCATTTGATAATTTTCTCCAATCAACCCCTTGGCCGCTTCAATACTCTTGCCGTTGAGCCAAACCATGGATCCCCCGTTCTCCTTGATCACCATGCCGCTGAAAGTAAGGTAACGAGGGCCTCTGGGAACAGTGACTTTTTCTGGAATTCTGGCCTGTTGTTGCTCTGGCTGCGGGAGTATCTCGCCACGACGCATCTTGTTCAATTTCTCCCTGATGTCGGGTGTGGTGAAAAGACGTCCAAGACCGGGCTTGTTGGTGTGCGTATTGACAGCTGCTAAGCTTGGCCCGCTTGATGTCATGATACTGCATCCTGTCAGAAGCAATACGACGACTTTGAAGGGGTTTTCGACACTGCAACCCCTCCACACTTTTTTTTTAATGATTTTTGAAATCACTGACATCATTTTACCTTGATCTTTTGTTCCATTTCACGCAAGTTGAACCAATCCATGACACAAAATCCCTGCAAATTGATACCAACTTTGAGTTTCTGTTCCTCTTGCAACTCTTTGCCCACCCCCTGAAGTTTACACTGTTTGAAATGAAACAGGCCCACCTGTTTTTGCTCCATGAATTCAATCCATTCAAGCAGATCCCCTTCATGCAGCAAACCAACCGTCACTTCCATGCGACTGGCAAACAGTTGAAAATCCTTGTTTGTCGGTAAGGGAAAAGGCGGAACATACGGACGCGATGGTTCGAGTTTGAAATGAATCGGTCCTGGCAATTGCAACACCTTTTCTGCATCTTTGAGGGCCTCCACCCATGACATCCGTGGTTCAGGCCCCACCAATCCCTGCTGACGCAAGCGTTCATATTGGGGTTGAATCGTGGCCAGAATGTGCCCCTGATCTTCTTGTTGCTGCTTTTGAGAACGCAAAACAGCTATGGATTTTTTCAGTTTGGCCAGATTGTCATCCGCTTCATCCTGATAATAGATTCCACCCATGATCATGGCTGCATCCACCACCAACGAAAACAGCAGCAGCAGCACAGAGCCGGTCAACAGTTTCCATTCAATGTTCATGGGATTTTTTTTGGATACAACATTAAAATTTTCAAACGAAAAACCGCCTGCTCCTGATTGAGTGCCTCTCCCCCCTGAATCACCTGATTGTGTCCCAGATTCATGGGCAATTCCACAGCTTGCACCTCCTGCACCTGTGGCAGAGAACGCAACTCCTGCATAAACCCCTCGACCGTGCCCATCGCCTGTTTGAGATCCTTGAAAGGAGATACCCGCCCAGCCAATTGAATGACTTGCAATGCAGAGGAACGAGGCGTTTTGGATGGAGAGGTGCCAGAAGAAAGTTTAGGGTCGTCCGTGGACCACTCCAGATGATCAAGCAACAGGGTTTCATGCTTGGCCAGAAGCTCTCCCATGGTCAGATACATGGCACGCGGATCCATGGCATGGGATGTCAAAAGGTCAGCCCATTGAACCGCACTGATGATCCGGCGTCCTTCCTGGAAACTGGGTTGATTGGGAGAACGATTGAGCGACTGTTGAATCTCTTCGGCCCGGCGTGACAAATCAGGTTGCTGATCTTGCAAAGAACGACCTTGCAGAAAAAAAAACAGGCCAATTATCAAACTGATGACAAACAATCCCATGGCACTCCAATGCAAGTGCCGACGCAAGCGGAGGGTCTGATAAACGATGGTGTCGAATGGACGGGCATAGTGATTGGGAATGGACCAACGCAGAATACATTGCCCAAACAGGCGATCCATTTTTCCGCTCGTCAGGACATTTTTCAACCCAACCTGTGCCGTCAGTTGAGTCACATCCACGGGATAAATGCGATAGGTGCCAACCTGTGCAGGAGAGGCTTGCAATAAAGAATAAAGATCTGGAGGAGACAAAATGTATACATGCAGCTCAGAATTCCAGGCATACAAACGCAGACTGACCAGATAGCCCTGCATGCGCGCCACTTCGCCAAGCAGAAAAGGCACCAGATCCACAGCCTCGTGGGAAGGCAGACGACTCAAACGACTGATCAGCATCTGTCCTTCCCGCAAGAATGTCTGACGCAACCCCCCGGAATTGATGCTCAACAACAAGACATCCTGATGTTTGGGATCCACCGCCCCACGAAATACCCGTGGAGTCAGCAATGGAATCGACCAAATACCAACCAGGGCAATCCGGCGTTCATACAGAACCGTCAACCAGGGCAATACGGTCTCTTCAGGATCGGTCAGCCCGGAAAACAAGACACAATCCTGATTTTTGTCCTGAGGATCCCGTCCCAACAGGGTGTAATGGCGAAATGGCGAGTTGCGCAACAAACGGTTGGCACGACTTTGCAACATCTGGGTCCGATTGAACGGATTGAGGCGGGGAATCCGTTCCAACTTGAGTTCTTCCTCGGTCAGATCAATCAAAATCAAGACCGAAAAGGATCCCTTGATGCCATTCAAATAATCCTGAAAACCGGCAAGATCCCGACCTCCTTGCTCCCATGTGGTGGCCTCGCCAAAGCTGTTGTTGGACCACGGGTAGACTACCAGATGATGATTGGTGATACAGAAAAACAGTCGCTGCGCCATGGATTGCTACAGTTTGGAGATCAGATCATAAATCGGCCCCAGGACCGAAAGAATCACCCAGCCCATCATTCCACCGAGAACAATAGTCAAAACCGGTTCGATCAAGGTTTCCATCTTGCCGATGGTCTCTTTCACCTCCCGATCAAAAAAATAACTGACATTTTTCATCGAGCGATCCAGTCCACCAGTGGACTCCCCCACCTGCAACATGCTCAACACCAAAGGGGGAAAGAATTTCACTTGCGCAAAACTCCCTGTGATGTCCTTGCCGTCGGAAACCCTCTCCCGCACCTGCTGCAAGGCCTCCTGAATAACCAGATTGGTGGTCAATCCCTCACTGATGCGCAAACATTCCAGCACCGTGATTCCGGCTTTGTACATCAAGGCAAAGGCATTGGCAAAGCGAACAAGAATGATTTTCCTGAGCAGGGGGCCAAACAACCAAAGTCTCAATTTGATGTGATCCACCTTTCTGCGCGCGGTCTTGCTGATGCGGGTCGCAAAACGAATCAGGGTGAGGAATCCGATGGGCAGAGCAATCATGAAAGGCCACCAATCCACCACAAAATCCGAGGTGGCAATGAGTGCCCTGGTATGGATGGGAGGGACTTCACCCATGCCGGTAATGAATTCCATCAATTGTGGCACCAGAAAGATCATCATGAAAAAGACCAACCCCAGGACCACCACGCCCACGATAGAAGGATAAATCATCACCTTTTTGGTTTGGGCCAACAGTTCGTCCTCCCACTTCAGGGAGGTGGCAAGATCTTGAAAAATGTCTTCCAGTTGTCCTGTACGCTCACCCATGAGAATGAGTTGTATAAAAATGGGATCAAACATACGCGGATGCATGGACAAGGCATCCGAAAGCGTTTTGCCGCTTTCCACATCCTCGACCAACGCAACCGCCACTTCCTTGAGTCGCGGATGCTCAACCCCGTCACGAAAATCAGCCAGCCCTTTCAGGATGGGAACTCCGGCGCGGGTCAGTTGTTCCATGTGAAAACAAAACAGAATGATCTCCTTGCGTGAAGCCCCTCGACCTTGAAACAGGCCTCTGCGCTGGCTGGCAGCCGTGACCACCTTGTGATGGATCAACATCAAGTCCAGACGATCCAGACGCAACTCCAGGTCGTCCAGATTGGCGGCATCCATGATCCCTTTCTGGATTTTGCCTTTGGTGTCAGTGGCTTTGTATGAATATTTTGGCATGTACGAACCTGAAAAAATACAACTTTAATTTATGATCGTCCCAGAATTCTGGTAATCTCATCCAGAGAGGTCTCCCCATCCAGGACATGGCGTACACCATCTTCCCACAGGGTTTGAAAGCCTTTTTGCCGGGCAGCCTGACGGAATTCCGCTGGATGGGCACTGCGGGCAATCAGGTCATGAAAGTCAATATCGATGATCAAAGCTTCCATGACACAAAGACGCCCTTTGAATCCGCCACCACCACAGGCCGGGCACCCCACTGCTTGATAAATCCGGCTGACCTCCAAGGAGTCGTCATGGTGCAGGCGGAGTGCTTGACGCACGGTTTGATCCAAGGGTTGAGGACGTTTGCAGTGGGGACATAACCTCCGCACCAACCGTTGGGCCAACACGCCAATGATATTACCTGCCAGGGTGTGGGATTCGAGTCCCATGTTGAGCAAACGGGGAATGGCGGCCAGGGCGGAATTGGTGTGCAGGGTGCTGTAAACCTGATGACCGGTCATGGCCGCACGCAGGGCCATCTGGGCGGTTTCCACGTCACGAATCTCACCCACCAGAATGATATCAGGATCCTGTCGCAAGATCGAACGAATGCCGGTTGCGAAATCGAGTTGAATCGACTCATTGACTGAAGTTTGCAGTATGGAAGGCATGGGGAATTCCACGGGATCTTCCTGGGTCATGATATTGCGCTCAATGGCATTCAAAGATGCGATCATGGAATACAAGGTCGTGGTTTTGCCGCTGCCGGTAGGCCCGGTGACGAGGATGATTCCTTCTGGACAGGCCATCATGTGATCAATGGCGTCTCGATTATGGGCGGAGAGTCCCAGGGCATCCAGAGTCAAGATGCGCCTGCTCCGATCCAGGATGCGCAGAACGATGTTTTCGCCATGGATCGTGGGTTGCGAGGAGGCACGAAAATCAATGATCCGCCCGGAGAGGGTCATGGAGCAGTGACCATCCTGAGGTTGACGGGTTTCGGCGATGTCCATGCCGCACATCACCTTGAGGCGCACGGTAAGCCCGGCCTGGAATTTTTGATGCAAAGAGCGCACAGGCCGCAACAGGCCGTCGATGCGATAGCGGATTTGCATGAATCCAGCCATGGGACCAAAATGGATATCCGAGGCATCGTGTTTAATGGCATCCACCAACAAGGCATTGACCAGACGCACCATGGGATGACTGAATTCGCCGACCCGACTGGAGAGGCTTTCCAGATCCACTTCGCCACTTTCCATCTCATGGAGGATGCCATCCACAGAGAGTTCGAAGCCGTAAATCCGGTCGAGTGCTTCGGTGACTTCGCTTTCGGTGGCCAATTTTGATTCGATGGTGGCACCATGGGGCAGACGGGCCAACAAACGGTCGAGGGTGGCCATGTCCAGGGTGTTGGCCATGGCCACCACCAAAGATTTCTGGATGGGATTCCAGGCCACCGGGATGACGCCATGACGTTTGGCAAACTCTTTGGGGACGATTTTTGCAGCTTCCGGGTCCAATGTTTCACGAAGCAAATCAATGCTTTCATGTTGCAGGATTCCGCCGAGCAGATCCCGCATCCGTGTTTCGGTCAAAAAGCCCAAAGAGACCAGAATTTTTCCCAGAGGTTGTTGAGTATGGCTTTGTTCGGTCAGTGCAATGGACAACTGGTCATAGGTGATCGCACCTTTTTCCAGCAACAGGTCACCCAACCGACGGGTGGGAGGGGTTTGGGTATCTCCTGGTACCGCCGCAGAATGGGACCAGAAGGCCCACAAGCTGGCCCACAAACGGGCACCTTGCGCGTCAGACAAGGGATAGCCTTGAATCCCACGCCAGGAGGTCAAAAGATAATGACCAAACAGGAGGTCGGATGCCTGTTCCTGGGCGATGTCGAGAACTCCGAGTTGTTGTGCGGTTGCGGTTGTCCCCAGCAGATGGAATGTCACTCCATGGGGTTTGGTGTGATCGATCTGTCGGGAGAGGGTCTCGGTCAGGGCATCCGGGGCGATGATAAAGGCATGGACTGGGGTTTCCTTGGGAACCAGACGCAGGCTGCCCAGGTACATGCGGGTTTTTTCGAGTTCCTGGATGACTGCCATGGCCGCAGCCTGGGAGGTGGGAGGGGGGCCGGGAATCATGCGACTCAGGATGGTCCGGCCATCCAGGAAACTGGTTTGACGTTGGCCTTCGGCATTGAAACTGATCAACAAGGCATGATGGGCGCGGATGGGTGTGGCACGCTGAAGCAGACCCCGACTGAGCAACGGCACGGACCACAATCCGGCACTGATCAGGTTGTGTTGCAGCAGCATCTTGACCCAGGGCTGTATCCGGTTGGGTTCGGTCAAGCCGCTAAACAAGACCCGTTCGAATCCAGATGGACTCCGGCCTTGTGATTCTGCCAGACAATAGGGTGTGGTGCGAAACAATCGTTCGAGACGCCGCTGGATCATGTTGCGGCGATTGAAACCCAAAATTCTGGGCAACTCCTCCCGGTACAAGGCCTCTTCCTGGATGTCGGCCAGAATATACACGGCTCCGGTCATGGGGTGATGTTCCAGATGACGCGCACATTCCTGCACGCCCTGTGGGGAGTTGGCAAAGCCTGCCCGTTCACCGAAGCGGTTTTGCTGCCAGGAAAGCAAGGAAACGCTTTGGTCATTTATGATTAATAAATTTTTTTCTCTGGCAGCATGGGTTTTGAAAATTATTTTAATAATATTAAATAAATTCTGCATGACGTTCGATCACATCCCCATTAAATGTCTGGATTGCGAGATCAAAAAAAACTATTGTCCAGCCCTCAACACGGTTCCATCCACCGAGGCTTCACGGCTGGCCAAACCAGCGGCCATTTTGGCGCGCGCCTGACTGGAAAAGGGGCCGAGACGTACCCGATACATGACTTTATTTCCAACTTTGATGGTTTGTTTCATGACAGGCAAGGGTTTTCCTTCAAACTTCAAAGATGAGAGTTTGGCAACCAGAGCTGAAGCTTTGTCATCACTGGCAAAGGCTCCGAGCTGAACGGAAAACCCATTATCTGTAAGCATGGGTTTGGTTGCTTCTTCTTTTTCATTGGTATTGATTTTATCGATTTTATCAACGCGTTCCACTTTTCCAACCGGCATGGGAGGTGGCAACTGGACCATGGCAGACATGGCTTCTGGACTTTGCGTGGGAAGAGGGGGTTTGGTTGTTGAGGGATCTGCCCTATGCGCGGCATGGGCTGGATTGAGATCTGCTTGGGTGGGAGATCCTTCCTGGGTATGATTCAATGCCTCGTCACTCTTGGGGCGCAAAAGGTCTCGTTCGCGCGTCTGGGAAGCATGATCATTCTGGACATTTTTGTTGGCTGGCGCAAGCAGCATTCCCAGAGACAAAACAACGACAATAAAACCGACCATGCCGTTCATGATCATGACCAGGATCCACTGCTCGCGATTTGGAGAAATTTTCATGCTGGTTTCCTCCTGCATGCAGGATGCCGTCAGGTGCGGCGTGATCCATGGAATGGTTTCAACCGGTTCAACCCAATCATGTCCTTAATGGACCTGCTTATCCATAGCACATCTTTGACTCCATTGGCAACCGGCATCAAGGCTGACCAGCACGCCACTTTGTGCATGCGGGTGATATCAAAAAGACAGAGAGAGGTTTCAAGCAATCAAAATGATTTATTTAATATTTTAATGGCTTGAAAAATTATTTTTCATCGCATTCATCCCTGTTGTTTTCGATAGAAGCGGCTGCCGCATTCAATATATCTCGGAGATGCTGTTCAATGGGCAGGCCAAGATTTTCTGCTTGCAGCCATAATGTTTCAATGACCTCCTCATCCACATTACGAATCTGTAAGTTTGCCATGGCATTCATCCAAAAAGGGTTTCATGAAGTGTCACGTCGTGAATATTTATTGACATAATAATGCGTGCGTTCCCTTTCGGTTATGCCGAGATGATACAGGAATCAACAGCATCTCTCCTGATTGTCAACGACCTGGAACCCTTTTTCAATGTTTCTTCCATGGTGGCTGAAAAAACAAGACCAAAAAAGGGGTGCAGCCCATTGAAGCAGACCGCTTGGGTGGGATGGGTGCAGCTTTTTCTGCGCCGTAAGAATTTGCTGCACCTTGTCAATAAAAACATACTGCAAGTGTGTGTTTGCTATGTTTTGTAAAAAATATGCTGTTAAATCAATAGAGTCTTCCTGACAATCGATAGCACGTTTTGCTGCACCCCTGTTGCACAACCCATCAGGGGTGCTTGGGGAACAGAGTGAATTTGCATCCATTTAACATTGAAAAATAAAGAAATTTTCATTTTCATGTTCGGATGGACCCATCATGCAAACCGCATTCTGTTTCATCCGCGACCCATTTGACCACCTTTGCACGCCAAAAATTCATGGATGGATCAGGATGCTTTCAAGCACGTTTTGCTGCACCCATGCCTGAAGGATCGATTGCGTGCCATTTTTTTATAACCTGTTGAAATCAAATAATTTTAATAACATTTAACACAGTGGCACACTTATTGAGATATCCTATTCAGCACGATTCATCGACAAGAACCCATAATACCTGGACCCCAAGAGTAAAAAACATGACCAATCAATCTTTCCTGCTGTTTGGAAAGAGTATGAGCCTGGAAAAACAGATCGAAGAATTTTTCAATTTGTTGTCCGAGGCCAATATCATATTTCGGGGAGGTATCGGCTTTTTCCTGAATGAGGGAATGAACGGGGTCCGTTTTCAGACGCGACTGCAATTGTCTTTGCATCATGAACGGGAAATAGACTCTTTGAGTCGTTATATTGAGGCTCAACTGCGTACCCAACTGATTGTGCCGGAACTGCGGGGGGATGTCTTGCAACTTCTGGAACAGTTGAGTCGCCTGCAACGAATTCTGGTGAGAAATCTGGAGTCTTTCAATACGGAAAATCCGGATATTCCAGAAATACTGCATCCGCATATCGGAGATTTGTCCCACGCTGTTTCCCTGGCTGTGGAAACGTGTGTGGAAGCTGGACGTGTCTATTTTTATGAAACCGAAAAAGTCGGGGAATACTTGAGCAAGGTGGCCTTTTACGAAAAAGAGGCCGACAAGGTCGCAGCAGCCTTGGTCAAGGAGATTTTCGCTTCAGAGATCTCGCTGGACAGAAAAATGCACCTGCGGCTGTTTTCGGACAAGATGGATGAACCCGCCAACAAGGCGGAAGAAATAGCGGCTTGGCTGGCCATTAACTTCATGAAAAAAGCCCCAGTCCATCTGGCAACAAATAAATAGTTACTATCATTTTACCAACAACCCTGAGGAGAATCATCACATGTCTGGATCCAGCACCACCTTTTCCAAACTGACCAACCGCGTTTTTCCCCGTATGCCCAACTTTTACGGCCTGATCCTTGATCAATGCGAATTGGCCAACCAGGCTGCTGCTTTGTTGGAAGAGTATGTCCAAACCGGCAACAAATCACGCGCTGACCAGATTCTGAAACTGGAAGCTGACGCCGAAGCCATGCGCGCACGCAATCTGGATGTCCTGAAGAACGCCTTCGCCACCCCCATGGACCGTGAAGACATCTACCGCGCCTACACCACAGTGGACTGCATCATCAGCTATGCCCACAGCATCGTCTCCGAAATGGATTCGTTAAACATCAAAACCGACAAATACATTACCGACATGACTGCCGCGTTGCGCAATGCCGTGGAAACCCTGGGTGCCGGTTACAAAAAGCTCTCCACTTCTCCCGCTGATGCCGACAAGGATGCCCAACTGATCACCAAAGCCCGCAAAGACATTGAGAAAATCTTCCGTTCCGCACTGACTCAACTCTTCCAGGGTGACAGCTATGTCAAAAAGATGCAAGACAAGCAAGCGGGTGCCGAAGCCGAAGCCATGACTTATGTCCTTGACATCTTCAAACGTCGGGAAATCTATCGTCACCTCTACGATGCCGCCATTGACATGAAACAAGCTGGCAAGGTTCTTCATGACATCGTCGTCCAGGTCGCTTGATTCCTTACACTCTCTTGCGCGAAGGAAGAGATTCTCCTCGTTTGACAAGTCGGCATGAACATTAATCGGCGCATTTTGTGCCAGGGAGCAAATGGATTCAAATGGATACCCATCTCGTACATAGTGCCTGGCAGAAAAAGCCGATTTTTTTGACATCTCCCATCCTAATACATGCTCGCGGATGCAAAATTGAGACAAATCTCGTCAAAGAGAGTCAGCGAGAAC
>JAMOBH010000029.1:0-27808 GCA_039908085.1 Magnetococcus sp. YQC-5
ACCGCCCCCCAAGGTCTTGATTTTCATTTCCAAAAAAGTGCCATGCCAATGAATCCATTCAGAAAACAAACGCAAGACCGACAGATCTCTCTGATGGTCGGGGCCATTGGTGTGGTGTTTGGAGACATCGGCACCAGCCCACTGTATGCGGTCAAGGAGGCACTGGGCGGTGCCCATGCTCCCATTCCCACCCAAGACACTGTATTGGGGATCATCTCCCTCATTCTATGGACCCTTCTTCTGCTGCTGACCGTCAAATATCAATTTTTCATCATGCGTGCCGACCATCAGGGGGAAGGAGGCAATCTGGCACTGGTGACTCTGGCCAAAACATTCACCAAAGATCATGGCACCATGCGACAAGCAATCATGATCATCGGCATGATCGGAGTCTCTCTTTTTTTCGGCGACGGCGTGATCACCCCAGCCATTTCCGTCTTGTCAGCTGTTGAAGGCCTGGAGGTGGCACTGCCCACTTCCAAGCCTTATGTCATCCCGATCACCCTCTCGGTGCTGTTTCTGCTGTTTTTCATGCAAAGCAAAGGGACAGCCCGAATCGGACGCCTCTTTGGTCCGATTTGCATCCTCTGGTTTCTGGCCATTGCTCTGATCGGCTTGAAGGAAATCATCCGACATCCCACCATCCTGCTCGCATTGAATCCGCTCTGCGGGCTACGGTTTCTCTTTGGCAACCATGGAAGCAATACTTTCGTTGTGTTGGGATCCGTCTTTTTGGCAGTGACCGGGGCCGAAGCCCTGTATGCGGACATGGGTCATTTTGGCAAACGGGCGATCAACTGGTCCTGGGGGATCCTGGTATTTCCGGCGTTGATTTTGAACTACCTGGGCCAGGGTGCCCTGATTCTGGGAGATCCGACCACGGTGAAAAATCCTTTCTACCTGAGCGTGCCTGACTGGGGACTGTTGCCCATGATCACACTGGCCACCGCCGCCACCATCATCGCCTCGCAGGCCGTGATTTCAGGAGCCTTTTCCGCCACCCGTCAGGCCATGCGACTGGGCTATCTGCCCCGCTTGCAAGTCATCCACACCTCTTCGGAAGAATTTGGCCAGATTTATGTACCGATGACCAATTGGCTGTTGTTTGGTGCCATCTTTTTTCTGGTTATCGGATTCAAAAGTTCAGACAATCTGGCTGCGGCTTATGGCATTTCAGTGACAGGCACCATGATCACGGTGACCCTCCTGGCGTTCGGCATCGTGCTGAAAAATCTGTTGGCCTGGAGTTGGTTGCGCTCCCTGTCGCTCCTGCTGATTTTCTTGACTGTGGATTTGGGCTTTTTTGGTGCCAATCTGCTCAAAATTCAAGATGGTGGATGGTTCTCCCTGCTGCTGGGGGGAATCATCTTCTTTGTGATGATCACTTGGCGCAAAGGCCAGGATTTGGTACGCCAAACACTGCGCCAGACGGAAATCCCCCTGAAGCCCTTCCTGGAACAACTCGACCCGGCCGCCCTCCATCGGATGCCAGGCACGGCCATCTTCATGACCCAGGATTTCACCGTAGCCCCCTTGGCCCTTGTGCAATTATTGCGACATACCATGACCCTGCACAAGCAAGTCTTGTTTTTGAGCGTACAAACTGACATCGTCCCCTATGTCTTGGAAACCGAACGAATCCAGATGGATACCCTGCTTGACGACTGTTACAGCATCAAACTGCATTATGGTTTCATGGAAACCATCGACGTTCCCAAAGCCTTGGCCAACGGCCATGCGGAAGAAAAAAATAAATTACTCATGGATGAAAATGCATGCTTTTTTCTGGGCACGGCCCATTTCATACCTGGCACTCATCCAACCATGCCCCTCTGGCGTTTAAAACTCTTTCTGACCCTGTTCCGCAATGCCGAAAATGCCAGCCATTTCTTCAATCTTCCCGCCATGCAGGTGGTGGAGATCAGCACACGTATCATCCTGAACAACGGTCTTCCAATCAAGCAGAAACCATTGTGAAACCAGAAACACCCTCCAACATGAATTCGTGCTTGACGAAAAGACCATAAGCACAGAACATACCCCTGATTCACCTCAAGACAGGCAAGAGATTGGCACAGGCCATAAATGATTTAAGATTGCATTACAAACTTACTTCAGGACAACCACTCCACACATCACTAACCATAAAATTTTCAAAACGGGAGACAAACAATGCAATGGTTCCTGGATTTCAAGATAAGTGTCAAACTGTTGATTGGATTTTTCATGGTTGCGGCCATGACAGGCATGGTGGGCTATTTTGGCATCACCAATATGCATGTCATTGATCTCATGGCAGACGAGATGTACGAACAAGAACTGCTTGGACTGAGCGACATCAAGGATGCCAGCCTTGAACTCCAAAATATCGCGCGCTCAGAAAGGGATTTACTGTTGGCTCATACCCAGGAAGATCGAAACAAATACAAGCAGAGCATGGAACATGATTTAAACAAGCTCTACAAAAAATTGGAGATATCAAAAACAAAATTCAATTCTGAAAAAGGAAAAGAATTGATGGCCAAACTGGCCACGGCCATGGAAAATTGGAAAGTTGTGCATCAGCAGCTCTTGGAAAAGACCGCCAAGGAAGAGCTGCCAAAAGCCTCTGAAGCAACCCAATTCGCCATGGGGCCTGCCAGAGACAAATTCGACATTGTGGAGGATCTGATCGCCGAAGCTTCAAAACTCAAAGAGAACAACGCCAAAAAGGAAGCAGAGGAGGCCAATCACATTTACGAACAAAGCCGAACACTGCTGATCAATCTGACCCTGGGGGCCACTTGTTTTGGCATCCTGTTCGGATGGGGGATCGCGTGGTTGATCAACCGGGGTGTGCGGCAAGCCGTAAGCATCACGCAAGGGATTGCCCTGGGTGATCTGGACCAGGAGATCAAGATTTCTTCCAGGGACGAGATTGGCACTCTGTTGACAGCCATGCAAGCCATGATCGGGGCGCAACGCACCATTGCCGGGGAGTTGGAAAAACTGGCGGTTGGCAATCTGGACGCCAAAATTCAGGAACGTTCCGCCAAGGATACCCTCTCCTTCTCCCTGCAAAAGCTGGTGGCAGCGGAAAAAAATGTGGCGGATGTGGCAGTCAAATTGAGCGAAGGGGAGCTGCGCATCTCCATCAAGGAACGATCTGACGAAGATCGCCTGATGCTGGCCATCATCGCCATGGTGCAACGTATGACGGAAGTGGTGTCGGAAATCCAGACCGGGGCCGCCAATGTGGCGGCAGGCAGCGAGCAGATGAGTTCCACCTCCGAACAAATGTCCCAAGGTGCCTCGGAACAGGCTGCCAGTATCGAGGAATCCACCGCCTCCATGGAACAAATATCATCCAGCATCACCCAGAACGCGGACAACGCCCAAAAAACTGAATCCATTGCTCTTCGCGCAGCCCTGGACGCCAAGGAATCCGGGGCAGCCGTGAAAGAAACCGTCATCGCCATGAAGGAAATCGCCGGCAAGATCTCAATTATTGAGGAAATCGCCCGGCAGACCGATTTGTTGGCCTTGAACGCTGCCATCGAGGCGGCGCGGGCCGGGGATCAGGGACGGGGCTTCGCGGTGGTGGCCTCCGAGGTGCGCAAACTGGCAGAACGCAGTCAGGCCGCAGCCGCAGAAATCAATGCGATGTCCACCAAGAGTACGGCAGTGGCTGAACGGGCCGGGGAATTGTTGACCAAGCTGGTCCCGGATATCCAAAAAACAGCGGAACTGGTGCAGGAGATCGCCGCTTCCAGCCGGGAACAAAGCACCGGGGCAGCCCAAGTCAACCTCGCATTGCAACAATTGGATCAAGTGGTGCAACAAAACGCAGCCTCCTCCGAGGAAATGGCCGGCAGTTCCGAAGAGCTTTCCGCTCAGGCAGAGCAACTCCAGGCCGTCATTTCGTTTTTCAAACTCGATACCGGAACTTCCAGTCCAGCACCCGGCAAAAAAATGGGGCAGCAGACCAGTTATAAAAAGAAGAGTACCAACCGCCAACCGGCCCGTGGCCAGACAGGGGGATCCCGCACCCAATTGATGCCCAATTTGACCAAAAGAACGGCCATTGCCCATAACGCAGACACCAAAGGCGCGATCCTGAATATGGATCAGAATGACTTCGACGACGACCAGGGTTTTGAAAAATACTAAGGGGGGAGATCACATGAGCAACGCCAACGACTCAAAAAAATCATCTGCCAAAACCTTTCGAGTTTTGACCTTGACCCTGGATGCGGAGTTGTACGCCATGGACATCTTTTCCGTGCGCGAAATACTCGATGTCAGTCAGATCACCCGCATCCCCCAGGCCCAGGATTGCATGCTTGGGGTGGTCAACCTGCGAGGCAATGCCGTACCGGTGATGGATCTGCGTCGCCGCTTCGGCTTGCCGGGGGGACAACGCACGGTCAACAGCCGCATCATCATCATGGAACTGGTCAACGGTCAGGATACCCATCTGATCGGGGCCATGGCCGATTCAGTCAAAGAGGTTCTGGAACTTGATCCGGCCCATGTGGCTCCCCCACCCCGCATGGGCACACGGGCACCCACAGATTTCATAACTGGAATTTGCAGATATAACGACAAATTTATTGTCGTGTTGGACGCATCCAAGGTATTCTCTATGGAAGATTTGGCCAACGCGACCCTGACTGCGGGGCATGAACCAGAGGAAACCGATGTGCGAGGATGATAAAAAATCATGAAAAAATCAGACAGAACTGACACAACAGGTCTGGCCCACCTCAATACGAGACCAAAAACCATGAAAATCGTCCTGGAGGGTGCGTGTACTGTGGAAAAGTCCGAAGAGATTCGCCAAACCCTGTTACGCGCCGTGTCTGACAAAAACAAAACAGAAATAAGCTTTGCCAACGTGGAAAGTGTGGATTTGTCTTTTTTTCAGATCCTGCATGCGGCGGTACGCTCCTTTGCCCGCATGGGTAACACGCTGATTTTAATGAACGATCTGCATCCCGATTTCGCCCTCAAAGCGGAAAGGACCGGATGGCAACGCATTGTCGCTGACAAACAAGATGAGTAAGGAAACAACACCATGGCAAAAACAATATTAGTCGTTGATGATTCAGATACCATCCGGGAAGCTGTGCAAGCCATCCTGAACGAAGCCGGTTACGCGACCAAAAGCGCGGACCATGGCGTTTCCGCCCTTCAGGTTTTAGCCCAAGGCAAGGTGGATCTGATCATCACCGACCTCAACATGGCGGTGATGGGCGGCATGGAGTTGATCCAAAAAGTCCGGGCAGACGGAATCAACAAATATACCCCGATCTTGATGTTGACCACCGAAGCCAATCAGGACAAAAAAATGGAAGGCAAAGCCGCAGGCGCGACAGGATGGATTGTCAAGCCTTTCAAGCCGGATGTTCTGTTGGCCACTGTAGCCAAAGTGCTGCGTTGATTGTCTTGTTCATGAACTGCAACATCCCTTTGGAGAGTATACCACCATGCAAGCGGATCTGGGCCTAACCTTTCGCAACGAAGCGTCTGAATTGCTTGCCGATCTGGAGACCTCCCTGTTGGAGTTGGAGACCGCCCCAGACAACAACGACCTGGTGGCACGAGCCTTTCGCGCCCTGCATACCATGAAGGGTTCCGGGGGCATGGCCGGCTTCAATGAAATCGTGCGATTCGCCCACTCGGTGGAATCGGTATTCGACCGGGTACGCACCGGCAAGCTCGCCATTGACAAGACCCTGCTCACCCTCTCGTTGCGCGCCAAGGATCACCTGTCCAACCTCCTGGCCACTGGACCGGCCACCGATGCTGCCCTGGCCGAGGAAAGCACCCTGCTGCTCCAGTCATTCACGCCTTACCTGGACGCCCCGGCAGCGAGTGCCAGCACGACCTCTGACCCAACCAAAACCAACCCGATCCAGGCAACCGCCCCCAGTGCCGCGTATTGGATCCGCTTCCAGCCCCCCCAGGACGCCATCGCCTCCGGGATGCAGCCGTTGGGCCTGCTTGACGATCTGGCCGAAATGGGAGATATCCGTATCGCCTATCAATCCGACACCATTCCGTGTCTGGAAGATCTCGTGGCAGACCGAACCTATGGCTGGTGGGACATCATCTTGCAGACCAGCCAACCCGAAAGTGCCATTCACGAACAGTTCATGTTTGTGGATGAGGGGTGTGTGAAAATCACCCACATTGCTCTGGGCCGGATCCGCGCCGAAGATCAGGATCGTCTGATCAACGCTGCAAAGGCCGTGCAAGATCATAACAAGGCGTGCCAATCCATTCAGGAATGCGTCGAATTCATCCGTCGTGAAATCACCAAACGCAAAACCGCCGCCCCTGCTGCCATCGACACCAGCATGCGGGTCGATACCATCAAACTGGATAAACTCATCGACATGGTCGGGGAGTTGGTGATCATCCAATCCCGGTTGAGCATGGCCGTCCGGCGATTCCGCGATCCTGGCATGACCCAGATTGCCGAAGAGTTGGAACGCCTCTCGGACGGAATGCGAGGCAATGCCCTGGGTCTGCGCATGTTGCCCATTGGCACGGTATTCAACTCTTTCCGGCGCATGATGCGGGATGTGGCGGTCCAACTGGGCAAGGATGTGGAATTCATCACCGAAGGGGAAGATACCGAGGTGGACAAAACCATGATCGACCGGCTCAAGGATCCCCTGCTCCATCTGTTGCGCAATGCCATTGATCACGGACTGGAATCCCCTGATGAACGCCGTCAGTCCGGGAAATCCACACGTGGCACGGTCCGTTTGATTGCGGACAACACCAGTGGTGATGTACGCATCACCATTCAGGACGATGGACGGGGCATTGACCCGGACAAGGTCAAGGCCAAGGCCCTGGCCAAGGGGTTGATTTCCCCTGAGGCCAATCTGTCGCGCAAGGAACTGTTCAATCTGCTTTTCGAGCCGGGTTTTTCCACTGCCGAACAGGTCAGCGACATTTCCGGGCGCGGCGTGGGCATGGATGTGGTCAAAAAAGGCATCGACGCCATGCGTGGGACCATCGATATCACCAGTACCATCCGGCAGGGTTCGACCTTCACCATCCGGCTGCCTTTGACCCTGGCCATCATTGACGGCTTGGCGGTACGGATCGGAGATGAGTCCTTCATTCTCCCCCTGGCCACTGTGGAAGCCTGTCAGGAAAGACCTCTCCAGGGCACGGAACGTCTGGTGGAAAGCATGGTCCGCAACGAACATCAAATCCCCTGTGTCAGCCTGCGGCAACTCCTGGGCGTGCCTGGAACTCTGCCCGGTTACGAACGGGTAATCATCGCCAAGGTCGAATCCCTGGAAGTCGGTTTGGCCGTGGATCGGGTGATCGGACGGCAACAGGCGGTGATCAAAAGCCTGGGCGGGGTCTTCAGTGCCCTGAATTGGATCTCCGGGACCACCATCAATGGCGACGGAGGGATTTCCCTGATCCTCGACGTGCCACAATTAATCAAATTCGCTTATCTTCGTTCCCAAAGTAGTATCCGTACCCATCGATCCAATTGACAGTCATAAAAATGACACGGGAGATCAACCATGTTCCAAAAGATGCGAGTAGCCACATTACTGGCAAGCGGATTCGGTGCTGTTGTCCTGTTGTTGGTCCTGGTCGCTGGAGGGGGCTATACAGGCTTGAGCGGGGCCGTGCAAGGATTCACCGAATACCGGGGGATTGCCAGGGACACCAACCTGGCTGGGCGTCTGCAAGGCAACATGCTGATGGTGCAATTGCAAGCACAAGAATTCATCAACACGGGCGATGAAAAAAATGTGGATGAATTCAATATTTATAACCAAAAAATGGAAGAGTTCGTCGATGAGGCCAAAAAGGAGATCCTGCAACCAGAACGTGCCAAACTGGTTGCCGATATTGAAAAATTGACTGAAGAATACCACAAAGGATTCATCAAAATCGTTGAGACGCATAAACAACTAATTGAATTGACTGACAAAGGCATGAACCCCAACGGGGCGAAGATGCGGGAAAACCTGACCGAAATCATGAAAACGGCCCATGCTGACCAGGATCCAGACGCGGTCTATCTGGCGGGACGGTTACAGGAGCATGTCTTGTTGGCCCGCCTGTATGCCGCAAAATTCCTGGACACCCATGACAACTCAGCCGTCGCACGAGTGGAAAACGAGTTACAGGGAGAAATGAAAGAATTGATCTCCAAGTTGGACCAAGCCCTCCAAAATCCCAAACGTCGTGAACTGTTTGCGGAGATGCTCAAGGCGCGGGATAATTATCAACAGATTTTCAACAAGATTGTCACAAACATTCACGAACGTGAAGGAATCATCAAAAACACCTTGCATAGAATTGGACCATTGGTTGCCAAGGACGTGGAAGATATCAAGCTCTCTCTCAAGCAGGAGCAGGACACCCTTGGACCCCGTGTGCAGGCGGAAAACAAAACAGCCATAACATTAATTATTTCGATTTCCTTGACAGCCGTTCTGCTGGCCCTGCTGTTTGCGTGGTTTATCACCCGCACGATTCGCAAACCCCTGGGTGGCGAACCGCAGGCCATGGCCGAAGTGGTTCAGGCGGTATCCATGGGAGATCTGAGCCGTGACATCATTGTGGCCCAAGGGGATACCACCTCGCTGAATGCCTCGATGGCCCGCATGATCCAAGCCTTGCGCGGGGTTGGGAGTATCATGGAATATCTGGCCATGGGGGATTTGAACCAGGAAGTCCAAGAGAGGTCCGACAAGGACACCATGCTCATCGCATTGAAAAAATTGATCAAAGCCGAACGCAATGTGGTCACGACCATGGAACGGCTGGCCCTGGGGGATTTGAACCAGGAAGTCCAAGAGAGGTCCGACAAGGACACCCTGCTCATTGCCTTGAAAAAATTGATCCAAGCCGAACGCAATGTGGTCACGACCATGGAACGGCTGGCACTGGGGGATTTAAATCAGGAGGTTACGGCGCGATCCGACAAGGATACCCTGCTGATTGCCTTGAAATCGTTGCTCAAAGCCGAACGGAATGTGGCGGATATCACCAAAAAACTGGCGGATGGAGATTTGCGGGTGGAGGTGAAGCCCCGTTCACCAGAGGACGTGATGATGCTCTCTCTTGGGGAAATGGTCAAACAGATCACTCAAGTGGTATCTGAAATCCAGACCGGGTCAGCGAATGTGACAGCGGGGAGCGAACAGATGAGTTCCACCTCGAATGAAATGGCCCAGGGAGCTTCGGAACAGGCGGCGAGCGTTGAAGAATCCACTGCGGCCATGGAGCAAATGGCAGCGAGCATCACCCAGAATGCCGACAACGCCAGACAAACCGAGTCCATCGCCTTGCGCGCGGCCAAGGACGCCAAAGACTCCGGGACAGCCGTGACCGGAACCGTTACGGCGATGAAGGAAATCGCGGGCAAGATCTCGATCATCGAAGAAATCGCCCGACAGACTGATTTATTGGCCCTGAACGCGGCCATCGAGGCGGCACGGGCCGGGGATCAGGGACGGGGCTTTGCGGTGGTGGCCTCGGAGGTGCGCAAACTGGCCGAGCGCAGTCAGGCGGCAGCGGCTGAGATCAACGAGATGTCTTCCAAGAGTACGGCAGTGGCCGAACGGGCCGGAGAGTTGTTGAACAAGCTGGTTCCTGATATTCAAAAGACGGCGGAATTGGTGCAAGAGATCGCAGCCGCCAGCCGGGAGCAAAGCACAGGGGCGAACCAGGTCAACCTGGCCCTGCAACAGTTGGATCAGGTGATCCAGCAAAATGCGGCGGCCTCTGAGGAACTGGCCTCCACCTCCGAGGAGCTTTCCTCGCAGGCCGAAGTGTTGCAAGGGGTGATCGCCTTTTTCAAAATTGATTCCTCCAGCAGAGTCGAGAGGATGCGCGACTCCTATGCGCACCATACGACGCCCCCACCAACCACCCGCAAGTCAGCCCGCAGTCAGACAAGACAGCGCAACCAATTGAAAATCGGACATGTACCACCCGCCAAAAAAACACCAGAGTACAACGGCACGATTTTGGAGATGGGGCAGCCGGACATGGAAGACGATCAGGGGTTCGAAAAATTTTAATGTTTCGTCAGACACAAAATCAAGACCTTGGGGGGTGGTGAACCGCCCCCCAACACCCTACACCTTTTTCTATTTTTTAAAATTATTAAAAAAAAAGAGGGGGACTGAGGGATCCATCCCCCAGGGTTTTGACTTTGACTTTTTGAAGGGTTTCATTGGACAGTCTGAGCGATCACCTCGTCCATTTCGCTTAAAATTTCATCCAGAGTATAAAAGCCTTCTCGTTGTGTATCCTGCTGGATAGTATCCAACAGTGCCGTAAATTGATTGCGCCTGTTCTCCTGTGTTCGAAGCAGACGCAAGGCACTATGAATAACCTCACTCAAATCATGAAACCTTCCGCTATTAACGCAATTCTGAACAAAACTTTCAAGTTCCTGCGTGAGAGAAACGTCGATGATCATGGTCTTCTCCACCATTTTTTATTGACACTGTATAATAGAGGATAAACGAATGATCTGTCACAATCAACTCAATTGCTCCAACAGCAAGATGAGTTCACAGGCGTCCGAGTAATACAATGCCGGGTCGTCTGCCAAAGCCGGGTCACGGGAACCAGCGACGATCTTTTGCAGGACGGGAATCATGGGTTTTTGATTATTCGGTAGTTCTGAATGCACTACCAGTTTTGCCAAGAGTGCTTTTTCCTGCTCCACCGCTCCGGCCTGAATGGCTTGTAAAACCTGGATACATAATTGGCCAGAGCCTTGATGATTCTCCCCCCCATCCCAGCGATAGGCAAGAAACCGTTTTCTTGCCTCCTCCCGCGCTTGGGCTGCGGCTTGGGGGTGGTTGGTCGCCAGTTCCAATTCGTGGAGGATATCCCAGGTGGTCCATGGTGTAGCGGCATGACCGAAGGGTGCCTTGCACTCAATAGCCCGCATCACCTCAACACGGGCAGCGTCAAACTTTTTCAGTTTGATCAGGATGTAGGCCAAATTGCTGCGGTCCAACCCCTCCTTGGCCAAATCATTCAATTGAATATGAATATCCGCCGCCTGTCGGTAGAAGATCGCCGCATCCTCCAACCGGCCCATGACGTTACACAGATTGCCCAACTCACCCAGGCTATCCGCCTGCCCAGCGCGATTGTTTTCTTTCACCTGAATGGCCAGAGAATTTTTGTACGCCTTTTCCGCCTCCCCGTATTGGTTGCTTTCCCGGTAAACAATGCCCATCTGGTGCCAAGCAGTGGCGACGGTAAGAGGCTCGTTCAGTTTGGCAAAACGCTCTTGAGATTCTTTGTAAGCATCCAGTGCTTGCTGATATTTCTTTTGCAGCATGTATACCGTACCAAGTTGAATTTGGCCGACCGCGACGCCCCGTTCATCTTTCAACGCTTTGTCTTCCAGAATGCTTTTAGCATAGGCCTCTTCTGCCTCATCCAATCGTCCCAAGCCCATCAGACAATCCCCCTGCTCTCCCAGGGAAACACTGGCCATGTGTTGACCATCCTCTCTCAACGCCTGGAAGCGACGACGGGACTCAACAAAACAAACTAATGCTTCCAGATGATTTCCAGTATGTCTCAGAACCTGCCCCAACAGAGCGTAAGCCATAGCGATATGATAAGAGGCTCCCTGATATTTTTTCTCCCCCTCTGCCAGACTTTTTTCCAAAAGTTTTTTGGCCTTCTCCAACGCCAATGGCAGGTTCACTTCCGCCAACAACAGCTCCAAAGCCATTTGCTCAGCCACGAACCGGGCATTCCCCCACTCCGGCACCAAGACCGCCGCCTTGGTCCTCACAGCCACTGCCCGTGCCAGGGCCGCAGGGCGTCCCAGTTTGACCAGCAACTGTTCTACATGAACGGCAAAGCCCACGATTTTTTCTGGTTCCAACCGTGTGTGCGCCACATCCAAAGCAGCCAGAAGGTTGGGGATCTCCAGCAGGGTGAGGGTGCTGGCCAATTGGATGTTTTGAAATCTTTGTTGATACAGAAAATCTGCCAAGCTGCGCATGCCATCGAACCACCGCGCTTGCGCCTGCTCCCGTTCTTCATCTGACAATTCCCCATCCAGATACGGAGCCAAAGCCGGATTAAACCGCAGGTGGCCGTAAGCCCCCTTGCTGGCCAAGCCGGTCCCTGTCAGTTCTTCGATGAGCTTGGGTCTTTCTTCCCGTGCCAGTTCCATCACGTGTGCTGCCACACCCAGATGCGCCCCACCGTGAAACACCCCCAACACCCGAATTTTTTGTCTCAATGCTGGCGACAAGCGTCGCAGGGAGAGTTCCACGCTGGCATACAGGGAACGTTCCCGCTCATGGGGGTATTTTTGGTGTAATCGCTTCATGATATCCGCAAGGTTCGCCGTGGTGGCCTTGACACCCTTGACAACCAGCTCTGGTGCCAGCAATACGAGGCTACGGGCATGACCGTTGACCGCTTCCACCAAAGCTTTGATTTCTTCTTTATTATTGCCAGAGTCTCCAGAATTTGGCGTAATATTTTGACTCTTCAACACCCCGGCCACCAGTTCCATGGCCTCATCCGGGACCAGACGACCCAACTCCACATGATTGCCAGAAAAAGGTTCACCAATCCGCTCCCGACTGGTAAAGAGCAGTTTAGTACCCTCCACTTCCTGGAATTTTTTGAATAATTTCAATAAATTTTGCCATATCTCCGGGTCGAACACGCCTGGATCCATCCCTGGACGCGGTGGAAGGACCGATTCCATGTTGTCCAACACCACCAGGGTTGGTTCTTGCTCCAGAATGGTTTCCAGCGTGGCCCATGCATTGGGCTGACTCTCCATGAACCCTTCAACCAATTGTTTGCCAAGAAAATCCAATACCGTGCGGGCATGGCTATGTGTTTCCAGACTTACAAAAATGGCACGCCGGAAGCGGCGAATGGTCACCAGCCATCGGGCCAGTTCCGCAGCCAGGGCAGTCTTGCCCTCGCCCCCTTCACCTAGCACCACGGCGTATGATTTTTGCAGCAACACCCGTTCCAGGGTCAACAAATCCCGACTGCGCCCGATAAAACCGTGTTCCGGTTCTTGCGGAACTTCGCCCAGTTGCAACCGATGTTTCCTGGCAGGAGATTTTGGAGGATTGGGAATCAATTGGGGGTCTTCCGACTCCTGATACAACACCGGCACAAACCAATCCTGAATGTGCAACTCCCCGGCTCCGGGCACGTCAAAACGATACGTTTCATCATGCAAAACCGATTGCCCGGCCAGCATGGCTTCTCCAATCCGGGCACCGTTTGCCAATGCACCATAAAAAGCCTCCACAAACCGACGGGCCGACTCCACCAATACCGAATGACTCATGGCCACAACCGAGGCCACGCCTGTTTTCAGCAATGCCCCGGCCACGGAAGCATTCGGGTTGAACTCTGTTTGCGCACTTTGGCAGGCCTCCAGAAAAACCAAAGGAATATCATGACCAACTATTTCATCCGCCAATTGCTTGGATGAGACCAGTTTACTGCCGCGCCGAGTCAGTTTTTCCGCGTCACGAGGCTCTTCAAAAACCAAACCGCCTAATTGCCAATCGACATGATAGACCCCATGCCCATCAAAATGGACCACATGAAACGGTTTTCTTTGTTGTTTGGCCGTCAACAAGGTTTGTCGCATGGCAGGAAAGGTCGGAGTCTCCAAAACCGTCAATGCCACCAACTCCCCCAACCCCGCCAAAGCCTTGGCCAAAGGTTTGGCAGTCACCCGATGGTCGATATAACTTGCGAATTCATCTTCAGGCCGTGGACTGACCAGCAGCACCCGCAAGGGAGGCGTAAACGTCAGGGGCGGATGGGAATGGGTGGAAGGCAGACGCCTGCGCACCCGCACAGGCTGCCCACCCTGAAACAGAAATTTTTCATCCTCATGCAACAACTCCCACGGCAGGCTTAACAGTCTGGCGGATGCTTCCGAGCTTGCCTCCGAGGCCTCCACCAGCACCGTAAACCGACGGGATGCCGTCCTTCCGGCCTGCTTCCATTCATAATAAATCGGCAACGCGCTTTTGTGCCCAAGTGCCGCCGCGAACAGGGCATCACCCCATTTTGGCAACTGTGCCTCTATTGCCTGCGCCCGAACCAAAAATTGTCCCCAGGGCCAATGATAAAATTGTTCCAGATACCAGGAGAGATCCTTGCTTTCAATGGCACCCAACGGTGCCACCAACTTGAAAGGCGTACTGGAGGCCTCTTGGCCACCATCCCCACGCTTCAACACCAGTCGGGCATCCGCCGCAGCCCGCATCACACCTTGACGTTTGACCAGCTTGCAATGGGCAAGATGCAGTTCCAAATCAACCATTCCCGGAACGTTTCCCTGAGCGGATGAATCCATGATTTTCTTCCTCCCCCTGGCCTTTGAAGATGACATCATCCCTCACCAGAATGACGTTGATTATTGAATATCCCAACCCCGGCAAAAAATCCACGTCCAATCTCACGGAAACTGTTTTTTTTTGTCGCGAAATGGAGTATCAATAGAGAGACTCAACCGACCCCTCCTGCACAACAAACTGGTCATGACATGCCATTACTGACAAGCATTCCATTATTTACCTATATTTTGGTCATCCTCAACGGGCTGCTCCATGCCCACAAAAGCCACCCTGAAATCAGCACGGCAACGCCCCTGTTCGCTTTTGGCTTGACCTCCGGGGCACGACTGACCTTCACCGTGGCCGACATCTTGATCCTTGCGGGCGTCATCGTCCTCTACTTCGAAATCTTCAAAGCCACCCGCTCCGGGACCGAATCCATTGTGGATCACCTCTTCTCCATGCTGATCTTCGTGATCTTTCTGGTGGAATTTCTCATCTATCAACCCGCCGGAACCCCACTCTTTTTGACCATCACCGTCATGTCCCTGCTGGATGTCGTCGCCGGCTTCACCGTCACCATCTCCACCTCCCGCCGCGATATCGGGCGTTCGTGATGCCTCATGACATCCGGCTGGTTAATTATTGATTTTAGTTGTTGCACAAAAAAATCAGGCATGACCACACAACACGCTTGAGGGGAGCGTTTTTGCACCATGAACCTGTTACCCACACCACCAGAACCCCGTTTTCGCCTCTATACATCGCTGCGTGATTACCTCACCATCTTCGGGAATCTGTTGTTTGGCCGCGTCACTCAGGGCGACGACCTGAAGGATCTGGAACAATCCATCGCCCATATGATCGGCGTGGACGACAAAACAACTCTTCTCACACCCCAAGCCCGCGTGGCCGTCTATCTGGCCGTCAAATCCCTGATCCAATCAGGACGACGCAACGTCATCCTCTCCCCCTATACCATTCCAGACGTCATCAACATGGTCCTGTGCGCCGGGGGCATTCCTTGTTTCGTCGATATCGACCGCACCACCTGCAACATCAACCCCAAAACCGCCTCGGACCTCATCGACCACACCACCGGAGCCGTGATGGTCACTCATCTTTTCGGCCTGGCCACCGATCTGGACCTCCTGAAACCCCGCTGTATCGAACTCAACGTCCCCCTCATCGAGGATGCCTCCCACGCCTTCGGCACCATCGTCAACGGGTGGCACGTCGGAACCATGGGCGATGCCGGCATCTTCTCCTTCGGCATGTACAACCCCCTCAACTGCCTCTACGGCGGCATGCTGGTCACACCCCATGCCCAGGTGTTGGCTCATGCCGCCACTCTGTTGGAGTTCTTTCCCTGGATGGATATGCCCAGTTATCTGCAACGAACCTTCCAGGCCCTTGTGTTCGATTTGATCACACATCCCTGGATCTTCAAAAGCATCACCTTCTGGATCCGTCGCTACGGTCTGCTCCACCATGCCCCATGGTCCGGCATCTCTTCCCAGGATGATTGCGACAGCACTCTGCAAACCACCTTTCCTGAACATCTTGCCCGACGCATGACCCCCATGCAAGCCCGCATCCTGATGCGCCAACTCGACTCCGTGGCCGCCAACACCCGCGCCAGAATCGACCGGGCCAAACTCTATCACCACGGCCTGCAAGACCTTCCAGATCTGATCCTGCCTCCCCTGCGTCTGGACAGCTCCCACGGCTATACCCAATTTCCCATCCAATCCCCACAACGCAACGCCCTGATGCACCATCTCCTGCGCGAAGGACGCGACGTGGCCCCTCCCCATCTGACCAACTGCGCCCAACACCCCTGCTTCATCCAGTATGCCCGCGACTGCCCCAATGCCCAAGCCACCGCCAACCAAATCCTGCTCCTGCCCACCTATCCCAGGTACTCCATCCAAGAAGTCCAGCGCAACATCCAATCCATTCGCCGATTTTTCAAGGCTGATGGGTGAATCACCGTTTTAATAGGTTCAGTCATCTTGACCCATCAAAACAGGAATACACACACAATCACTTGAGGAAGTAAAATGAATAGTTTGGCATCAAGGGCAGACGAACGAGTCAAGACCGTTGATATCACTAAAGAAACCATCTGCGTAAGCTTGATGGATGGCAGAACCATCTCGGCTCCATTGGCATGGTTCCCAAAGCTTGAACAAGCCACCCCAGGACAACGAGAACAATGGGAACTCTGCGGAGGCGGCTACGGCATCCACTGGGAAGAGCTGGACGAAGACCTGTCAACTGAAGGGCTGCTCAGAGGAGCTCCCGCACCACAACCAAACAGTGAACCTTCTCAAATATCCTGCATGCGGCCCTAGTGGGGCAACAGAGCTGATTTGATTGGTTGAAATGTGCTGGTAATCCTGGAAACATGGCAAAGCCAACCCATCAAATCAGGTCGGTTAGGCCACTAGTGGGAAAAAGTGGAAATGCGTGACCCAGCCCAACGCTAAGGAGAACCGCCCACTCACGGACCAAGAAAATCGTATGGGCCACAAACTTCCACTTTCCACCACTAGGTTCAGGGACATTAAGAATCCTATTCGCTTGCCCATGATTCAAATGGATGCACATCCCACCCATTTTTCGGGATTGGCTTGAGTGAGCCAGGAAAAGAAATAGAATAATCAGTTACTTGCTGAGAACTGTTGAGGAACACAAGGATAGGCCCAGTCAATTTCAAAGAAGCCAACTTATCACTGACGAGTGCAGCAGCGTAGACGGGGTGAAGCTTTGGATCGTCGCTGGTCAGAATCCCGTTTGCATTGGCCAGATCAAAATACCTCGCTTGCTTTTCTTTGATAATCTTTAAAAATGTTGGCCTGTCTATTCCTTCAAGATCAAATCGTGGACATGGTCGCAAATCAAATACAACAGAAGGTTTTGTGTCAGCAATCAGTCCTAACAGTTGTTCGCCAGAAATGCTCTCAATGTTGACGAGTAAGACAAGCCGCTCATCGAAGTAAGGAAATAAAGACATCTGAGACGAATAACGAATCCCAGATTTAGCCGTAAGCTGTTTTTTTAGGAGCGTGCGAAAAGGAATAATTTCAGCTTGGTGTTGGAAAGACATCATACCTCCTACTTTTTTGTTATCGCCAGTTCCAGATCTGCGAAACTGAGTCGTGTCGTATCCCATGGGCTACCCCAATCGGGTTCTCCTATCTGTCTATTCCCTGTTGAGTCATCTTTCAGATCGCGGTCCTTCATGAAGGCACGGCGATAGAGCTGGGGCGCAACACCAACGAAGGGGGTGAAAAGAACTTTCGTTCCACCATCGCTCGGAGGCTTCCAATCTCCCCTACTGGTGGTGATGGCATCGTCGTGAAGCTCAAGTGCTTTGCTCTTTGGGTAAGGTTCGATAAACTGTACCTCATCGACCCCAGCGGTGACAACGTGTCGGGCACAGTAATGGCAGGGGAATGTGGTTACGAAGAGCTTTGTTCCTTTGGGAGAAACGCCTTGACGAGACGCAGTGAGGATTGCATCCATTTCAGCATGAATAGCCCGTGAAAACTCAAGCAGCCCTCCGATACTGGAATCTTTTAAAACACTTTCAACTTTATCTGGAGTACTGGACAAATCGGGGAATGCCTCCCGCAACTTTGCGGAAAGTTCTTTTACGATTTTCCCTTGATGCTCGTTGCTATGGCAGTGCCGTCTATCTTGGTTTTGATGGAAAGCACATCGGTAATCCTTTTTCGAATCCTCTGTGAAAGATTCCCCATAGACGCCACCACCAGCTCGTGGTGCTTCATTTGCTCCAGTGGCAACAAGATTCCCTTTTGCATCCATGAGGGCGGCACCGACTTGTCGAGACAGGCAAGCACTGCTCAGGCGCGCGCAATCAGCATAGTACATAGCCACTTCTGAAGCACGAGGCCGGACGATTTCGGCATGAGTCACAATTTTAATTAAGCGCGACAATTCGTCTGAAACGCTCCAGTGCTCATTCGATGAACCATCGTCATTCACTCTCTCTTCAGAATTGTCGATGTAAAAGTCAGCCAGATAAAACGTTTTCTCAACCCGTTGCCCTTCATCGTGAATGGATTTGGCGTCGTTTTTCATGAACTCTTTAATTTGATCTGTCCCAGATTGAGAAAACTGACCTCTGAGACGTTTCAGCTTGACCTCTTCATCACACACCACGCCAACCAGGCAAAATGCGTTGCCGTAAATTCTTCTGAAAAGTTCAACTTCAGCCGGATGTTTGATTGAATCCAATATATAGGCTCGCCGGGATCCATCTGGCATAATGGGAAGGTTTGAGATGTACTTTATCCCCATCTCATTAGCCCGTTTTTTTCTGATTTGTTCAACCAGAAGAACGGCGGCTGCAGAAAGATCCTTTCTTCCTTGTCTGAGTTGATTGCCAAGACTTTGTAGAACGACGACAGAATTGATGCTCTTTTCATCTGCATTTTTGTCGTATTCAATTTTTTCGGAATCGGCCCACAATTTTAATAGCTCTCTTGTTTTGATGATATGAGCTGAAAAGGCACCGCCGCGCAGATTTTCATTTTTCAACAGTTCTTTCAGTTGGGCTGCAATGGTAGATGTGCCGGAGCCAGCAAAGCCGACAACACCAAAGACAAGCTCATTGGAAAAGTACTCTTTCACCACATCCCGAGAATTTTGAGAGGAATGTGGGATAGAAGAGATTAGAGAGAGAAGCTTGGGCGCGGGTTCCGCCATGTATTATCTCCCTATACCTTGTTGATGAAGCCGGTCCCACGCTGCCAGTACCAACCGAGCGGTGCGGTATTCACCGAATTCTTTCATCTCCTTGTTTTTCAATCCACGAAACGTCTCGCTCGGATAGTCCGCCCCCATCACATCCGCCGGGTCCAGGATGTAGCGTAATTCATCGCGGGTCAGGGCATACAGCCGGGCATAGTATGCATCCAATTCCGCCCGGAGATAGGCGCGACGATCAGGATCCCAACGGAAAGGATGTCCTTGGTAGCCCAGATCCTCGGCAAAGGGTTTGAGATCGTGGGCGGTGTAGGTAAGTTCGAGAACACGAGTGGAGATAAAATCCACATCGGACTTTTTATAAGAATAAGGAGGTAAATTAGTCGATTGCTGCTTCATATTGTATTTCAAATATATTCCTCCAATTTTTTGTCTGGCAACGTAGTGGGACAACCATGCTGAAATGACTGGTTGGAATTGGTCGACTTGCCAGGAAATTGGGGCCAGCCAACCCGTCAAATCAGCACGGGTGAGCCACTAGGTAAGAGGGGCAAAAGTCCGGGCAGGTTTCTCTTCTGAAGGCAACATATTGATTTTTAATGTTGTTTCAGAACAGGACAAGCAGCCAAACTCGACCATTTTTACCCCAAATCCATCGTTGAATGGCCAAAAATGGCCTTTTTAGAGCCAAAATGGCTCGTCAAGGCCGAGTCTACGATTTTTGCCATATAAAATATCGACCGAAAAACAGATAGTTGCAAGTTGCCCGGACTTTTGCCCCTCTTACGCCACTAGTCAACCATTCAACAACATCCGGTTCTCCTTGGAACGACTTTCCCCCACCGAAGTCACCCGAATGGCCGCCTTGTCCGTCACAGGACACTTGTTTTCACAAATACCACACCCAATACATAAATCAGGCTGGACCACCGGACGCTTCAACATGATTTTATCTCTTGAACCCCGTTTCATGATTTCCACGGTTTCATACCAAATGGCCTTGGGCGAGGTGGGGCATGCCTCTTCACACACAATACAGGGCACATCCATGGACCAAGGCAAACACCGCCCCCGATCAAAAAAGGCCGTCCCCATGCGAATCGGTTGCCCAAAAGGTTTCACGCCCACCTTTTCTTGCACCGAAATCGGACGTATGGCCGCCGTGGGACAGACCTGTCCACACAATACGCAATGATGCTCACAATACCCGATGGAATTCATCAGGATCGGCGTCCACAATCCCTCCAAACCCGCCTCCAGCAAGGCCGGTTGCAATACATGGGTCGGACAGACCCGCATGCACAACCCGCACTTGACGCAACGGGCCAAAAAAGGGCCTTCCGGCAACGCACCAGGTGGACGAATCACCTCCGCCGCTGGCGTGGTGCGGGCAGAAATGGATCCTCGCAGCATCGGATAAGCCACCAACGCCCCAACCACACTCTCAGCCAGTCGCCGACGTTGCACATCCAACGGACGCCCCACAGAACTGCGCTCCCTGGACACACCGTAATGCAACGCCCCATGACTACACCCCTCAATACAGTTCATACACACCAAACATTCCGAATGCCGTACCGCCCCATCCGGGTCTGCCGCCCCCTGACAAAACTGCAAACATCTCCCGCAATGAACGCATTTGTCCACATCCCGTCGAATCCGCATGATCGACCACTGAGAACAAAATCCCAACAACGCCCCCAACGGACACAACGTCCGACACCAAAAACGGGTGATAAAACGATTGGCCAGAACCAGCAGAATCAATAAAAAACTGACGAATACCCCACCGTAAAATACCGCCGGATATGCATAAATCCCCCCTCCAGCCGCATGGTCCACCGCAGGCAAAATAGAAATCATAAAAGATCGATAAATCAAAGCAATCGGATCCAACAGCCCGGTCTGCAACGACCCAAACGCCGCAAAAATCAATAATACGACTAATATATAATACTTGGTTCGATAAAGAGGACGATAGCGGTTGATTTCATACGCATCTGAAGGTCGCCGACGATTGAAAAAAAAACTCACGGCTTGATTGAGCGTACCCAAAGGACAGATCCAAGAACAAAAAAATCGTCCCAAAAACAACGTGGGAATCAAAACAATCAAAGAAAGTGCCAACCCCTGATACAGAGTATGACTGGTCAATAAACCAGCCAGGGCAGTCAATGGATCCAGTTCCAAAAACAGAGTAACTTCATAACCCTTGAGGTGGGTGAAATCCGTTACCAGAATAAAAAATAGAAACAGACAAAAGAAAAAAATGGAATAAATCCGCCGTATACCCCGCAATCCAAACATGGTGCCTTCCAATTAAGCCAGAACAATTTTGAAAATATTGGTGAAATGGATTGATAGTGGCTCTCGCCCCAACCCCCACCAGTGGCTCTCGCCCCTGGACCCCACTTGGCGGAATGGTTCCCTCTGCACCCCCCAATCCTTTATCCCGCCTTGAAATAACGTATCTACCCGACCTGAGAATGCGACACATTCACCTCACGCCATGCCACCTTGCCCAATCCACGCATCTCGGCCATAGCCAAAAAAGGAATAACATCAGGTGACAAATCCAAAAATCCCAAACAGAAACTATCCAAAGCAACCTCATCCAACGAAGCAATGATCGTCTCTTCCCGAACCACATCCGCCAAACTGCCACCTGTGGGACCATTACGTTTCAAAACACGAGTAGCATCCATAACCGTCAATGTGGGACGCACTGCCGCTGCCAAATCCACAATGGACCCATGAATAGCCTGATGCAAACGATTGCGCTCCCCCCCAAGCACCCCATACCAGTTTTTCATGGCCAGGGTGCAACCGGAAAGTGAATGATGTTTGACAATAGGCAGATTGATCACCTTGTCCACTTCATGAAAAAAACGTGCAACCGGCCACACCTTGAGTACACTCCCCCCCAAATCGGTTTCGACAAAATCATGTCGTCCCGGCAGAGCCACACTCCCGCCTGCGGCCAACACCACCTCCTCAATCCCGGAACGGGCAAAACAACGCCTTGGGTCATTAAGAGAGACATCTGTCACCAAAACCGAAGCTGCCCCCGCCTCCCGACAGATCCGTACCATGGCCCCCACCAATTCAGGTCCAGTATTGGCCGCCTGTTCCGGTTGTCGGTCCCATCCCACATTGGGTTTCAACAAAACCCGATCCCCACGCGCAACAAAACGAGCCATGCCACCCAGTCGTGTCACGGCCTCCTGCACCATGGCCTCGATCCGTGCCCCACGCACCACCGCCATCACAGGATGCATAGGATCGGGCTTCACCCGAAAATCCTTGAACTTCTGCACCTTCACCTGGGCTTGCCGGATCGGTTCATCGCTGTAAACCAGATAGCCCCCACCCGCCAAACCAACCGCAACCCCGGAAAGGCCAGCCACCTGTCCCAAAAAGGCCCGTCGGGTCAAAATCGGCTCGGTGCTATTGATGGGTATTTTGTTCACGCCTTTTATTGCCATCTTCAACAAACCTTTTCAAGGGTGTCCGTGCAGCCTCCAGAGCCATCCCGAAGGCCCCGATCACCTGTTCCTGATTGCGCAGGAAAAACCATTCGCCTTCATAGGGATCTGTCACCACATACACGACCAATCCATCTTGTTCCACCCGTGCAACTGGAATTTTTTCCTGCTGGAGAAATTCCGTCAAACGTCTCTCCAACTCCTGGCTCGCAGTCGCCGAATCTCCAGCCAGAAAGGCCTGAATCGTGCGATCCTGCCATTGAAACGAACGCTCGATCACATTATTGAAAAAATCCAATCCCCGATAGCTCTCCTTGACAAATCGTGTCGTCAACGGCGTGCCAAACTCCGGGAAATGAAATATCCCAACGCTGCCCATCTTACCCATCGATTGCACCAACGTGCGTCCCAAGGTTTCCAAAGGGACACCATCCTCAAAGGCCGTCATTTTGATGTAACGAGAACCCAGAATAAACCGCAAACCACGACTATCGGCATTACCCATCTCTCCGATGAGACTGGGTTGGGCATCTGGTTGGGTCTCTTGTGTCACCACCCCAAAGGCAAACAAAGGTTTACCCATCTCATAGATATCCACCACCACCTGAGGTCGTCCAGTCTCTCCCAAACGACCATACTCTCCCACAACCAGTTCCTGGAAACCGGCAGTGATGAAAAATTCGGCATGACCATTGACATATTCATGCAAATTTTCCTTGCTGAAGCGACGCAATTCACCCAGACGGTGCAGACCTGCGACCTGATCAGGAAAAAAAGCGACCAACGGAGACAAGCGGACCGCCGCACTTTTAAAATCCAACAAACCGGGATCATAACGTTGTCCCTCCAGCCAGACGCCCAGGGTGATCACTGGCAGCAGAGCCAGCAAGCCCCAGCGTACTCCAAGTGAAGGCGTTGTTGTCACGGCATCAAGCCACATGAGGCCAGGAGAGAAGCCGATGGGCAGCCTGCACTTTTTGACTGACCGGCAAGCCATAAGCACAAGCGCGGGTGCATGCGTCGTCTATGCAACTGCCGCACAGACCCGCATTTTTTTCCATGGCGGCATAAGCGAGCATGGCGCGTTTTTCATCGCCGTAATCTTCGAAATACATTTGATAGCGCAGGATGGAAGCGATATCCACCCCTTGTTCACACGCGCCCAGACAATCACCGCAACCTGTGCGGCAATAATTGGCACCGTGCAAGGCGGCATATTGATCCAGAATCCGTTGATCCGCAGCGGTGAAAGGTTGCCCGGATGCTGGCAAATAGAGATCCAGATCTTGAGCGGATTGAATGGTAATGACCAATCCGCTGATTTCGGGATGGTGCAAAGCCCATTTGAATGCGGATTGTTCGAATTGTCCGGGACCGAATTTCATTTCGCTCTCTTTGGCTCCGGCCAAGACCTTCATGGCGACCACGCCCACATTGCGGGCTTTGGCCTCTTTGAGGATTTCCGGGATTTTGGGAAATTTCAAGAAATTGAATGCGGGCATGATGAAATCAAAATGGCCGGACTTGACCGCCTCCATCATCAAGGGTTCCATGTTGTTGGGACCGTGGGAGGAGGCAGCCAGATAACGCACCTTGCCAGCTTTTTTCAAAGTTTCCGTGGCAGCCAACATTTCAGGGTCCAACAGACGCGCCTTTTCAGCGGCAAAATCGGTTTTTTCACCTATGGCATGGACCAGGACGGCATCCAGATAATCGGTTTTCAAACGTTTGAGGCTGTTTTCCACGGCCCCTATGTAATCCTGTTGTTTGACTCCGACTTGCAGATGGCTTTTTCCTGATTGAAAGGGAATGGGCTGACAGTATTTGGAGACGATATGAATTTTATCGCGTCCTTTCATTTTCTGTAATGCTTCGCCCAGGAAATCTTCGCTTTGACCGTAATCGGGAGCGGTATCGAAATAATTCATGCCCCGGTCCACGGCCCGCATCACCAATGCAGCTGAGGAGAGACGTCCAGCCCCGAAGGAGATGTCGCTTATTTTCATGCCGGTTTTGCCCAAGGGACGATAGGATTGTACCCGTGATTTTTCTTTATCGTTGGTTGTTTCCGCCTCGACGGTATTGACCATGGATGAAACCTGTGCTGCTGCCAACAAGGCAGCGGATTGAATGAACGTTCTGCGTTGCATGGCAATAATCCTTCTGCATCAAGAGAATCAAAGTGATGGGATCCAGGGGCGAGAGCCACTGCCAGTAATCCCCCTCCAATAAAAAAAATTAAAAAAAAAGGGTGGAGGGGTCTGGGGAGGCGGTTCACCGCCTCCCCAGGAAGTTTTTCAACCGACTGTAAAACGACCCAAACTGAAGAGGGTGGTCCAAGAACCTCTTGGCCTTGAACCCCAAAGGAAGTCAGTTTCCAACAATTCCCCCTGGTTTGTCCACCCCTGCCATTTCCCTGTTGCGTGTCATCCTGTCACGTGATATTTTATTCTTAAAAAATCACTCTTGGGGAGTACCGACATGGTAGTTCCACTCGCATCTAATGCGGCACTGGTTGAAATTTTTAACCGCATTGCGGATCTTCCGCTTGGGGTGCCTGTTATGGATGAAGTGGCCCTGCAAAGGGACAAACGGCAGGCGGAACAATGGAGCAAAAAAGACCCTGGCATTGCGCATGCTGCTCTAGGTACTATCGCCACCCTGCAAGGCCACGAAGAATCCATGCGTGACCATTATCAAATTGCTCTGAGCCATGAACCACAGAACGCCACATTAAAAGCCAACCATATTAACGCCTTGGTTAGCTTTGGTTATTGTTCTGAAGCAGCCGACTTGGCCGACCAGTATTGCATAGCCTTGCCACTCTTCAAAGTGCTTTACATCAAAGCCATTTTCGCTAATCTGGCTGCTGGACGCATCCAAAAAGCGGCCTCTTGGCTGGATGCATGGGATGAATCGGTATTTGGCACCTTCCCCTATAATATTTCCGATCTGATCCAGTGCAAAAACTTTCTGGCAACAGTCGGCATCCCAGACGCCGAGGTGGAAGATCTGCAAAGAGAGGCCACCGATTTCTTGCGTGAAAGAAAACTTCAAATCATAGGAACCGAACTGCATTTCCACGAGGACGAATACGACCAATGGATTTCTCTTTCCTATATCCTTTGGCTTACTGTTGAACAGGGAGTCCATCTGGAGATTGCGCATGCCATGCGAAAAGCAACCAAAGATCCCACACGCGCATCTGAATGCGTTGTTGTCACGTTCACAACCGAGATGACCCCATGACTGTTTCCCCGCAACAATATCTGGCTATCGCCCAGACCTTATTGCAACATCAAGATGAAATGCATGACCGCTCTGCGACCAACCGGGCCTATTACGGTGCCTTTCATGCCTGCAAAAACCTTGCATCAACCTTCAACCTGGATCAGTACGCCAAAGGTCGAGGAACCCATCACCGATTAATCACGGCTCTGCAACATATTCCTCTCTCTGACCAAGAAGGACCGAACAGAGATCAAACCCTTCGCATCAGGCAAGTCGGTGTCCTGTTGCCAACCATCAAATCATTAAGAGAAGCCGCAGATTATAACATTGTCAACAACTATCCCGAAAAACACGCCGAACGGGCCGTACAATTGAGTCAGGAAATCATCCATATCGTCGATCAACTTTGCACAACCACATAATCTCAAACAAACAAAAATATTATTTTTATTTGCTGTCCATATACTTTAAGTGTTTTTTTGGCATCTTATAAATTTTGTAGTGCTGCTGATTCTTTTTAAGCAGGAGTGTTATCAGACGGACATTCTGTTCTAACCTATACAGGCTTGATCGCGTGGTCTCAACAAATCATACTCTTGCATCTTGTTGATAATTTGTTCAAATTTGACAGGCTTGGCGATATAATCCGTACAATAGCCTTTAAAGAAAGCCTGACAAACCGTCTCATAGGCAGTCAAGCACGTGACCATAAAAATGATCGCTTCTTTTCCTGCCGCACCCATTTCTCGTTCGAATTCACGCATCTCCTGCAAGGCCTGTTGTCCATCCATCATCGGCATGGAGATATCCAGGAATACCACATCATAAGGTTGACCACACTCATGGGCCAACTGAAAGGCCTGGACAGCCTCAACGCCGTTGGTGGCGAAATCATAGGTTCCATAGTCAGCCAAAACATGTCGCATGAGGAATCGACTGTTAAAATCGTCATCGACAATCAATATGCGTAATGGCTGAAAATCCAAGGGGTTCAGCTTGACGGTTGCAGCAGGTTTGGGAATCGACGTGCGTTTTTGTTGATCCTTGGTGCCGTCGTCAAACAAGACAGCAGAGTCATCGTCGGGTTTGGAATCTGGCGCGCGTTCCTGTTGATCCTCGGTGCCGTCGTCAAACAAGACCGCAGAGTCATCGTCGTCAAACAGGGAAACACCGTCATCAAACAGGGAGACCTGGGCGTCATCGTTGAGGGGGATTTTATGGTCGGTGATGAAAAAACCATCACTGTCCCCCCGTTTGATGCCCTGCACCAGCATCGCCAGATCCTCAATTTCCTGCAAACAAGGTTCATTGTTGACCGCGCTCCGGTACATGAGGCCCACAAGCAGCTGGATGCTCTCCTTGACCATATCGTTATAGGATCGCTTGCCAGACAGGATCATGGACAAAACCTGTCGCATATCCTCGCCAATTTCTGGCAAACCAGCGATTTTCAGCTCCTCGACGATAGAGACCAAATCAAACAGGGATAAACTCAAAGAATCAATCAGTTGATCAGACGGTGGCGAGGAGAGTTGATCACGAATGCTGAGAATACGCTCAGTCAGATCGTTGTAAAGATACAACTTTTCACTTGTGTTTTTCATGTTGTTTGGCCGTATTTCTTTAGCATGATATCACGACTGACACGATCAGATGGAATCTCAAACAATTCCGCATGCATGGCATTAGACCACAAAGACCAGCTTCACTGCAACAAAAATCAAAGGCAATTGATGCGATTACACTACAAAGTCAAGGGGAAAAAATGCTTCCAAATTTTTTTAAGATAAATTCATATAATATTGCTTGGTTTAAGCTGATATGGCAGATTTTGAATTGGTTTGAACTGTGCGACAAGTTGATCAAAGTCCCGTGTATCCCATGCCCCCCGAAAGGAGACCACCCTGTGTGCCAATGATATGTGAGACACTGACCTCCTGATCAATTAGAGTAGAAGGCGGAAAGGGGATCATCACATGGGAGTCTTAATGGTGGGTATCGAGAATCGTA
>JAMOBH010000338.1:0-6143 GCA_039908085.1 Magnetococcus sp. YQC-5
GGCAAAGTTATCGGTATTGATCTGGGCACCACGAATTCTTGCGTGGCCATCATGGAAGGGGGAGACCCCAAAGTGATCGAAAACAGCGAAGGGAGTCGCACCACGCCTTCCATGGTCGCCTTTACGTCGGGCAATGAACGGCTGGTTGGGCAATCCGCCAAACGGCAGGCGGTCACCAATCCCAAGAATACCCTGTTTGCCATCAAGCGGCTGATCGGGCGTCGGTACGATGATCCGACGACACAGCGGGACAAGAAACTGGTTTCGTATGAAATCATCAAGGCGGACAATGGTGACGCCTGGGTCAAGGCCGGGGACAAGAAAATGAGTCCCTCCGAAATTTCGGCCATGATCCTGCAAAAAATGAAACAGACCGCTGAAGATTACCTGGGCGAAAAAGTGACGGATGCCGTCATCACGGTCCCGGCTTATTTCAACGATGCCCAACGGCAGGCCACCAAGGATGCCGGACGCATTGCCGGTCTGAATGTCTTGCGCATCATCAACGAACCCACGGCAGCGGCCCTGGCCTATGGTCTGGACAAAAAAGGCAGTCAAACCATTGCCGTATATGACCTGGGCGGTGGTACGTTCGATATTTCCATTCTGGATATCGGCGACGGCGTGTTCGAGGTGAAATCCACCAACGGGGATACCTTCCTGGGGGGCGAGGATTTCGATCATGCCATCATTCAGTATCTGGCGGATACGTTCCAGAAAGAACATGGCATCAATTTGCGTCTTGACAACATGGCTTTGCAACGTCTCAAGGAAGCGGCGGAAAAGGCCAAGATCGAACTTTCCAACAGTACCCAGACGGATGTCAATCTGCCGTTCATCACTGCGGATGCCAGCGGTCCCAAACATTTGAACATCAGCATGAGCAGGGCCAAACTGGAATCCCTGGTCGATGATCTGTTGCAACGCACTCTGGAACCCTGTCGGATCGCCTTGAAAGATGCCGGCATTTCGACTCGTGATGTGCATGAAGTCATTCTGGTGGGTGGCATGACCCGGATGCCCAAAGTGCAGAGTCTGGTGGCTGAGTTTTTTGGCAAGGAACCCCACAAGGGGGTGAATCCCGATGAAGTCGTGGCCATTGGCGCAGGCATTCAAGGTGGCGTCCTCAAGGGGGATGTCAAAGATGTGCTGCTGCTGGATGTGACTCCGTTGTCGTTGGGTATCGAGACTCTGGGTGGTGTTTTCACCAAGTTGATTGATAAAAATACGACGGTTCCGACCCGAAAGTCCCAAGTTTTTTCGACTGCCGCAGACAGTCAATCCGCCGTGACCATCCGGGTGGCCCAGGGCGAACGGGAGATGTTCTCGGACAATAAACTCTTGGGCCAGTTTGATCTGGTGGGAATTCCTCCGGCTCCACGGGGTGTTCCGCAGATCGAAGTCACGTTCGACATTGATGCCAATGGTCTGGTACATGTGGCAGCCAAAGACAAAGGGACCGGACGTGAGCAATCCATCAAGATTCAAGCCTCTGGTGGATTGACCCAGGCCGAGATCGACAAAATGGTGCGGGAAGCTCAGACCCATGCAGCGGATGATGCCAAAAAGCGCAAATTGATCGATGCCCGTAATCATGGGGATTCCCTGGTTTATGCCACGGAAAAATCCCTCAAGGAGCATGGCGACAAGGTGGATGCCGAAGTCAGGAAAGCCATTGAGACTGCTGTGGCGGATCTGAAATCCGTCCTGGATGGAGATGACGCCGAAAAGATTGAAAGTCGGACTCAAACCTTGATGGAGGCTTCTCTCAAACTGGGTGAGGCGGTTTATAAAGATAGCGAAGCAGCAGCAGCCCACGGCGAGGCTTCCCATGGCCAGCAGGATGCCAGTGGCAAGGGATCCTTCCACGGCAAGCCAGAAGATGTGGTGGAAGCGGATTACGAGGAAGTACACACTGATAAAGACAAAAAATAAATGTCCACCGATTATTATGAACTCCTGGGTGTGCCCCGTGATGCTTCGGACGCCGCCATTAAAAAAGCCTATCGAACGTTGGCCATGGAATTGCACCCGGATCGAAATCCGGGTGACAAGACGGCTGAAGCCAAATTCAAGGAGATCAATGCCGCCTATGAGGTGTTGAAAGATTCCAAAAAGCGAGCCATTTACGATCAATTTGGTCACGCCGGCTTGAATCAAGGCGGTGGTTTTTCTGGTGGGGATCCGAGCGGTTTTGGTGGTGGTTTTGGGGACATTTTCGAAGAGTTCTTCGGTGACATCTTCGGTGGAGGACGCGCTGGAGGGGGACGGAGCGGGCCGCAAAAAGGAGAGGATTTCCGTTATGACATGACGGTTTCTTTGGAAACGGTCATGCATGGGGCCAGTGAACGGATACGCATTCCCACGATCGTACGTTGTGAAACGTGTCGTGGGAGTGGTTCCCGTGCAGGCAGCGGACCGGAAACGTGTACCTCTTGTGGTGGGGCTGGTCAGATACGTACTCAGCAGGGATTTTTTTCCATTTCCCGTCCCTGTCCCAGTTGTCGCGGTCAAGGGCGGATCATTCGCAATCCCTGTCAGGAGTGTCAAGGTCAAGGTCGGCAGCGTTCCGAGAAGACCTTGACGGTCAAGATTCCCCCCGGTGTCGAAACTGGAACCAGAATTCGTTTGACTGGAGAGGGAGGGGCCGGGCCACAGGGAGGACCGTCTGGGGATTTGTACATTATTATTGATGTCGCTTCCCATCCCATTTTCGAACGGTTTGGTCCTGATATTTTGTGTCATGCACCGATCACTTTTCCCCAGGCGGCTTTGGGGGGCAAATTGGAGGTGCCCACTTTGACCGGGCGTGCCATTGTCACGGTGCCTGCCGGAGTGCAGACAGGAAAACGTTTGGTTTTGCGTGGCAAGGGTCTGCCCCATTTGAATCGTCCGGGCGTGCTTGGGGATCTGGTGGTGGAGGTGCGTGTGGAAACTCCGGTCATCTTGACCAAGCGGCAGAAAGAACTTTTGCAGGAGTTCGAGGCACTCTCCAATCAGGAGTCACAGCCTGAATCCCATTCTTTCTTGGGACGGGTCAAGGATTTTCTGGACAAGATGTCCTCCAAATAAGATCGCGTTCATGGATCAGGAATGGATTTCATTCTGCGCGGTTATTGTTGACACTGTTTGCAAACCACAAAAAACACGGACAACACGGAAGCAATTATTCCTGTTATCCGTGTTTTTCGTTTTTTTGTGGTTGAAAATGGTTGAGTGAAAGCAACCTTTTCTATTAAAATTTACCAATTTTCCAGGTGGAGAGCCATGAAAACTACCCAAATTGCAGTTGTGGGGGCAGGCGGTCGTATGGGGCGGATGTTGGTCCAGGCCATTTGTGCCAGGGAGCATGCCCGGCTGGTTGCGGCCACGGAACAACCCGATTCCCCCTTGATTGGTCGAGATGCGGGTGAGGTGGCTGGGGTGGGTTCTTTAGGGATTGCCATTGCCAAAGATCCGGCTTGTGCATTTCAAGCGGGTCAAGTTGTCATTGATTTCACGCAGCCTGCCGCCACTTTGACCCATCTGGAACTTGCGCAGGCAGCCGGGGCTGCCATGGTCATTGGCACCACTGGTTTTGACAAGGCTGGTCGTGAACGGATTCAGCAGGCTGCCGAGTCAATTCCTATTGTTTTTGCTCCCAATTTCAGTGTGGGGGTCAATCTGATGTTCAAAATCGCCGCCGAAGCTGCCCAGGCACTGGGGGAGGGGTTTGATATTGAAATCATCGAGGCCCATCATCGGCACAAGGTGGATGCCCCTTCGGGCACGGCTTTGGGATTGGGTCAGGCCATTGCGAGTGCATTGGATCGGAATCTGCAAGAAGTCGGGGTGTTTGCACGCGAGGGTCATACCGGTGCCCGCCAGCAGAATACCATAGGCTTTGCCACGGTTCGCGGTGGGGATATTGTGGGAGATCATACGGCTCTGTTCGCCGGGGAAGGGGAACGGTTGGAGATCACTCATCGCGCTTCCAGTCGGATGACCTTTGCCCAGGGTGCGGTTCGTGCCGCCATTTGGGTGGGTCAGCATCGGTCAGGCCTGTTTGACATGGGAGATATTTTGGGGTTCAAGGGGTAGGGGGGGGGCAAACGGGTTGACTGGATGAGAAGCAAATTTAAGTGTATAAGTAAAAAAATCTAAATATAAATTAAACTTGAGATCTAAAGAAACTGGAAGAACATGAACAAAATAAAATTTTTTATAATTATGGCCGTGGCTGGCCTGGGAGGAGTGGCATGGCCTGGAGTCGGACTGGCCGCACCGCAAATGACACTGGACGCAGCCAGGGAACAGGCAGATTCACAGATGGATATCATGTTGTTTCGCATCAAGATGTTTCATCATGAAGTCAAAAACAGTATGCTTTCCACAATGGAGTTGCCGGTTTTCAAGGAATATTTTTCCCTTCCAGAATCTCGTCACAACACTCTGGATTCTAATGGTGTGCTTCAGCTTTCAAAAAATCAAGTCAAATTGCGTAAAAAGATGGAGGAGTGGTCCAGGTTGTTATGCAACCGGTTTCCTGTTGGTGAAGCTTGCTTGATTGACCGCACCGGACAGGAACATTTGCGGGTGGTGCATAACAAGGTGGAAGATCTCCATTTTTTTTCCAGTACGGAGTCGGATTCTCCTTTTTTTGAACCTACTTTTCAACTCAAAGCCGGTGAAATCTTCACCAGTGATCCGTACATGTCACCTGACTCCGAGCAATGGGTGATTGCCTATACCTCACCGGTCGTGCTTGCAAACGATGATATTCCTGCTTTTTTTCATATTGAAATTCCTGTTGATGTTTACAACAAGCTTGTTGTGACGCAAGATTACAGCTATTTTACGGCTCACCAAAAAATCCAGCATGACAAAGAAGAGGAAGGGCGTTATTTTATTGTCAACAAAGAAGGCCTGTTGCTTGCCGACAGTCGTCAGGAAATCAACTATAAACTGCATGCAAACCACAATCCAGATATCAATAAGGATACATCGGATTATATGCTGAATGAAAAGATGTCCGCTTATTTTCCACCGGTCTCGTCCATCAATGACGACCCCAAATTTTTGGATGTGACTAAAAAAATGCGTAAAGGTGAAACCGGTGAGGCGCATCTGACATTGAACAATCGAGCGTATATCATGCTTTACCGTCCTGTTCCTGGCCGTTCCTGGTCTTTGGGGCATCTGGACCCGGTGGGAGGAGCAGGATATTGGGAGCAACAAAAACCATGATGGTGCGTGTTGTCTTGGCCTTGGTTTGGGTGGGTGGTTGGCTGTGGGCGGCGTCTGGTGAAGCTGAAACCCATTATGAGACCTTCCAGGTTATGCCGTTGGATACCCCCATTACTGTGGATGGAGCCATTGAAGATTGGGGGGCGCAAGGCCATGAACAGGGACGCCAAGTGAGCTTGACCAACTCGGATTGGGAGGAGAGTGAACAGGAATCCGTGGATTCAACATCATCCCTGGAAAAACACGTGCGCATTTGGACCGGGTATCATAAAGAGCATTTTTATCTGGCCGCCCAATGGCGGGATGAGACTCAGAACGCTATTTACAAGCCGTGGAAACTTTCTCAAGAAAATTATCAACGTACTCGTACTGTGGATGACATGTTTGTGGTGCGCTTGAAACTGGACGATTCGTTTCAACAGTGCATGCTTTCCAACAATCCGTACCGAACCGATATATGGCGATGGAGTGCCGGGCGTAGCAATCTTTCTGGTGTCGCAGACGATATGTTGCATGCTTTTTCAAAGAACCCCTTTGACAAACCTGCACGGGAATATGAAGGAAAGAACGGAACCGTTTATTTCCTGAACGTACTCGATGCCGGTTATTCAGGCTGGCAGACCTCTCCTCAGCCCAAGGCGGGAAGCGGACCTGTGGTGGCAAGTATTGTCAAGGCGGGTGAGCCTGCTGGCAGTCGGGCTGATGTGTTGGCCGTGGGAAAATGGCAGGATGGTGTGTGGACATTGGAGATGTCCCGCAACCTGAATACCAAGGATCCCGATGATGCGGTTTTTGTCATAGGCGGGAAGAATGTGATGCAGTTTGCGATTTTTTATGCTGGGTATAAATTGCGCAAATTCATTACACAGCCTATTGTATTTCAGTTTGCAGCCAGGAAGTTGCGTCAAGCGGGGTGG
>JAMOBH010000339.1:0-6119 GCA_039908085.1 Magnetococcus sp. YQC-5
CCCCCCACCCTTTTTTTTTAAAAATTATTAAAAAAAAAGAGGGGGTCTGGGGGATTCATCCCCCAGGGTTTTGCTTCTCTCTTTTTGCCCACAAAGGGCATCCTATCCAAAATGTTGATGAAGTTGATTCGAGGCTTCGCCCCAAACCCAACCAGGGGGAATGGTTCCCTCTGCACCCCCCAATCATTTGTCATACATGCAACGAACAGGAACCTCTTAACCTCTTTTCACGCCAAAACAGGCGGTTTGGTATCGAGAATGCCGGTCTGCTCACCACGGTCACGAACAATTTCCGCCCGAATCCGTGTAACGAAATTGGCCTCATGACCAGGCAAAAGGGTCAGAATGATGATGGAGCCAGTCACCCGAAGACATTTGCATGGAAATTGAGTCTTCTCCATATCTGCGACCAATCTGAAAACACCATCCATGCCAACGGTGATATCGCGTGGCAAAGAGTTGGCTTCCAGACAAACCCCACGTGGACTCAAATCACGGGAATACCCCATGATTCGCTGACCACCAGCCGGGGTAAACTCGATTTGACTCCGAATGACTGTGCGTTCAATGACCCGGCGTGAATTCGGCTGCGCAACAGGAATTACACTGGTAATCTGCTTGGAGATGGAACTGACCTGTTGCAGACTGACTTCGGCATGTTTCAGTAAAACACGCAATTCATCCAACTGTTGGACGGTGGGCGTCGCGTCTCCGACTGCTTTAATGAGCGTCTCTTGCGCAGTCAACGTCTTTTCCATCTCGACTGCAATCTGATTGACAGTGGCCTGGTGCTGTTGAATGGCATGCAGGGCTTCCTGATTGGGGATCGGCTGTTTCAACAGATCCCATTCTGCCAGACAGAGATCCAGAATGGCCTGTCTGGTGTTGGTCAAGGTTTGCCGAATGGTATGGGTCAACTGGGCCAACGGATGATCTGACGGAATTTCCGTTGGCACCAACGTTTGTTGGGGGGCTGCCATGGGCGGGGTGGACAATTGCGCCAGTGAGGCTGACAGACCAATGCCCCCCCGTTTGCCTTCCAGATAATCCAAGGCATTTTTGAGAAAATAACGCAACTTGAAGGTCTGGTTTTCCAGAGTACGCAACAGAGCAACATTGTGCGGCTCGGTCATGTTGGGGTCGGTGATCAGCGCATCGACCCTCACCAGGATCGAATCCACCTGCAAGGGGACGGTCTTGAAAAAGAGCCGATTGTCATCAAGAAAATTGATTTTTCGTTGATCAAGCTCCTGATCCGTCCATTGAAACTCCTGTATTTGGGTATCCTTGGTCGTAATCTGTTCGAGCAGACCAGGGATCTCATCGGTCATGGAACGAATTTTGACTGTCATGCGATCAATCACCATGAGCTTGTGAATATTTTCCGTCAGTTTTTTGGTAGCCTCCCGCATCCTGATTTCCAGTTGTTTGACATGCTCATGCAGCTTGAATTCCCCGTTTTTTTCATTTTCGGCGATCATGGTGAGGATGGCATCCATGTCGATGATTTTGTGATCTGTAGGGAGCGTGCCGAACTGCTCGGATTCTGAAGAGGTATTCCATAAATCCATCAGACATTGTTCTATGGCGAGCAATTCATGTTTCATTTTATCCACACCCAGTGAACGTTCGATCATGGGGCGGTTTTGCAAAGGATTCAAGGTGACGCTGATGGGCGAGAGATAATCCCGGCGAATTTTGGTCAACGAGAAAATCAGGGTATTTTGTTCTTCCACCAGATTTTTGACCAGGTGATACGCCCTGAGCAGACGGAATTCCAATGCGTCGATCCGTTGGTCCAACAGGGATACATCGGCATTCCGATGCAGATAAACCCGAACGATTTCCTCAATGCCGGTTTTCTGGATGATGGTATGGATCATCTCTTCTGGAACCTGGAATCCCTGAAAATTGGACAAGCCCAGGATTTCATAAAGACCGTTCTGAATTTTTTTGAACTCTTTGTTCATCTCGTTGATTTTGAGTGCCTGCTCGATGGCATACCAGTTCGGAATGCGATGCATGGTTTCGAACAAAGGTTGGATGGTGTTGTTTTGAAGGTTGTACAGTTTTTCGCTGAGCAAACGACGCAGGCTGGACGTGAAATCGGACAGGAAATTGATTTGGGCACGGGATTGCGCCCTGGAGCGCACGAGTTCTTTCAACCAACTGACCCGCGACAGGGGAAAGGGGTCGTGTGCCCCGGAGATGGCAGCCAAAAACAAACGATAGAGCCATAACCGGACAAAATGGATCATAGCGATGAAGTCGCTTTTTGGCGTTTCAGGAGGTACTGTTGAATCAGAAGACGTAGCTTTTGATGGATCTTCTGCCTTGAGTGCCTCTTTTTCCGCTGCTTTTGTATAAAATTTCAACTCTTTGTTGAACAAAGACTCTTGTTTGTCCAACCCTTTTTTGAGTTTGTCGAACAGGGTGTCGAAATGGTCCACACCGATATGAACTTTGTCCAACACGTTTGGAAAGATGGTGTTAAGCAAACGGGGGTTGTAGGTTTCCGGATCCTGAAGATATTTCATGATGGCAGTCTGCCGGGCATTGTAGCCATGGACATGACTGATACGAGTTTCTGTGAACAATCCGATAAACCAGAACCATAACGTTTCAAAGAAACCATGATCCGAAGAATCCTTGACCTTGCTGGTCGTCTCTTCGAGAAACAGATGGAAATCATGATGCAGAACCTGCAATTTGGGACTGGGCAGGTTGGGCAGGATGGGACGGATGTCTGGTCTGACCAGAAATGCCTTGAGACGCAGGATGTGATCCTCCTCCCATTTTCGGAACCGTTCCAGGTTTTCATTGAGAAAATGGCGGTCTCTTTTTCCCCATCGGGCAATCATCGCACTGTAGAAGATCGGGTCAGAGAGGTCCATACTGATGGCAATGGTCAGGATCAGGATCAAAATCGTGGTACCGGCAGCCACGCCATAGCGTTCCATCAAAATATTTTTCAATTCTGCCAAATTGCGGCGTTGCGCCTCTGGAACCTTGCTGTTTTTCAATTTATCCAAGGCGTCCAAGGTTGGAATGTCGAACTTGACATCGATTTCATATTTGTTGTTCGACGGTATGCCGATTTTATCCACATCCCGAAGCAGGTTGATGTAAGCTGCGGCCAGTTGATTGATCTCCTGGGCAGCGGTGCCAAAGGCCTCTTTGGTCTCTTCCATTGCGCCAACCACTTTCAACACCCCCTCGTTGACGTGGTAGGATTCCAGACTGTAAATAGTTATAAATTCTTTCGGTGTATAGCTTTTGAAGGTCATCATGTCTTCAAGAGCGATCAGGTTGGTGGCAACATTGAACTGGGTTCGCTTCAGGCTGTCGGTGTATTTTTTCAAGATCTGTTTGATTTTGTCTTCGAGGGAAATGGACAAATCCATCCCGGAATTTTTCAACATGAGATCGATTTTCTGCACCAAGGCCGAGGTGGGATAAACCGAAGCGATGTCATGTTTGCCCGGAACGTATTGACCATTGATAATGAAATGTTTTCCCCAATAGCGCGGACCTTCCTTGGCCACACCGCTGGATGCAGCTCCAGATTTTTCGTCATCTGGAACCTTGTTGAATTTCTGGATGGCCTCGGAAGATTTTTTTTCCAACAACGCATTCAGATCCCACAGAGAACCTGGATTGGTCACATTGGCTTTTCTTGGGTCGCCCAGGACATCAATAGCCTGAGCCTTGATGGTTTCCAATTGAATGGCCAAATCCGTTCCCTTGGACATCATCAACACAATACCATCGTAATTGGTCCAAATGGAGATCATGGTCAAAAAACAGGCGATGATCACCCATCGAGGATTGCGTTTGAATCCGTGGAAAAAACCTTTAAAGACATGTCCGGTCTCGGCAACCCCCAGAAATAAACGATTTTTGAAATCCAGGATAACTGAAGATAACAACAATCCAATACTAATAGCAACGGTCGTTCTTAAAGCTTCATGTTCAGCACCTGCCATGGAGCCACCCAAAAAAGCCTCGACGCTGGGCAATTGCAGCAAGTCGATCACCCCCTTGGCCGTGGTGGCGGTGGAACCGAGATAAAGTATGATCCCCAGCAACAGTTTTCCCAGGGAAAGTACATTGCCCAAGGATTCTGTAATCTTTTGGGAGGTACTGGTGATGGTTGCAGGACTGGTCCAAATTTGGTAATAGGAACGCGCCACCTTGATGGGTCGGGGCGCACGGTCCAAGGTGTTTTTGATGCCATGCACAAACGATTGTTTCAAGGCTTGCACATTGATCCGATACGCCACCATGGTCAATTCATAAAAGGGATTCTCCTCCAGCATGGCCTCATTGCGATTGTCGAGTCCAAGGCGAAAATCCTGCAATTTCCTGGAGATCGGACCCGTGATTCTGCTGGTGCCATCGGAATCTTTCTGGCCTGATCCCTGGGTTTCATTCAATATGGCGGTACGCAGTTTGTCCACCGCATGCTGCAACTGTTCGATGTCCGCTGGATTGGCATACTCCACTATCTGTTTGGGAGTGTTTGCTTGAGTTTCCCCGGATTGGAGTCCCAGCACAACCGATGGAAAAATGGCAATCGGGGTTCCAACTTTCAGGTGCGGTTGGAAACATTGATCGATCAAGGTGCCATAACGTACAAAGATTGGATTATCATGTTTGTTGGCGGTTTGGGATTGGTCTGCCACGAGAAGACTCCATTGCAGGGATCGTTTTTTTGTTACACTCTATCGTCAAGTCTGGAAGAAGACGACAATTTATACAAAACTGTTCATTTAATCAAATTTTTTATGGGTGGTCCAGAAGCGTGCTGTTGGATCACCCCTTCTCCCGCATGCTCCAGCCCTGCGGCGTGGTCGGTTCAGTCCCACGGCACTGCTCCAAGGCCTCGGTGACGAATTGGACATTGGCAAGCAGTGTTGGCAACAGGTCAGGCTTCAACGATTGACCTGCCTGACACTGTTGTTCCAGTTGGTTACAGATATGCGCCATTTGCTCCGCACCCAGAATGGCGGCAGCCCCTTTGAGTTTGTGGGCTTCAAGCTGAACCAACGCAAAATCCTTGACGCAGATGGCATTGGCAAGAGAGTCGATCCGATCAGGCAAAGTGACAAGGAACTGATCAATAAGATCCTTGACATACCCACCCACTTCCTCGCGCAACAGACGAATTTTCTGGCCACCATCAAAGGGAGGTGGAGGCTCCATGGTCTCCATGCAATAGAATCTCTCTTTCAAGCAAGAACTGTGCGCGATGTCCGAGAAGTGCTATACTCTTTTGTTGACGAACCAGACCGCGAAGGTCTCCAGTGCCCCTTGCAGGGTTTTGCCGGGTTCGCTGTTTAACAGCGTTTCGACCTGAGCAGGCTCCAGGTTGAAATCAGTGGTCAGGTCGTCCACAAAACGGAGGATCGTCTCTTGGATCATCTCTTTGGAGTCATTCAGGATTTCATCGACTCGGCATGTCATGGGCGGTTCCTTTGGAAAGAATTAGGCCATCTCTGTTGTTAAAGTGTGTAAAATACTGTATCGCTCACAGGGATTGAACGCCAGAATTTTTTTTACCGTTGACACTCAAACTGCCCGCTATCGGAGCCGCAACGATGCATAAATTGGAAATTTTGGACAAAATCGCCTTTTTCCGGGGCTTGACGGATGAAGAAAAAGAAACGGTAGGCAAAATTCAGTTGCGCATTTTTCGCTATCATCCTGGGACAGTCATCATTCGCAAAGGGGATCGGGAGGGAGATTTGTATGTCATTCTCAAGGGAACAGCCACAGTGGTGGGCAATCGCTCCGCCCCATTGGCCATTCTCAAAGGGGGCGAGGTGTTCGGTGAGGTTTCGTTTCTCTACCAGGGACGTTCCCGAACCGCTGACGTGGTCGCCAATGGCGAGGTGATCGCCATGCGCATGGATCAACAGGCGTTTTCTTCCCTGGATGGCCCGTTGCGGGAAAAACTCAAGGACAAATTGATTCAAATCCTGATCGACCGCCTGGTCACCACCAATGATGAGGAGGATATCTCCTTCAATTGGACCCATGCCGGACCAGAGGCTTCAGCCCATTGAAAGTCAAAGACAAAACCCTGGGGGATGAATCCCCCAGACCCCCTCTTTTTT
>JAMOBH010000340.1:0-6101 GCA_039908085.1 Magnetococcus sp. YQC-5
CACCGCCTCCCCAGGAATGCGCCTCTCCAGGGATACCTGAAATGATGATCCGTACCTGGTTGTTCAAACTCTTTCAATACAAGTGAAAATCCACATGGAACATCATGCCGTTGGCACCCCACTCCCGAAGAAGCGTATGGGGCAGCATTTTCTCAGTGACCCCCAGATAGCCCGATCCATTGTTGATGTTTCAGGGGTGAAGCCAGGAGACCGGGTGGTGGAGATTGGTCCTGGTTTGGGTGCCTTGTCGCATCCTCTGCTGATGCAGGTCAAAAAATTGTGGGCCATAGAACTGGACGAGCAACTGATACCTGTGCTGATGCATCGGATGCGTGGAGTTGGGGAATTGCATGTGGAACTGGGGGATGCGTTGCGTGTGGATTATCGTGAATTGGCGATGCGCATGGGTGGAGAACTGCGTATTGTGGCCAATCTGCCCTATAACGTGAGTTCGCCATTATTGTTGCATTTTCTGGAATACCGGGATGTCATAGCAGAGATGACACTCATGTTTCAGACCGAAGTGGCGGAGCGGATTGCTGCGCGACCTGGCACCAAGGCTTATGGGACGTTGTCTGTGTTGTGTGGGATGTGGATGCATGGCAGGATTGTCATGACTGTACCGCCGGAGGCGTTTCGTCCTCCGCCCAAGGTGATGTCATCGGTATTGCATTTGGTGCGACGTGCAACACCTTTGGCAGAGACTCGTGACCCGATAGTGTTTATGCAGGTGGTGCGGGCTGCGTTTGGTCAGCGCAGAAAAGTGCTGTCCAATGCGTTGAAGGTGATGCACAGAGATCCCAAGGAGTGGCTTTTGCGGGCGGGGATTCATCCAGACCGTCGAGGAGAAACCCTTTCCATTGAGGAGTTTGCTCATTTGGCTAATTGCCATGATTAATATATTCAAATCTGAGTGGAGGATCCATTCAGTCAGGATCGGGTGATTTTCAACCCAATGTAGACCACTTTGATTTCTCTTTGCCCGGTTGGACGGGGCCATTGAAAATGAATTCGATACTGGTTGGGACTTTTGACCTTTCCATGCCAGGGGCAAAAAATATGTGTGGCGTTGCAATCCAAAGGATCTGGAAAAGTTATTTCTTTTTTAAAAATTCGCTTATTGGTTTCGGATTCGTCACCAAAGATGGATTTTGCTTTATTTAAATATTCATTTAATTGTTGCCCTTCTTTTGTCATGCTGCCATCCGGCAACGTTTGTGAACAAATCTTATCAAGGATGTCCAAAAGAACCAAAAATCGTTCTGCCGCATAACGCGAAAAGGGATATGGATGCAATTGGTCGTGGATGGTTTGGGCAAATATGAGATTGGGAAAGCGTTGTATGGCTTGTTGCAACATCTCGTCCCAGGATTGTGGGGATGGAGTGACCGCAATCAATTCCTTTTGCAGTGAATCCCAATCCCAGGTGTTCGGAATCCTGATATCACCTAAAGGTTCTTCCGGCACGCCCTGCTGGATGACAAGAGGTGAGTAGGTGAAAGGGATGGTTCCACCAGGAAAACTGAGGGAGCGCGCATCGGTGGCGGCCAAGCGACGACGTGCGGCTTCTCCAAGTCCCTGGTCTGTAACATCCTCGCTCTCATAAGTAAAATAATCGTCCGGGTTTTCTTCTCGTGTATCATCCCAGAAAGGACCGGAATTGACCATCCAGTTCATGATTAGTCTTGCCAAAGTTTTATTTTGTGGCGTACCATTCTGTAGAGTACCTATCACTTGACGGAGAGACAAATGATTCACAACCGGTCGTCCGGCAAGGGTTCGCGAACAATAAAGACGCTCTTGCAGAAAGGGATAACGATGCCGTAGTTTGTATAAAATTTCCAACGAATTGATAAAATTGATGTTGGCTTGGAATTGCCCCTGGAGTGATAAATCGTTGAGATGCCATTCCATGATGATTCACTCCCAGCCCGCAATATGCGCCAGATCTTTTTCTGTCTGATCAAAAAAACCTATTGGCCAATCGCTCAGATTGCCTTGATTATCCACAGAAGGGGAAACCACAGGTGCTGCAGAGGTCAAAGGGGTTTGAGATTGTTGGAAGAAATGCAAGGCCACGTCATGCGCGTTGATCGTGCGGTTTTTGACAGCGATGCGAACGCCATTCAGAACATGATCACTATGGGTTTCCAGCAAAATGTGCACCCCGGCGGCGGCCATGGAAGCCAGGAAATACCCCATGCGTGATTGTCCCATGGGGTGGAGATGAGCCTCTGGGCTGTCGATGACCAAAATCTGTCCTTTTTTAGCCAGCAAGCCAGCGACAATGATGGGAAAAGCGTAGGTCAGCCCATAGCCGATATTGGCCGGACGCCGCCATTCGCCATGTTCACCGATACGCAACTCCAAGCGAATCGCGGATGTGCGTGGCACGGGAACCGTATTGGCTTGCGCCCCAGGGAAGAGTTCACCGGCCCAGGTGTTGAATTGTCGTCGTAACTGTGACGCTTTTTGTTCTTTAGGATGGCAACGCTCACTATCCACCGGATCATCCGAAGATTGCAAAAACCACCAAGGGGCGAATTCTCCTTGCACACCTACATCGGCATGAATAATCATGGCTTCATCGGGAGAGGGAAACAGATCCTTGGTTCCATAGCGTAGTGCCCCAAGAAATACTGTTTCACTGATCGCTTGCATCATGGCCTGTGTGAGGGGATGACTGTGAGCTACTGGCATGAGAGCATCCAGGGGATCATTCTGGTCATAGTTATATGTGGTGCCATTTTCCTGGATATTTACTTGAGTGATATCCATGATTGATCCGTGTTGGCTGCGTGGTTTGAGCGTCCATTTGATGCGACTGTCATGGTTTTCCATCGACACGCTCATTTCACGGCTGCCAGAGTGCAGGATTTCTCCGGCAGTGCCCAGGCGTACCAAAGGACCATTCAAGGAAATGGCACCACCACGATGATTTCCTCTGGGCGGTAGTCCCTGGGCAGGCAAAAGCAATCCTTGCAGTGCTGTGGACTTGCCACCCGCATTAAAGCCGGTCAAGAGAGTGAGAGGCGCGAGTGGCAGAGAGAGCGAGTCATAACATTTGAAAGAAGTCAGATGAATGTGAGTCAACATGTCAAGGCTCCATCAAGAGTTTGACGTGCCAAAGTAAATTTTCTAATTACTTTTGTTTTCATGGTGGTGGAACTGGTAATGGTATCCAGGAAATCATCATTCTGTAAAAGCTGAGCAAACGCCTCTTGAATCGCTTGTTTTTTGTTTATGAGCTGTTCTGTGTTGATAGTGTTGATTTCAGAAAAAATCACCGAACAGACATCAAACAAAGCGATATTGATGATGCTCCGTCTTTCTGATCCAGAAAGATCGCACAGTGATTTTCTAAAAGCATGCTTACCAAACAGCATCATATTATGTTTCATGGATCTGTCAAAATCAGCCTGCAAATCTGACAGGTCCGTGGAGGACATCTTGTTCATGTGTTCCAAAGTTTCTGCCAGAAAAATATCCAGGTCTCCTTTGAATTCATTGATACCAAGCAGTCTGAAACCACAAAAACGATTGACAGCCTCACGATCCCGCATTGTTTTTGAGCTGAATGTTTGGCTCGTGCTATCTTTAAAAGATTCCAGTTCCGCAGTTTGTTGCAACCATCTGGTCGCTTGACCATTATAGAGGCAGTTGCGCATTTGCTGGCGGGTCAATGCCTCACCCCCATTGACACGTTCGAAAATGTCCAATTTGGCCCGTTCTGGCGCATTGGCATCAAGGATATAAAGAATCAACTGAGTGTCCAGGATACGCTCCTGCAACGTGATTGATAAATCTTTAAAATAGTGTTGGTTTAATGAAACTTTTTTAATGTTGGGGTCTTGGTGGTCTTCTGGTAAATGCAAACTGAATTTATTAGCCAGAAACAACTTGAAGGTGGTGAGACGCTGTAGACCATCCACCACGATAATGCGTCCATCCTTGGCTTCTGCCACATAAAAAACGGGCAGGGGCAAGCGCATGAGGCAGGATTCAATCAAACGTGATTGTTTATCAGGATTCCATACAAAATCTCTCTGGAAGTCAGGATTAAGCACATATCGCTTTGCTTCGATTCGACGCACCACCTCACCAACTGTACGTATTTCATTGCGCACGAATACGGCTTCCAGAGGATAACTGCCCCAACCTTGTCCTGTGGAGTCATCAATTCCTTCTATATTGTCTTGTTCAGGAGTTGAATCGGTCATCTTGGAGTCTCCATCTGGTATTGTATAAGGCTTGGTTCAGCATACTCCATGAAAACAGAGGAATGCAATAAACAAAAAACAATAAGCATATTTTTTTATTGCTCTCTGTAATGTTTTGGGGTCTTGAAATACATGATTGTGTTAAGAACGATATTCAACTAACAACTCACCCAGTCGCATATTCAATAGCTTGGCCTGTTCTTTGTTGAGTACCAATTTGAACGTTTTCAGGCAGTCCTTCTTGAAAAATTCCATCAAGGCTGGAAACATCTTGTAATTCAAGTTGGCGGTGATTTGTGAAAATTTCAACAGGCTTTCATACTCGCGCAATGAAATTTCATATTCTGACAAAGCTTTGATTTTGCAGTCGATATACTCGTAAAATTTTTCTACAAAAACAAATTGTTCAAACGACTGCGGATCTTTCAAGATGTCATGTTTGACATGGTTGCCCATCATATCCTTGGAATCTCTTGAAACAATAAATTTACCGTATTCCAAAACAATACTTTTTGTGCAGCCTTGGTCAATGTCAACATCAATAATGATGGGTTCATTCTTGACGCGGTTGCAGAAATATTCTTTGCTGTACAAATCTTTGACTATCGAAACGGTCGTTTCAAAAATGTCTTTTTCATGAAGTTTTTTGCCGCCACTTTCCATGGTCACATCCTCCCCGATCACCCATAGCCCAGGATTACGCCTCTCACCATCAGCCTGTCACCATGCCAATGTGAATACGAGCCTATTGTAGCATCAATCCTGTTCATGTAAATTAAAAAAACCTTCCCGTAAGCTTCTTGCTTCTCGATTCTGGGTGGAGCAGGCAGGGGATGGATGCGCAGCCTTTCTATGTGGGGGGTAAAGGGGCATCAAGGCCTTGTTTTTCCATGACAGTCTCTTGATGGATGGTACAATCGGTTTCAATGCATTTGATTTCATTCTTAAAGGGGCAAATTGTGTCCAGTTGGCCAACAACAAGGATGGGTAACGTGATTTTGATCTCCTTGGTCAGAGCATCCATGCCATGCTGAGTATTTCTCAACCGGGTTTGCTCATGCCCTATACGATGCATTGGTTCAGTGAGCATCCCCCATCTCCTCTGCAAAATTGGCGACCGATGGTTTATTGGTGTTGTCGAGATGTCGGGGTCGTGGCCGGATTCAAGCGGCAGCAGGTCGCAACACGTATCGTCTCCCTGAACCAGCCTTGGGAAGAAATCGAAAGTCGGTTTGTCAAGGATACGGCCTATGAGATGCGTCGGGCTGCTCGTGATGGCGTGCAACCCCTGTTTGATCAGGATTTGGCTCTTTTTTTGGACTTTTATCGCACGTTTGCCAAGCAGAAGGGGTTGGGAGTGCCGCGTCTGGAAGAGTTGAAAGGATATCTTGGTCATGTGACCATTGGCAAAGCTCTTTTGGGTAACGAACCATTGGTCATGAATTTTTATATCATGGATTCAACATCGCAACGGGTACGCATGTTGTACTCGGCTTCGCATTTTCGCACCATGTCTGATCCGGCCAATCGTTATTTGGTGGGGCGCGCCAATCGTTTTCTGCATCGCGAGGCGATGCGTTTTTTTAAAAATCAAGGGTTCAGTTATTATGACTTGGGAGGCTTTGCCCCTGAGAGTCAAGATCCCGCTGTCATGGCCATCAATCGCTTCAAAGAAAGCATCGGTGGCTCCCTGCTTTGGGAGGTCCATTACACTTCCCTTATGGTGCGGCTGACTCAAAGCGTGCGAGCCTGGATGAAAGACCTTGGGGGGCGGTGAACCGCCCCCCAATCCCCCCCACCCTTTTTTTTTAATTATTTTTATTTTGTGATTTTTTTATTTTTTAATTATTAAAAAAAAAGAGGGGGTCTGGGGGATTCATC
>JAMOBH010000341.1:0-6065 GCA_039908085.1 Magnetococcus sp. YQC-5
TGGTGGGGTCCAGGGGCGAAGCCACTGGTGGGGTCCAGGGGCGAAGCCACTGGTGGGGTCCAGGGGCGAAGCCACTGGTGGGGTCCAGGGGCGAAGCCACTGGTGGGGTCCAGGGGCGAAGCCCCTGGTGGGGTTTGGGGCGAAGCCCCAACCAATCATCTTCACATAAACCGCCCCTGATCCAATAACGGACCGCTGCCTTCAATACCGGACCGCTGCCTTCAATACCGGACCGCTGCCTTCAATACCGGACCGCTGCCTTCAATACCGGACCAATTTCACTTCCAGGACATTTTTCACGGTACGCAATTGATCCATGACCAGAGCGGGGACATCCTGATCCACGTTGATAAACGCAATGGCACGCCCTCCGATCTCTTTGCGTCCGAGATGAAAGTTGGCGATGTTGATGCCCGCCTCACCCAGAATCGTACCCACCCGTCCGATGAGACCTGGGGCGTCGTTATTGGCCACAAACAAGAGATTGCCTTCTGGCGTGGCTTCGATGGGGACATTGTTCATGGCCACGATGCGTGGATGCTTGCCATACATCAAGGTGCCGGTGATGCAGCGTTCCCGGTTTTCTGTGGTGATGGTCACTGCAAGCAGCGAAGTAAACCCTTTGTGAGACTGACGTCGTACCGCCTCCACCACCTCGATGCCCCGTTCTTCGGCAATGAGGGGGGCATTGACCAGATTGACGCCCGTCTCCAGAATGGGAGCAAGCAGGCTGTTCAACACCATGTTGGTGATGGGCTTGCGATTGAGTGTTGAGGCTTCGCCTTCGAAGAGGATTTCCACCCGCTTGATTCCGGATTCGGTGAGTTGTCCCAAGGTGGTTCCCAACTTGTCCGCCAGATTCAAATAGGGACGCAAGGTACTCAACTCTCCTTCCGAGACAGCCGGAATGTTGAGGGCATTTTGTACGGTTCCCTTGAGCAGATAATCCGCGATCTGTTCGGCGATCTGGACCGCCACTTTGACCTGGGCCTCATGAGTCGAAGCCCCCAGATGGGGTGTGAAAACCACGTTGTCCAATTCGAAGAGGGGACTTGTCTTGGCGGGTTCCTGCTCGAAGACATCCAGGCCAGCGGCAAAGACCTGTCCGGACTTGAGGGCGTCATAGAGGGCGATTTCATCGATGATCCCGCCACGGGCGCAATTGATGATGATGACTCCTTTTTTCATTTTGGCAAAGGCGTCGGCATTGACAATATGACGGGTGGCTGGAATGAGTGGCGTATGGACCGTCAGGAGATCCACCTGAGGCCAGAACTCATCCAGAGTGGGTGCCAAGGTCACGCCCAGGTCTTCGGCCCGTTGTTTGCTGATGAAAGGATCATAGGCCAGGACGCGCATTTTCAATCCAAGGAAGCGATCGACCACCAGGGAACCGATATTGCCTGTACCGATGATGCCGAGTATCTTGCCTGCGAGTTCGCGGCCCATAAAGCTGTTTTTTTCCCATTTGCCAGCCCGTGTGGAGGCGGTTGCAGCCGGGATGTGACGTGCGGCAGCCAACGCGAGGGCCACGGTCAATTCGGCGGTCGTGGTGGCATTGCCGAAAGGTGCGTTCATGACAATCACGCCGCGTTTCGAAGCAGCCGGGATATCGACATTATCGACGCCAATTCCTGCGCGACCAATCACCTTGAGACGGGTGGCGGCTTCAATGAGAGGGGCGGTCAATTTGGTGGCGGAACGAATGGCAATACCATCGTATTCAGGCAGAATGGCTTTCAATTCATCGGGACTCAAACCCGGTTTGTAATCCACCTCCAGGCCACGGGCGCGTAATGCGGCTTCGGCTTCGGAGGACATTTTATCGGAAATGAGTACCTTTGGCATAATCAGGATTCCTTGATTGACAGCTGGTCCATGTTTGGGCATTGAAAAATTTCCATGATAGCACAATCCAGGCAAGACAACAAGCGCGACGGAAGTTGCCAGGTCTCCAAACAGAATCAAAAAGAGAATCCCCTATCCAACCCACCATTTCCATATCAAACCCACCCTGTTCATTTCAAATTTTACATGGTGAGGCCAAGCATGAATCATGATAAAGTGTATGTTTTGAGCAGAAACATCAGCATTCTTGGCGCAACAGACACCTCTCGAAAACGAACGCACCCAAACCAATCAAAATCCATGCACAGAGAGCATTTTGTGCTTTTTCGCTGTGAATCTTTAGTGGATCTGATATTTTATTAATCGGGGAATTGTCTTGCTTTCCGACACGGTTTTGGTTATTGTCTGTTTGCACAAAAGGGATCCTGTTTTTTTGTTTTGTGGTACATATTTTGCATCAGGATTGATGAATATTCTGCATGAAGCCTTCTGGGGATTTGATCATGACGCAATCCTTGCAAATTGGTGATCTGTCCGCTCGCAAATACTTGATCCGGGCCAAACTGGGTCAGGACATGTTTGGCTCTTCGTATTTGGCACAGAACCTGACAAACGATACACTGGTTATACTCGTATTGATTCCTGCCGCCATACATGAAAATCAGCGTGAATTTTTAAATTATAAACGTAATTTTTCTTTAATGCAGCTTCTTGACCATCCCAATCTGGTCAAAGCCTACGACTTGGAGCATGACCAGGAAACCGGACACCATTTCCAGGTTCTGGAGTATGTGGAGGGTGCCAACCTTCACACCGTGCGCCGATCACGCAAGACAGGCCTCTTTTCCTTGGCCGAAGCCATGGCAGTATGTCGTCAAATTGCCGCAGCATTGGATTTTGTCCATCAAACCATGCACCATCGCGACTTGAGACCGCACAACATCTTGATCACGCTGGACAATACCGTGAAATTGACCGGCTTTGATCTGACATCAGAACAGCTTGGCATCAAATTGCGCACCAGATATTTCCGTGAACACCCGGACGAAGCCTTGTATTTACAAAATTATCTGGCTCCTGAGCAGTTTTTTGACTTCATGCCCGTGGGCCATACGGTTGACCTCTATGCCTTGACAGTCCTGTTTTACGAGTTGATTACCGGTCAACCGCCTTTTCAAGCCAAGGACTCCAGAGAACGGATACATGCGATCTGTAATGTCATCCCGCAAGCCATACCATCGATTGGTCAACGACGCAATCAGTTCCTGCTGCAAGGCCTCGCCAAAGATTCCGGCAACCGTTTTACCTCTGCCATGGAATTTGTCAACGCCATCGAAGGTTCTGCTGGATCGGTTTTGTCAACACAATGGAGTGCCAACAAAAGAGGAGTCCTGATTGCCGCTGGCATGGTATGGTTGGTTGTGATCAGCATGCCAGGGCTGATCGCATGGTTGCGGCCATTGGCACCCGTAGCCGGATTTATGCATGCCACACTCCATCCTTCTGTCGAGACACAAACCGTGACCTCAGTGGCGGTTTCGCTTCCAGAGGTCACACGGGCCACGCCTCCCGTGCAGAATCAACCGGTCCAATCCACCCATGATCGGACTGCGCAGCCCCAAGCCAAAAAAAATATGACCCCACATGAAGTCTTGTCTTTGACTGTCGAAAGCAGACCGCCAGGCGCGGTTTTGTTTCTCGATGCCAAACGGGTGGGGAAAACCCCTTTCACCATGGATCAGGCCAAGGTCGGACACCATACCATTCGCATGGAAAAAGAGGGCTTCATCCCAGTGGAAATGGAGTTGGAATTGACCAAAAATACCGTGGTGGATCTGGGTTTGGAGAGTCTGTTGCCCTCATCTTCCCTGGCAGATGAATCCCCATCCCGTCCTGAAAATCCGTTATCAGAACCGGCGCAAAGAGTCGCATCCGTGCCTGTCACTCGTGTGACACCAGCCAGGGAAAAGGAGCAGGAGAAAACAATTCAACAAGAGATTCTCTCTTTGTTGAGCAGTGCCAATCGACATTTCAAGGCGGATCGTCTCACCAAACCCAAGGGGGAAAATGCCTTGGAAGCCTATCAAAAAATGTTGCAACTCGCATCGCAAAATCAGGAGGCCTTACAAGGGATCAGCCATATTGTCAAACGTTTGTTGGTTTTGGCCCAGGAGGATCTTGACAACTGGCGGCTGCTCCGTCCACCAGAACAAAATGCCATGGAAAAATTCCGTACCGTGTTGGAATTGGATGCGAACAATGTTCAAGCTCAGGCCGGTTTGGAGGAAATTGTGGATCGTTTGTTGAGTCTGGCCCAACGGTTTGCCGATCAAGAGGAAAAATCACTTGATTATCTGCATCAGGCAGAAAAGGTGTTACCTGGATCACCCAGAATCACCCAGATGGCCAAAGACCTTAAGGTGCGGTAAATTGTCCCTCAATCTTTTATAATCATCAAATTAAATTTTAGAGACTTGCAAAACACTTTGTTTTTTTTGAATGGAATCCATAAACTCAAGCAAACAGACATCGGGAACGTCATGGGCTTTATTTTGCGGGTCAACAACCTCATATTCGACGGCTGGCGGCTTCTGTTTGTGCCTGTTCGCTTTAAATAACAAAAAAACGTCCGCAGCCGCACTCTCCCATCCTCTCAATGAACAGGGACGCACAAAAATCTGTTGACTTTCGTTGTCAACGGTACGATCATGAGAGAAAATTCTTTCGAAACCAAATGATTGTGTTTCAATCGAACCTTTCATTGCCTGAATGAGGTCAATCCGATGGACATGTATCAATGGGAAGCCACCTCCAAAACCGGGGAAAAACGGAAAGGAGAGATGGAAGGAGCCAATGCAGGCATGGTTCTGTCACAACTGCGTCGTCAGGGACTCCAGAATCCAAAAGCCAAAAAAAAATCCTCCAAGGCACTCAAGGCCAGCAAGATCACCGAGGTGGAAATCGTGGTGTTCACCCGACAGTTGGCCACCATGGTGGGGGCCGGGTTGCCTCTGGTCTCGTGTTTCGAATTGGCGGCCAAAGGGGCCGAAAATCGAAATCTGCAAGACGTGACCATGCGCGTCAAGGCTGACATCGAGGCCGGAACCACTTTGACCGACGCCTTGACCAAAGAACCTACCATGTTTGATGAACTGTTCATCAACCTTGTACAGGCCGGAGAACAGTCGGGCATTCTGGAAACGGTGCTGAATCGTCTGGCCATTTACAAAGAAAAATCCGCAGCCCTGCGCGCCAAGGTGAAGTCAGCCATGACCTATCCGATTGCGGTGATTGTGATCGCCTTTTTGATTACTGGTCTGTTGATGGTCAAGGTTGTTCCAACATTTGCCGAACTGTTCATAGGGTTTGGCGCGACCTTGCCAGCACCGACACGAGTGGTCATCTCCATCTCTGAATGGACCCAGAAGTGGTGGTTTGTGGTCCTGCTTGTCATTGGTGCAATCAAATTCACCTTTTCCAAACTCTATCAGAAAAGTGCCCGTTTTCATTTCGAAGTGGACGCGATTTCTTTGAAATTACCAGTATTTGGCATGATTCTGCGCAAGTCGGCAGTGGCCCGTTTCGCGCGCACCTTTGGCACCATGATTGCCGCCGGAACGCCCATCCTTGACAGCCTGGAAAATGTGGCTCGCACCGCTGGCAACAAGGTGGTGGAAAAGGCGGTGATGGAATCCTATTCATCCATCAAGGAAGGACGAACACTGACCGAACCATTGGTGTCATCCGGCATTTTCCCCCCCATGGTGACCCAGATGATCGGCATCGGCGAGGCTACCGGAAATCTGGAAGTCATGTTGGAAAAGGTCGCCGATTTCTATGAAGCCGAAGTGGATCGGGCTGTGGACAACTTGACCGCCCTGCTTGAACCCATCATCCTGGTGATTCTGGGGGTCTTGATCGGCGGCCTGGTGGTGGCGATGTATATGCCCATATTCCAAATGGGATCGGTAGTGAACTGATGTTTGGATCGGGTCTGTTTTCGGATCTCATGCCGCTCAAGGGGCTGGCGCATAGTACCGGAACAGAATCGTCCGCAAAAAGCCTCCTGTTTGAAGCCGGAACCAATCTTGGTGCTCCAGGGGGCCTCATTCCCTTACAAGGGTAGGTTTTTTCATATCCCCTCGATTTTAGGCAGAATTGGCCATGGTTCCGGGATTCCGTGACTGAAAGGGATCGGTTGATGATTGAGCAAAGCC
>JAMOBH010000342.1:0-6049 GCA_039908085.1 Magnetococcus sp. YQC-5
GAAGCCCTTGGTGGGGTCCAGGGGCGAAGCCCTTGGTGGGGTCCAGGGGCGAAGCCCTTGGTGGGGTCCAGGGGCGAAGCCCCTGGTGGGGTTTGGGGCGAAGCCCCAAAACTAAAACTAACCATCCCAAGAGGGTCAGGGTTTAGTATCCGCCAGCAAGATGGATCAAAAAAAATGCCCATCCAATCAGGTCAGGTTTTTTAAATCTCCCTTAATTGGACACCACTCAAGTGACAAAGGCTCCAACACTCCTGAGCCACATCCACCTCCTCCGGGATGTGGATATAGGCGGTAAAATTCACCTCCGCATGGCCATTGTGACAAACCCGGTAGAAACGTGCCAATCCAAGTTGTTGACGGATGGCTTGCTTGATTTCACGAAAGTTGATCGTCCTTGAGCCTGGCTGGAAAAACAGCACAGAGGCCTGCTCGAACCGCTCCCCGAACAGATGACGGTCCAGACTGAATTTGAACAACTCCTGCCGTTTGCGAGCCAGAGGCAGACGATAGAGTCCATACAGGGTCCAGGCGACTGTTGGGTAATCACTTAATGCGAAAGACCCAGCCATAGAAATCCCAAATTGCAGCAGAATATCCTTTATAGCCTGTTCTCGGCCAACCGCTCCTGGTCCAACCAGCACAAAAGGAGATCCCATGTAGTCAGGTGGCCGTGGCAGCATCTTGGGTTCAAATTGCAGCAGATCTTCCCGGACCAAGGTATCAACAGGAATTTCCTGGGGGGTGAGGGAGTTTTGCAGCTCGGTCCGGGTAAGATTGGCAGCCCGCCAATGCAAACGTTTGAACCAGGCCGCGTGCAGGCAATGGTCAGGCAGACGTTTCAACAGGGTCAACACCTGATCGGTTCCCATGGTGGAAGATCCCAATTCAGCATCGTACACCCCCCTGCCATGAAAATTGGAGCCGTTGACCTCCACCCAGCCTGCCTCCTTGACAGCCTGATGCCACTCTGCCAAGCGGGTTTGGTCGCCGGTGCCAGGTAGGACCGCCTCACATCCAACCACTCCCCAATCGTTGAGACGACGCACTTCTGGTGCCAAGGGAAAATGTCCACGAGTCACGGTCCAGTGGGGATGGGCCACCACGGTCACACCTCCGGCATCGGTGATGGCCTGAATGCACGATTGGTCAGAGGGGCCAACAGCCGGCACATATCCTCTTCTGCCTGGTCTCAGAAAGTTCTGAAAGACGCTGTCCAGATCAGGAAAAATCCCTTTTCCGACCAGCATGCGCGCCAGATGAGGACGGGCAGGTTTGGCCGGGTGCGCGCATTCCACCAGTTCTTCCCAGTCCATCGAACCCCAGGTGCGTGTCGTGATATGCAGGATTTCTTGCATCCTGTGCTGTCGGAGTTCATTGCAATCATCAAGAAAACGGACAAACGCACTCTGAGATCCATCGGGCAAAAATCCCAAAAAATCCCAATGGATTCCATTCAACTCAATGCCAGGCAACACATAGACTCCGTGGTCAACACCAGCCAGAACAGCTTCCGCAACACCTGCCATGGTGGCATGATCCGTCAACCCAAGAATGCTGATTCCCTGTTCTGCCGCCATGCGCACCAATTCAACCGGGCTATGCAGCCCGTCGGAATAATGAGAATGGACGTGCAGGTCTGCCCTCTCATCGTTGGTCCAGCGGAGCTGCGGCAGCATGCGGGCTTACTCCAGTTGGCCGAGCAGGAAAGTCACCCGGTCGCTGAAGTCCCGGTAGACATCAAAACAATTTTGATAACACAAGGGGTCATGTACCCGATTCATGTGGTGAAACGTTTCAATTTTTTCTGCGATTGCCTCCTCCGGGTCGTCGTGTCGATAGAGGTACTCCCCTCCCTCTCGCAAGTGAATGATACAGGGGTAAGCTCCAATGCTGTCAAAGGCCCGGTCATCGAGAAAATGTCTGCAAATGTGATGTCGTCGCCCCTGCAATCCATGCCCGCCATGTCGCAGGGATGTCAGACGATAATGGAAGAATGGAAAACGCTTCGGGACCATTTCGACACAAACATCCAAAAAGCGTTGATGCATGGCAGTATTGGCAAAAATAGTGTTGAATGGGGTGACAGAGGAGGGTAAAAACTTGAAATCGTCGATACCGGAGGTCAGGCACCAAGTCAAGAGGTTGCGCAATCCCCTGGCCTGATCCTCCAACAAGGCGGTGGCACTTTCCTGGGTCAACATCAGATTGATCACCAGTTGGCAGGGCTGTGCTGCACTTTTCAAGGCAATGAGATGATGAATAGTATTGATAACATGCGCCAGTTTGCCCCTGCTGCCTGTCCAACGGTCGAATGAGAGCGTCTCAATGTGATCCAGTGAGACAAAAAACCAGCTCATGCCAGCTTCATGCAAGCGGGTGTAAAGATCCGTACTGGCAGATCCATTCGTGGACATGGAATTCATCATTCCCAATGCATGGGCATGGCTGACCAGGCGCACCAAATGGGGATGAAGGGTCGGTTCTCCTCCAGTCCACTGCAAGTGACAGGTTCCCGCACTGGCCCAATGATTCAATTTGGCCATCAAGTTGGGACTATCCCAGGATGGGGGGGTGTGGTGGATACTGCGGCAATATCCACAATGAAAATTGCAGGAACTGGTCAGAAAAATTTCAACGCGAGTGGCTGCCAATCCGGGTTTTTTGTTTTGGGCAATCCGTTTGGCCAAACTCCGACAGCGATCATCACCCAACAGATATCCCAGTGCATCCATGGGGCCAGGATGGTGATCCATGGAGTGCTGCAACAGGTTTGAATGAAGCATGCCTTTCCTGATCAAATGACAGAGTCTGGCAGATCCAGTCACAAGGGATGCTGAATGGTCAGAGTCTGGGAGATAAATGATTGATTAAATTTGACAGGGAGAGTCCAGTTGATACCACTGTCCACGCTTAAGTATGGCGATACCGTGACAGAATCAAAGTCCAAAATCATGGTTGCGTCAAGCAGACAATCGAACCAGGGCATGTCCATTTGCATAACACAGTATGCTTTACATCTGTTTATAATCTTTTAGAATAGCATTTTTTGGCACTGCTTGCAAAAAAAAAAAATCGTCTGTCCGCAAACAGGTTCAGGAGAAGCCGCCATGCCCGTATCACCTTCAAGGCCGATTACATTTGTAGTATGTGTTAACAATTACAAACAACTGACGGAAAATTTATTGGCATCTCCTTGTTTGCAGGGACTGCACCCTCATCAACTCATCATGATGGATCAACCACCCAGTGTTGCAGATGCTTTTCACTATGGTTTGCAGCATGCTCAACACCCTGTTATTGTTTTGGTCCATCAAGATGTCTATTTGCCTGAAAACTGGGATCAGCAATTTTACGAAAAGATCGAACAGGCAAAGACAATTTGGCATAATGCGGGTATTTTTGGCTTGTACGGCATAGGCCGATCCAGTGACCATACGATGTCACGAGTGGGGTCCATCTATCATCAAGGAGTTCATCTTTCTGGCTCTGAACCTGTTCCAAAACTAGTTGACTCTTTGGATGAATTGCTCATTGCTTTTCCAAAAGAGACTCCTTTGTCCATGGACAAGGAATTGGGGTTTCATTTATATGCTTCGGATGTCATTTTGACGGCCCGGAACATGGGGTTATGTGCCGTTGTTGTGGACGCCCCGGTCCATCATAATTCTCTGCTGAATCTCGGCACAGCCTCTCTTGCCTATTGGGACAAATTGGCAGACAGTTGTGCCCACTTTGAAAGCAAATGGCATGATTCATTCCCATACAAAACACCTTCCTTTTTATTTTTGCAAGAATCGACTCTTTCTCAACAGATTCGACGCAACAGGATACGCGCAGAACAGACTCCTGCCTTGATGTGTGATCTTGCTGTCTCGGATGGTGCTCTATGCGCCTATCCATCCAGCTTGAACATAGGGGGCGGACATCAAGTGCTTGCCAATTATATAAATATAGATATCAATCCTGCTTGCAATCCTGATTTGGTTCTGGACCTTGGACAACCCCTTGTGCTGCCAAAACAGGTTTACACAAACCGTTTTGGCCGTTTTTTCATGCATAAAAATGGTTTCAAAACCATTTCAGCGCGTGGTGTATTGGAACACATTCCTAATCTGGTGACAGCCATGACCAACTTTCTTGAGTTGTTGGAACCTGGCGGAACACTTGAAATTCTTGTGCCTTACGATTTGTCTCTGGAAGCCTGGCGCAATCCAACCCATTGCCGGGCCTTTAATGAACTCAGTTGGTTGTATTATGTTGAATCGTACCATGATTTGGGGTGGTGCGAGGCGCGATTTGAGCTGATCCATTTGCAATTCAATTTGAGTTCGTCAGGGGTTCAGTTGCGAAACAGTGGACTCACTCAACAAGAACTGCTCCACCGGGTACGCGCTGTAGACACCATGGAAGTGATATTAAAGAAAGTACTTTTGTTATGAAAGTATTCTTTATCTAGTTGAGTTACCGACACATGGGCTTGTTGCAGGAACATCTGAAATCTGGGGGCTGAAATCTGGGGATCACAATTCGGGGAGCACTATGTAAGTCAAGCAAAAAAAAAAATCAGTTCCATATGTCGCATGAGTCGGATATGCTGTCATGGAAGAATGCCTGTAACACTCAAAGGAAACATCGTCATGGCGGATACCGTAACCCGCATCGCATAGGGAGCATCAACTTTTGACCAAAAATCTGGACACGATCACCGCTTTGGTGAATGACTTGATCCATCGTTTGGATGAGAAGAAGGCCAAAGACGTCGTGGTGATCAATCTGGCAGGCCGCTGTGGGTTTGCGGATTATTTCGTCATTGCCACAGGAACCTCCACCACCCATGTCTCCAGTCTGGCCAATGAGGTCATTCCGGTAGCCCATGCTCACAAAATTCATGTGCGCGGGGTGGAGGGATTGTTGGAATGCTCTTGGGTATTGATTGATCTGGGGGATGTGTTGGTCCACATTTTTCGGCAGGAGACGCGGGAATTTTATCATCTGGAAAAATTGTGGAGTCCCCAGACCCGTGGCGTGCAGGAGGAAAAAATGGCGAGGCCCACAGAATGAAAGTGACGGTCCTGGCTGTGGGGCGTGGCATGTCGCCCCCGATCCGGGCTTTGGTGGAAGAGTATCAGGACCGACTCCATCATTTTGGCAGTGTGCGACTGGAGGTGGTGGCCGAAGAACGGCGCGAAAAACGGATTTCCGCGCAATTGGCCATGGAGCGGGAGGGGGGCCGTCTGCTGGCCCGCATTCCTGGTGGTGTTTATACAGTGGTTCTGGATTCTGCTGGAAAAATGTTCTCCTCGTCAGAATTCGCCAAAATTTTGGACCGATGGCGTCAGGAGGGAATCGATGACATTTTTTTTCTGATCGGCGGTCCCGATGGGTTGGATCCCACATTGAAAACCACGGCTTCGATGTCTCTTTCCTTGGGACCAATGACCTATCCCCACATGTTGGTCCGTGTCCTGCTTTTGGAACAATTCTATCGGGCCATGACCTTGTTGCATGGGGTGCCCTATCATCGGTGATGGCCGCAATGCGGATACAATCGGTCCAAACCTTTGGGCGGGGCTGTTGGTGACTCACTGTTTGGAATACATGGCATCAATTCTGTCCACCACCGTGTTGTTGGTTTGTCCGGCTGGCAATACAACCCCGGTATCAATAGTGGAGGCACCGTTCAATCTGCGCAAAACCAGCACGCCATCTGTGGCATCCACTGTGCCGCTTTGATCAACATCCAGGCTGCATGGCATGAACAGTAAATTGAACGGTAAAATCGATGTGGTCAATGAGGAGGTGGGGGGAACCGATGTGGTCGGGATCGTCGTCGGCTTTACCGAGGTCGTCGTTGATGGGGTGGTTTTAATCGTTGTGGTCGGTATCGTCGTCGGTTTGACTGAGGTCGTCGTTGATGTGGTGGTTTTAACCGTTGTGGTGGGTACGGTGGTTGGCTGCACCGAGGTCGTCGTTGATGTGGTGGTTTTAACCGTTGTGGTGGGTACGGTGGTTGGCTGCACCGAGGTCGTTGATGTTGTTGTTGTGCTTA
>JAMOBH010000343.1:0-6007 GCA_039908085.1 Magnetococcus sp. YQC-5
CCCCCCACCCTTTTTTTTAAAAAATTATTAAAAAAAAAGAGGGGGTCTGGGGGATTCATCCCCCAGGGTTTTGACTTTGACTTAAAAAATCCTGTGACAAATGGAAGATCCAACGCGCTTTTTTTGTGGCAACTTGACCGTTTGTCCCTTTTCTTCCATGATCAAAATGTGAGACCTTCGCATCTCAAGGCTTGACGGGAAATGCATTCATTTCCTGAAAATCCTAAAGACGGTTTTTCTTCCCTTTTTCCATTGTTAGCAGGAGGCGTTCTATGCAGATCGGCATTCCCAGAGAGATCTACCCAGGGGAACGACGGGTGGCAGCCAGCCCGGAATCAGTCAAACAATTCATCAAGCTCGGTTTTTCCGTACTGGTGGAAACCAATGCCGGCCAGGAGGCCAATTTTGCGGATGACGTTTATCAGGGTGCGGGTGCCACCATCGCCCCGGATACCCAAGCCTTGTATGCCAAAGCGGACATCATTCTCAAGGTGCGTGCCCCCATGGCCAACCCGGCCACCAAAACCCACGAAGCGGATCTGCTCCGAGCCGGAACCACCTTGATCAGTTTCATCTGGCCAGCCCAGAACAAGGAACTCATGGACCAGTTGGCCGCCCGTCAGGTGACGGTTCTGGCCATGGACTCGGTGCCACGCATTTCCCGTGCCCAAAAACTGGATGCCTTGAGTTCCATGGCCAACATTGCCGGCTACCGTGCGGTGATTGAGGCAGCGCATCATTTCGGACGGTTTTTCACCGGTCAGATCACGGCAGCCGGCAAAGTGCCCCCTGCCAAGGTGTTTGTCATCGGTGCCGGTGTGGCGGGTCTGGCAGCCATTGGCACAGCTTCGGGTCTGGGGGCCATTGTGCGGGCCACCGATACCCGTCCAGAAGTGGCGGATCAGGTCAAGAGCATGGGGGCCGAATTTGTCGCCGTGGATTATGAAGAAGAAGGCTCTGGCGTGGGCGGCTATGCCAAGGTCATGAGCGAAGGCTTCCAAAAAGCACAAAAAGAGATGACCGCCAAGCAAGTGGCGGAAGTGGATATCGTCATCACCACGGCCTTGATTCCGGGTAAACCAGCTCCCAAGCTCATCACTGCCGAAATGGTCCGCAGCATGAAGCCGGGCAGCGTGATTGTCGATATGGCGGCTGAACAAGGCGGCAACTGCGAATTGACTGTACCTCACGAAGTGGCGGTGCGTCATGATGTGACCATCATCGGTTATGCGGATCTGCCCAGCCGTCTGGCCCGTCAATCCAGTCAGCTTTATGCCACCAATCTGGTTCGATTGATGGAAGAGTTGTGTCGTACCAAAGATGGGGTGATCAACGTCAACATGGAGGATGAAGTCATCCGTGGTGCCACCGTGATCAAGGAAGGAACCATCACCTGGCCACCCCCAGCCCCGAAACTGTCGGCAGCCCCTCCCCAACCGGCCAAACCTGCTGCGGCTCCGGCAGCCAAACACAGCGGACATGGTGCTCCCAGCGAACCAGCCGACTCATCCAGCGTGGCCTGGCTTGGTGGCATCGGTGCGGTGCTGTTCGCATTGGTTGGTATCGCGGCCCCGCCCGCCTTTCTGGCCCATTTCACGGTGTTTGTGTTGGCCTGTTTTGTGGGTTATATGGTCATCTGGAATGTGACCCCGGCTTTGCATACCCCGCTGATGAGTGTGACCAACGCCATCAGCAGTATCATTGTCATCGGGGCATTGATTCAGATATCCTCACCTGGCAAACTGGTTACCATTCTGGCATGGTTGGCCATTGTGTTGACTGCGGTCAACATGTTGGGTGGTTTCTGGGTTACCCAGCGCATGCTGCGCATGTTTCAGAAAAATTAAGGGAGAGTTGACCCATGAACGCAGGTTTGACAACGGTATCCTATATTGGTGCCACCATTTTGTTCATCTTGAGCCTTGGTGGACTCAGCAATCCCGAAACCGCCCGGCGCGGTAATCTGTTTGGCATCATCGGCATGAGCGTGGCGGTTCTGGCCACCTTGATGGGCCCCAAACTGGGGGGCTCTGGTCTGACCATGATCCTTATCGCCATGGCCATTGGGGGTGCAGTGGGGGTTTTTGCTGCCATCCGGGTCAAAATGACCCAAATGCCGGAACTGGTCGCTTTGATGCACAGCCTGGTGGGTCTGGCAGCAGTCCTGGTTGGGTTTGCCAATTATTTCGACCCCTCGTCGGGTTTGACCGGTGCGGAAAAGACGATTCACGAAGTTGAAATTTATGTCGGGATTCTCATTGGTGCCGTCACCTTTTCTGGTTCAATCGTGGCGTTTGGCAAGCTGGCTGGCAAAATCAGCGGCAAGCCTCTCACTTTGCCTGGGCGGCATCAGTTCAATTATGGTCTGCTCATTATCACGGTTTTGATCGGCCAACAATTTCTGCATGCCCACTCGATTCACGACGGTCTGCTCCCGCTGTTGGCCATGACTGTTCTGGCCTTGATTTTCGGGGTGCATATGGTGATGGCCATTGGTGGTGCGGATATGCCGGTGGTGGTTTCCATGTTGAACAGCTATTCTGGATGGGCAGCAGCAGCAACCGGATTCATGCTCTCCAATGATCTGCTGATTGTGGTGGGTGCCCTGGTGGGGTCTTCGGGTGCCATTCTGAGCTATATCATGTGTCGGGCCATGAACCGCAAATTCTTTGCGGTGATTGGGGGTGGTTTTGGCACGGAAGGGGGATCCAAAGGGGCTTCTGCTTCGGCAGAACCGGCTGGTGAAGTCGTCTCCATTTCATCCCAAGAAACTGCCGAGATGTTGCGTGATGCCAAGAATGTGATCATTGTGCCTGGTTATGGCATGGCAGTGGCACAGGCCCAGCATACGGTGTATGAAATCACCAAATTGTTGCGGGCCAAAGGGGTCAACATTCGGTTTGGCATTCATCCGGTGGCTGGTCGCATGCCGGGTCACATGAATGTCCTGTTGGCAGAAGCCAAGGTTCCTTATGACATTGTCATGGAAATGGATGAACTCAACGAAGATTTTCCTTCCACCGATGTTTCCATGGTGATCGGGGCCAATGACATTGTCAATCCGTCGGCCCAGGATGATCCAAACAGTCCCATTGCCGGCATGCCGGTGTTGGAAGTCTGGAAGTCCTCGACTTCCATTGTGATGAAACGGTCCATGGCGTCCGGCTATGCCGGGGTGGACAATCCGTTGTTTTACAAAGAGAACAACCGCATGCTCTTTGGCGATGCCAAGAAAATGTTGGATGAGGTTCTCAATCATCTGCGTTCTGCCGCATGATGGATTGGGGTCACTCCCTCACGTCGGGAGTGACCCCAACTATTGGGGGTCCAGGGGAGTGGGGTCCAGGGGGCGAGAGCCACTGGTGGGGTCCAGGGGCAACGCCCCTGGTGTGGTTTGGGGCGACGCCCCAATCAATCATTTTCAAAACCATTCCTTTTTCTCAATCCATTGAGACACAAATCCCATGAACACAATCAATTCAGAAACACTGGAATTTTTTGAACTCAGTGATAACCTCGAACCCAACCATGCCCTGGATCCAGAGACGGACAGCAAATTATGGGTGGATACCGAACATGCACGAGGAGATTTCAGTTTTCATGCTTTGTATCAAAAACTCGGTATGAACCCGCATACATTACAACTAATAAAAGCAGCTGAGTCCAACTATCTGCTTTTCATGGGTCATATTGGTTGCGGCAAAAGTACAGAACTGCGTCGTCTCAAGCAGACTCTGCACGATCCAACCCGCTACTACGTCATTTTTTTTGATACGAACAATGAACTGGATATTCACAATTTCCAGTATGTGGATCTGTTGCTGGTCTGTGCCCGGAAACTGTGCGAGGCCATGGAAAAAGAACAGCTTTCGGTGGATGATGTCTATCTGGAACGCTTGCACAAATGGTTTACACAACAAGTTATTACACAGATGACTGACAAGACCCTTTCCATTGGAGTCGATACAGAACTCAAGGCTGGTTTCACTTGGCCCTTGATCGGTGGACTGATGGCCAAATGTACCAATGCATGCAAATATAATTCTACTTACAAAAAAGAGATGCGCGAGGCCATCAACAACAGTTTCGCAGAATTTGCCAATGCTTTCAATATCTTGATCGATGTAGCAAACGGCAAACTCAAGCAGAACAATCGGGGGCACAAGCTGTTGTTCATAATCGACGGCACCGACAGACTCAATAGTGATGATACTAAACGGTTTTTCATTGAAAATATTAATCATTTAAAACAAATTCGCGCCAATTTTCTGTATGGGGCACCAATTCACATGTTGTTCGAGACTAATGCCCTGCAACAGAATTACAGTGCCTTGTACCGTCTTCCGATGATTAAATTGTTCAACAAGGACGGCACCCCCAGTACAAACAACGCCCGTGCCACCCTGCAAGAAATGGTCTTCCGGCGCATTCCACTCAAATGGTTCGACAGCCTGGAGACAGTTGATTATCTGATTGATCACTGTGGTGGTCATCCCCGCGACTTGGTGCGCCTGCTCAGTCTGACTTGGCAGAATGTCCACCGCAATGGCCTGGATCGCACGGCAGCCAACAAGGCAGTGGCCTGTATAGCCTCGGACTTCAAACGGCTACTGACCACTGAAGATTACGTCATGATCGCCCGTTTTGACTCCGATGATAAAGACCAAGGGGACCGGACGCGCATCTCCAAGTTGCTCTCGATACTGGCTCTGCTGGAATACGACGACCACTGGTGGCGTTCCCATCCCGTGGTCAGAACGCTACCGGGATATCAACATGCCATCAAATCCACCTGATGCGGCCCAACTGCCATTATTGACACCTGCACACAACCAATCTTTCCTGCAATTGCATCGATTACTGTGGAGCAGTAAAAAATTTATGCTTATTTTCCTGGAATATGGGGAAAAACGATATCGTGATACGATCATTGAACAATTGAAACAAATCGGACATCATGGGGCAGAATTGATCATGCAGCCCTGTTGGGATAGCCCCCAACCGCTATTGGATGCCCTTGCTGCCCTACCCCCTGACCCCACGCCCGTGCATCTGTTGGAATTTGGGCCATGGTTGCGCCCCAACTATTGTCAAGCGATCAACTTCGCACGCGATGCCCTGGCGGTGCATGCCAACAGGCCACTGCTCATCTGGCTAGAACGCCAACAATTAAAAACCTTAGCACTGGAAGCCCCGGATCTCTGGTCATGGCGGTACGGCGCGGTATTGAACTTCTCCCGACCCGGCACACCGCAAACCTTCGCAATCCGTTCCCAAGCCATCCATATTCAAGAACGGAATCAAACCCTGCAACGCATCCATGAAACTTCCTTTAGGGTTGCCTCTCTTTTAAAAAAACGCGGGGATTTGTACATGCAATTGGACAATTGGAAGTACGCCCTAAATAATCTGAACGATGCACGTCATCAGTTTGATAAATTGAAAACTCCAAATAATACCGCATGGACCGTAGAAAGCATGGCAGACTTGGAACTCAAATGCGACAAATCAGAACAAACTTTAAACATTCTAAAGACAGAGCTACTCCCTGTCTATGAAAATCTCGGCGACATCCGCTCCGAAGCCGTCATAATGGGCAAAATTGCAGATATTTTCCTTGAACTAGGACAACTCGACGAAGCCCTAGCGATCTACAAAACAAAACAACTTCCAGTCTTTGAAAAACTCGCCAATCTCCAAGAATATACCATAACCAAAAGACGTATTTCGGATATTCTAAAAATTCAAGAAGAACTTGACGAAACACTATGCATCCGTACAAAGGAACTACTCACGCTCTGCGATCAACTCGAAGAAATACGTGACAATATCCGAGAATATGCCATCATAAAAGGCCGTATTGCTGATATTCGCAAAGCTCAAGGAGAACTTGACGAAGCACTAACGGTCATGTCGCGACTTGCGACGCCCCCGATGATGAAAGATAATCACAGGTGGGTGGCGACAGCGAGATCGCGCATGGAAATGGAGGCCCCAACCCTGATAT
>JAMOBH010000344.1:0-5959 GCA_039908085.1 Magnetococcus sp. YQC-5
TGGGGAGGCGGTTCACCGCCTCCCCAGGAATCTTCAATCAAAGCACTTTGAACATCTCCTGGAAATGGGCCATTTCCAAAAGTCGACGCACCTGTGGTTTGGAATGGATCAGTGAAAAGGTCGCTTTCTCATTGGTTCCCTTGGCTGTTTTGTAAAACACCAACAAAATCCCAAGAGCAGAACTGTCCAGCAACTCCACATGGAGCAAATCAATCACATAATGATTGATTACCTGCAAATGCTTCTGGTAGGCTTCACGAAAAGCTTGATGTTGATTAAACGTAAAAACCGACGGCAATTGAATTGTCAAGGTCTTGCCGTCGTTTTTTACAATCATTTTATTGTTTGCCATACTCCACACCCCAAATTCAACCTGAACAAGAACCTACTAACATGCTATTCAACAAATAACGACAGAATCATCAAGCATGATAGTATCGTATGATTGTCTTTTGAGAAATACCATCCATACAGATCAAAAGCAAGCTCAAAGAACATCAAGCCCCCGGATCTTGATTCTGGATGGCAAGGCCAAGCAGATTGGCCAACTCAGAACAGAGCAACGAGGCCTCCTCGAATTCATAAAATTCTATTTGTTCCCGCATTTGTCCCAGAAGAGCGGCATACTCCTGACGCCCCTCCAACACGATGACAATCTGGGCCAACTTCTCCTCGGCAGAGGCGAGACCGTTTTGCAAGAGGCCTGACAACTCCCTGAACAAGACGGTGAGAGCCTGAAGATCCAGGTTGGAACTGGCAGGCTCCTGGGCGGCGGGCATCTGATGCAGGGTGGCAAGCCCGGCAAAAACGGGTATTGAGACGGCCTCGAACTTCTGCAAAAGCGGGACATATTCATCTGCACGGCCCTGCTTGACTGCGGTTTCCAGTTGCAGGGTCACTTGATGCAACTCTTCGGCTCCAAAGGAAGCCGCCAACCCTTTGAGGGTATGCAAGACACGCCCTGCCAGTGAGAGATGCTCCTGCTCCAATGCACTTTTGATGCTGGCCGAGACATCCTTGTAATCATCATAAAACTCTTTAAGCAATTTCACGTAAAGCGTACGATTACCCATCAAACGATTCAATCCGACCGCGAGATGGATACCTGGCAGGTGTTCCGGGAGCAGCATATCTTCTGGATCCTGCTTAGGAGCTGCTCTGCTGACAGGAATGGCAGCCCCCCCCCGTTTCCTGGCAGGAATCCATTTGAGCAGGGTCTCAAAGAGTTTTTCAGGATCAATAGGCTTGTTGATGTGATCCACCATGCCGGCTGCCAGAGATTTTTCCCGATCTCCGGCCATGGCATGGGCCGTCATGGCCAGAATGGGCACTTTCACACAGGATGGATGGTTGCGAATCCTGGCGGCGGCTTCCAAGCCATCCATACCCGGCATTTGGATATCCAACAACACGATATCAAACTCATGATCCTCAACCGCTGCCAGGGCCTCAAAACCATTATTGACCACAGTCACCACCAGACCATGCCCCTCCAACAGTTCGACGGCCACCTGTTGATTGATCAGGTTGTCTTCTGCCAAAAGGACTTTGGCACCCTGGATGCGTTGAGCAGATTCCAGGTCCGCATGGGGATCGTATTTTTTTCTGATTATTCCAGGACTGTCGCTCTTCTTGTCAAAAACAAACAAGATGGCGGACAACAGTTTGGAGGGATGTATCGGCTTGGCAACAAAACCGTCAATATATTTCTTTTTTTCCTCTTGAATGATCTCTGCGCGACTGTAGGCCGTAATCAAGATAATGCGCGGGATTGGAACACTATCCAGTGACTCCTTGATGCGTTGCGCTGTCTCCAGGCCATCCATGCCGTCAGGCATTTTCCAATCCAGCAAAACCAGTTGGTAAGGTTTGGACTCCGATGCCGCGCGTTTCACCTCTGCCAGGGCTGCCTCCCCCGAATTCACGATCTGGGAGACAAAGGAAAAAGAGGCCAACATCTCTTTAAGCAGGCCGCTTCCTGTATTATTATCATCCACCACCAAAACCCGCAACCCATGCAGTTCCGTTGCCAGGAGGGAGCGTCGCTCCTGGATGAACACCTCCGGCAAACCAAACCAGGCGGTAAAGAAAAAAGTACTTCCTACACCTGGTTGACTGGTTACTTTGATTTCACCCCCCATCATTTCAACCAATTGCTTGCTGATGGCAAGCCCCAAACCGGTTCCTCCATATTGGCGACTGATGGAATCATCGGCCTGGGAAAAAGCCTGGAACAAACGCTCCCGTTGTTCCTCAGTCATGCCGATCCCGGAATCCTGGATGGTAAACAGCAACCTCACCCGCTTTGGCTCCATTTTGCCCAACAGACAACTGACGACAACCTCCCCCTCATGCGTGAACTTGATGGCATTGTTCGTCAAGTTGATCAGCACCTGCACCAACCGCATGGGATCGCCGACAAGATTACCTGGAACATTTTCCTTGCGAAACATGACCAATTCAAGCTGTTTTTTCTCCGCCATGGGCGTGACCACAGTTGAGAGTTCATCCAGAACCGAATCCAGATGGAAATCGACGGATTCCATGACCATTTTACCGGCCTCTATCTTGGACAAGTCAAGAATGTCATTGATGATTCTCAACAAGGAATTGGCCGATGAGTTGATTTTGGTCACATAATCCAACTGGATGGCGTTCAGGTTGGTGCGCAAGGCCAGATGACTCAAGCCAATGATTGCATTCATAGGTGTGCGAATCTCATGACTCATATTAGCCATGAAATTATTTTTTATTTGATTCAACACGCCGATACGTTCGGCCATGGTGTTGAACGTGCGACTCAAAACCCCCAACTCATCCCTGCCAACATCAGGGATGCGGGTGGACCATTCACCTCTGGCCACGCTTTCGGCAGCACCTGCCAATTGTTTGATGCGCCCAATGATATTCCCGGACAACAACCAGACAAACCCGAAGCCGATCAAAAAAGTGGCGATGGTCAAAGCCAGGGTGAGGTGCATGGCCTGACGGGCCTCCAGATACTCCTGTTCGATCATCTCCTGAAATAATGCTGCATTCTGATAGACCATCTCCCGCATTCCTCGCATCCCCTTGCCTGCGACCTGCAACCATCGGGAGGTTTCCACGCCGAAGTTCATCTTCTCGACAGAGTCTGAAAGTTGTTCCAAGGCCTTCCTCAAAGGTGCATCATCAATCGGAATGAGTTTGTCGAACTCAAGATGTTTTTTTCCTTCAACCTGCATCAACACAATCGCCTTTTGCATCGCCTCGTGATATTGAGTCAGCATCGCCCGGATGACAGAGAGACTCTCTTGTTCCTGCGGTGAAATGCCATCCAGGGAGGCATAGGCGGTCACTGTCTCAATCAGTCGCTTGTACTGTAAATCAACCCCCTCACTGTCAACGGCCTGGCCATGCGCCCCACGTGACTGATCAAGCCTGGGGCCATACCCGCCCCGTGAGCTGTATGAATAAACAAAACTGCCATAACCAATATCCCGGTAAAGGTTTGCCAATAAAATATGCTTGGAATGGACGCCTCCATTTTTCACTACCATTGCCAAAATCCGGTTCCTTTCGGCAAAGAAAGATGCGGCGAGCCTTTTCCGATACTCTTCTTTCAGATCCTGCCTGATGAAGGAAAAAAAACGTTGCAAAAAAAGCTCTTGCTGCACATGCACGGCAGAGAGCAGGGCTGATGTTTCCTGACTGGCGCGATTTTCTTCAAAGATCTGACTCAAGAGGGCGTATTCAAGACCCACTCTTTCAGTACTTTCCAGCAGATTCAGCAAAGCGGATCCCTGATTGTGGGTGGACGAGGTGGGACTCTTTTTTGTGAGATGGTTGACCAAAGCGAAGAATGATTGGGAAAACTGGGCATAACTATGCAAAATTTCCGTCACAGTGGCCTGACGGGACAAGACATGCTGCCTGGACAAAGCAATCTCCTGCATCGCATGCCCAAACCCGGAGAGATAAACAGAAGAGTCTCCCAGGCCAGTATCCAAACTGGAAAAAGTGTTCAAACCCTGCTGAAAATGACGCAGTTTCTGATCGGTTTGCTCTTTTTGCCAAGTGAGCCTGTCAACGTACGTCTCCCCGGTGCCCACGACTGAAGCAACCGACAAAGCCCGTTCATGATGCAGTTCCTGCACCACATCCACTGCACGCAGGGACAAACGGGCCAAATGATTCAGAGTATCCATCTGACTGGAGACAAGGGTTTTGTCCATCACTCTGGACAGCGAAAAAAAGAGCATGCCCAGCATGGGAAAGAAGAGCAGCAGCATGAATTTTTGCTGCATCCTCATGGAATCGAATGGACGACCCACCGTGAAAAAAGAGGCGAAAAACCTCCTTGTCACCCAATGAATGGATCGGCTCCTGAACAGGTAAAACAATATTACTGTGCCAAAAAGAATAAAAACAGCCCCAAACAAACCAATCCGAATCGCATTATGGACATAGACAGAGATCCGATCCACAGACAATTTCATGTCATCGGAAGTCAAACGTATAATACGCTCTAATTCATATTCAATACGCCGAACCACCTCCTGCAACTCTTTGGCCAGCACAACCAGGATACGGTCCTGCTCTACCAGGTTTTGAAACGCACCCAAATATTGATCGAGCAAATCTTTCACTGTCTCCTTGTCTGTCAAGGCCAAGCTTGACTGCTCGATATCTCCATTGATTTGCTTGATCCTCGCCACCAACTGCGTCACATAAAGTTGTTCCTTGCGCAAAAGATAATCTTTTTCATGGCGACGCATGGAGAGATAATTTTCCATGAGATCTTCGACATCATGAGTGTCCAGCAGGCTGGTCAGTTGCATATTGATGTCACTGATGCGCTCCAACACCTCATGTTCATCCCCCTCTCCCTGAACCAATCGGCCAAACTCTTGCAGTGCCTGTTGATAGTGATCCCTGTTTTCAATGAATTGCCTCTGCAACGATTTATCCATTGGAATACTGAGTACGACATCACGAAATCTGGAAACAAGGAAAATTATTTGATCCAGAATTTTTTCATCCTTCCCTTTTAAATAAATGGACTCATAGTGCGATATTTTTAAATATATAATTTTGCACCGTTCCACCATAAAATCATAAATAGTCTTTTCCAGACGATGGGCTGCGGTGCGAAAAACTCCTTGCAACCCTGACTCATGATGCAACCCTTTTTTCTCCCAGGCATGAAAAATCGCCATGAAGGTCGATTGATAGCTCTCCAGCAACCTGGCAATCGTATCCCCGGATTTGGCTCCGACACGCTCCATGAGACTGTTTTTGGCAACCATCAACTCCACCAGTTTACCCACCTTCCGGGCCTGCTCTGGTTTCAGTTCCAGCTGAAATTCCTTTTCTGCCTGGCGGGCCTGGGACATCAAGTGATTCATCTCCAATGCCAGACGCTCTCTCTGCTCTGGACCAGCCATCAGATTTTGAAATTCGGTCATCAAACGGGTCAGGGCGGTCTGATAATGCCAGACTGTGCCCCCAAACAGAATCACCATCCACATCAAAATGACCATGAGTTGACGAAGCTTCAAACTCAGAACCCCCTCATTCATAACCTGTTCATGAAAACAGCTGCCACTTCAGACCAAAAGTCAAAAGCAAAACCCTGGGGGATGAATCCCCCAGACCCCTCTTTTTTTTTAATATTTTTTGAATATAAAAATACAAAAATATAAAATATAAAATATAAAAATATTAAAAAAAAAGGGTGGGGGGTTTGGGGGGCGGTTCACCGCCCCCCAAGGTTTTCCTGACTGCCGATGGAGAACACCCAAAACAGACACTGCGTCATACCCGGTCTGCAAACACCTCATCCAGCGTTGAGACATCCAATACACGCCCCCCCCACTCTTCCAAAGAGGAGAGATCAGCCTTGGCGATTTTTTCACTGACCCACTCTGGTACAACACCAAAACGGCGTTGCAACAGACGGGTCAGCATCTTGGCCTCG
>JAMOBH010000345.1:0-5959 GCA_039908085.1 Magnetococcus sp. YQC-5
TCCAGGGGCAACGCCCCTGGTGGGGTCCAGGGGCAACGCCCCTGGTGGGGTCCAGGGGCAACGCCCCTGGTGGGGTCCAGGGGCAACGCCCCTGGTGGGGTTTGGGGCGAGAGCCACTATAATCCATTTCACCAAGCTTTAGTCAAATGGTCGGATTCAGAAGCAAGGCTCCTGGCGGGGGTTTGGGGCGAGATCCACAACAATCCATTTCATCAACCTTTTCAAACAGTTCCTGGCAAATGGAAAATGCTGTTCACTGCTCCAACCGTTCCACAAAAAAGCCGGCATCCTGGATCATTTGGATGGTCTGCTCGGCGGCATGACCGGCGGTATTGAGATATCCTTCGGCGAACAGGGAATTGGCCGGATACAAGGCCAGGGTTTCCAGGGAGCGCAAATTGGCCTCCCGGCCTCCAGCCGCTCGGATTTCCGCATCGGGATTGAGCAGACGAAACAGACACAAAACGCGCAGACAATACTCCGGGGTCAAGAGATTTTGCGCGCCCAGTCGCGCCCCTGGTGCGTGGACATAAAAATTGACCGGAATGGAACGTGCCTGGAGTCGCTTGAGGAGCAGGGCCATCTCGATCACGTCTTCCGCGCTCTCCCCCATGCCCAGGATGATCCCGCTGCACACCTCCAATCCCACGGAGCGTGCCGCTTCCAAAGTGGCCAGTCGGTCCGCATGGGAATGAGTTTGACAAATGGTCCCGTAACGCGCTTCGGAGGTGTTGAGATTGTGATTATACCGATCCAGACCAGCAGACTTGAGTTGGGCGGCCTCGGTCTGGTCGATAAAGCCTGCTGACAGACAGATTTCCATGGGAAATTGTGCTTTCAAACGCGCAACCAGGGTCGAAAGATGATGGATTCGTTCCTGACCCGGCCCCCGACCGGACAACACCAGACAATAGCGATAGGCTCCGGAGTCGTAAGCCCGTTGTGCTTCCTCCAGAACCGTCTCATCGGATTTCATCCGATAGACTGGAATGGTTCCGGTACTGCTGGTGGCCTGGGCACAGTAGTTGCAGTCTTCAGAGCAAAGGCCGTTTTGGACATTATTGAGGATATGGACCCGCACCCCCAGGCCAAAATAGTGTTTACGCACGGCAAACGCCGCATCCAGCAGGGGCAACAGGGGGAGTTCGGCATCCAGCAAGACCCGCATGGCGTCTTCATGACTGATGACGGAGCCATTGAGGGCGGTTCTGGCAAGTGCATGACACACTATTCGAGGTTCTGGCATCCCTTCCACGTCTTGATTTCCTTGTGCTGTCATACTGACCGGGTTGTGCCAATTGGCACGCTATTTCACCATGTTACCCCAATCCGGCCTCTCTCACCAGTTCAATTGACCAGGCTGTTGTCACGCATGACCGTTTTTTCAAACAGGGTGTATCGACTCTCTCCAGCCTGCTGCATGGCACGACGGATGAAATCACGGGCCAAGTCTGATTGAGGATTTTCCAATAAACGATTGAAAACGTGTGTCTGATAATGATAATCCGGTTCAACAATCAGACGAAATTGAATCCGTACCCCCTCCCGCCCATCCGAGTGCCACGCGACCCTTATTTGCACCTCCTTTCCTGGGAGCAGACGTGTATCCACTTGTTCTTGCAGGAGATCACCGACATATTCCATGCGGCGTTCCAGAATGAATTGGCGTCGTTGCTCCTTGATTTCCCGGCCCTTGGCATCGAACAACATGCCCTGCAAAGTCACTCTGGGGATCATATAGGTGGGAAAGGCATGGCCGATGGCGGTGGATCCCACCTTGTAAAGCGCGCCTGCGGCATCCGATTCGACCTGGACGGTCAGGCCATTGGCCACGGTTTCCGGGTCATGGATGCCAAGAAACGAGTGACGACCTTCGGGCATATGACATTTCTGACAGGTCATGCCACGGGCTGGAAAGGGTGAAGCCTGCCATTCTGCCAGGGTGTTTTGAATCGGTTTGCCATTGACTGCCAGATCCTCCGAAAATTGATGACAAAAGCCACAAAACGCGCTTTGACTCAACCCCTCCACTTGACGGGAGCGTGCATGCGGATTGTTGTTTTTTGTTTCCTTTTGGGCCACAGGACCGATCACCACGCCTTCACGCTGATGACACCCGGCACAAATCACGCCTGCCTCGACCAGCCAGGTCTGTTTTTTTTGCTGCCATGGGCGTGCCGGATTGACGCAACTGGAACTGGACCATGGCATCTGTTGCTCTGCCAGAGGGGCATGACATTTCAGACAGGCTGTGACTTCGGTGCAAGAGGCGAAATCAAGAAGTTGTCCCAATAAACCAGGAGAAAAGGCATGCGCATGACGGCTCGATGACCAGGCCGCCAATTTGTCAGCATGACAGGTGCCGCAGGATTGGGGAGTCAAGCTTTCCGGGGGGGCATCACCACCGGCCCGGATCGGTGCGGCCCAGTGGCGATCACTCTCGGATGGGGCAGCCTGTGCCAAACCAATCCAAAAAAAACAGAGCAAAACTCCAAGCAGATTCGCAGCACTCTTCATGATTTTGAACAATGGCCTTTGTTGGGCTTGCACTGAAGCCGGGACACTTTTGAAAATGTTGACTCTCGCCCCACCTGGCGGAATGGCTCCCTCTGCCCCGGAAACTTTGCCCGGTTGTTGTGGGAACCCTGCCCTTCGGGCAAAGTCAAAGGCAAAACCCTGGGGGATGAATCCCCCAGACCCCCTCTTTTTTTTTAATAGTTAAAAGATTAAAGAAAGGGTGGATGGGCTTCGGGCAAAGTCAAAGGCAAAACCCTGGGGGATGAATCCCCCAGACCCCCTCTTTTTTTTTAATAGTTAAAAGATTAAGAAAGGGTGGATGGGCTTCGGACAAAGTCAAAACCCTGGGGGATGAATCCCCCAGACCCCCTCTTTTTTTTTAATAGTTAAAAAATTAAAGAAAGGGTGAATGGGTTAAGGTGCCTTGGCCGCATTCTGCGTCGACTCCTCGACGGCATCACGCTTGTTGGCAATGGGAATGCCAAGAGCTTCTGACAATTGCACGGCCTCACGGACATCCATTTTGCTCAAGATCTTGGCCGCCACCTTTTCGGGAACCACCTTGAGTGTCTTGACAGCGGTTTCACGATCCATGGCCATCAAACTGAATGCAGCAGCCTTGGGTTTCATGCCGGCAAAAATCTTGGCCAAACGTTTGATGTTCGCATCATCCAGATTTTTCTCCTCCAGCAAATCCGTTCGAATGGTGTCCCGCAACTGTTCCAGTGCGGCAATCCGCTTGCTGAGCTTCTCTTCCAAACGTTTGAGATCCACCTCACGGATTTCCAACAACTTCTCACGCTCATCCAGATCCAAACGACGCTTCTCCAAGACATCCAACAATCCAATCGGATCCTTGGCCCCACCAATATCCACCACCTTCGCAACTTTGGCCTTTTCTTCACGTTCAGCCACCCAGGCCGGAAAGGCTCCCGCAATCAGGAGAGCCAACACTGCGGACAAACTGAAGACAATGCGCACACGTTTGGAAATAATCATGCTGTACCCCTTCTGGCCTGATGATGACCATCCTGTAAATGACTGCTGCGATAAATCCCCACCTGATCCATTTCCTTGTTCTCTTTACGCCGCTGTTCCAGTTTGAGTCGCAACGACTCTTTTTCAGCCAAGGTCTCGGCCTGTTGCAGTTGCATCCTGGCCAAACGCCATACCTCACGCGCAGCCTCCGACTCCTGACGAGCCTTGCCCAGAGCGGTTTCCAAACGTTGACGACGCCACTTCTGACCCATCAAAAACTGAGCCAACAAGGCTGGATCAGGACGTTGTGGCCCGGCCAAGGCTTCCTTGGCAGCGTTTTGTTCTTCCTGACTCATCCGATCCAGTTCCACGATCCGATGACGCAACTCTTCGATCTGGGCCAAACTCCGGGCAAAAGCCTGCCCTGCGGTCTCTTCCTTGAGTCGTCGCAATTCTTCCAAACGGGCGAAACGGTTCATGAACCCTCCGGTGCTACAGCACTTCCACCCAAGAAAAAAAACAGGATCACCAAAAAATCGCACAGCATGCGATTAACTCTCGCCAAGAGTGGTCTCAATCAGGCAAACTTGAGCTGGTCTCTTCTGTGAATAAACAAGCACAAAGAGCGTCAGACTTTTGCTTGCCACCCAACCACTCCTTGAATCAGGCGCGGGCAACAAATCCTGAGCAACTATCATGCCGAGTACAAACATCACAACACCCCAATGCAAAACAGTGTTTATTCTTCTGTTTTGGCTTCTGACCCCCCTGTTCAGCCCTGCTCTTTTGGCTGAAGAACCGGATCTGGTGGTTCTGGCCTCTGGCCCGGAAACCACCGAACTGCTGCGACAAATCGGCGAACCCCTGGCCATGGCTGCCGAACTGCCCGCCAAAGAGATTCATTTCCATGTCGTACTCAATTCCACACTGAACGCCTTTGCCATGCTCAACCGGCATATTGTACTCAACAGCGGATTGATGTTGGCTGTGCAGGACCGGGATGAACTGGCTGGGGTCATGGCCCATGAAATAGCTCATCTCAAGGCTGGCCATCATTTACAATTGCAAGCCATGTCCAAGAAATACTCGTTGCAAACCATGATCACAGCGGCAGCGGGCATTCTGGCCACATTGGCCTCCCGCGATACTCAGATCGGTCAAGCGGTCATGACCGGTGGTGCGGCCTCGGCCCAGACATCCATACTCGAAGGAATCCGACGCAAAGAGGCCCAGGCCGACCGTTTGGCCATCAGCTTGTTGTCAGATGCGGGATTCAACCCTGACGGCTTGGCTGGATTCATGAACCGACTCGTCCGCCAACAACAGATATCCACCCTGCCCCCCCCCTATCTGTTGAGCCACCCCATCTCCACCGAAAGACTCATGGACACCCAACGCATGGCCAAAGAGGTTGCTTCAACCCAACCCCGCCGCCCGGATGCCACGGAAAACCAACTCCTGGCCCGTGCCCAAGCCATACTGGAAGCAGAAACCAATGCATCGCCAGAAGAAGCCGCCAACCAGTTTCGCAACCGGCTCAAACTGGATCCAGACAATCTGGCTCTTGGCCAAGGATTGGCTGAATCGTTGCGTTCCGCCGGTCGTCTGCCAGAGGCCGAGACCCAATGCAACGCCATGTTGAAAACCAGACCAAAAGACGCCTATCTGCTCCGACAACGGGGCCTGATACGCATTGAAATGGGCAAAAATCCCGAAGCCGAACAGGATCTGCGCGCAGCCCTTGCCTTGCTGCCTGACAACCCGGACCTGCGATTCCGTTTGGCCTTTGTCCTGAAGGAACTCAAAAAACCATTGGACGCCAGTCGCATGTTGCGTCAACTCACGGCCCAATACCCCAACGATCCCCGATATTTTTACTTGCTGGGCATCACGGATGGCCAGGGAGGACGCGAAGGTGAAGCCCATATTGCCATGGGACGCTATTATGCACTGATTCAGGACAAAAAAAACGCGCTTTGGCATTTTCAGGAAGCCATACGCCTTCTGCCCCCCACCTCCCCAGACCATGCCATTGCCAAAAGCGAATTGGTACAAACCCGAAAAATGGAACAGGAAATCGAGGTGATCGAAAGGAAACGCCGATGATCATGCAGCCCTGCCGGATAAACGATTGGGGGGACACAGGGAACCACTCCCCCACGCAACAGTGTCCAGGAGGGACCACCACTGGGTGGAGTTGCGGCGAACAATCAGACAAAAATGATACTTGACAACAACACATTGCTTTGTATAAACTTTTCAGCTGAATATTATGATGAACTCTTTCGTATGGTACAATTTTTGCATAATTCACGGAAAAACATCCATTTTAAAACACCATGGCTGTCACCAACAATAAGTAGTGCCTGGCAGAAAAAGCCGATTTTTTTGACATCTCCCATCCTAATACATGCTCGCGGATGCAAAATTGAGACAAATCTCGTCAAAGAGAGTCAGCGAGAAC
>JAMOBH010000346.1:0-5948 GCA_039908085.1 Magnetococcus sp. YQC-5
GCGTTCGAATGCCCCTTCCAGCTCAAGATCACCCGGCTGTTGGTGGTGATCATCGTGGACCGGCTGGAGAAGATGAACGAGGCCCTGGCGGAGTTGATGGGCTGACGCCTGCTCTACTTAAATGAATGCACCGACTTCCATGGGCCGATCAGCCGCAAAAAACCTGAGAATGCATGGCCAAATGATTCTTCCAAGGCTGTGCCCCGTGAGGGAAGCCTCCCGCCAGATGTCCATGTCCGACGTGGCAGAGCGGGGCGCTTTTTTCACTCGGAACAGTGTCGTTGAGTTTATCTTGGATCTGGCCGGTTACACCATTGACCAACCCCTTCACCGTTTCAGGTTGCTGGAACCCTCCTTTGGGCGAGGCAATTTCCTCCATGTCATCGTCGACCGGCTTCTGACATCGTTTCTGGATCATGAAGGTTGGGCTGGCTCTCTCCATGAAAAATTGGCTCCTGCCATCAAGGCGGTAGAACTCCATCCAGCCAGCGTTGAAGAGACCCGCTCAAGGCTCATGGAACTGATGACCAAGAAAGGAATCCATCGTGAAGAGGCCGTGCAACTGATCGACGCTTGGATCGTGGAAGGGGATTTCCTGCTGACCCGGTTCCCACACCCGTTCACGCACGTCGTGGGCAATCCTCCCTACGTCCGGCAGGAGAACGTTCCCGACATCCTCATGGATGAGTACCGTTTCCGTTATGACACCATTTTCGACCGTGCCGACCTTTATATTCCCTTCATCGAACGGTGCCTGCAAAGTCTGGATGCCAGTGGCAAGCTGGCGTTCATCTGCTCCGACCGATGGATGAAAAATCGTTATGGTGGGCCACTTCGAGCCATGGTTGCCAACAGCTATCATCTGGCCTGTTACATCGACATGGTGGATACACAGGCTTTCCATGAGGATGTCACGGCCTATCCGGCGATCACTCTGATCACTCGGGAAAAAACCGGCCGTACCCGGGTGGTCTATCGCCCTGAAACCGATTACGGAACCCTTTCCCGCCTCGCCAGCTCTCTCAATGCAGAACCTGTTTCCAAAAACAGTGAGATATTGGAAATCCGGAACGTCGTCAGAGGGCAGGAACCCTGGATCCTGCACTCTGCGGATCAACTGGCCATCATCCGTCGTCTGGAGCAGGCATTGCCACTTCTGGAAGAGGTGGGATGCCGAGTGGGAATCGGGGTGGCCACCGGAGCCGACAAAGCGTTCATAGGTCCATTCGAAGCCCTGGACGTCGAGCCGGACCGTAAACTCCCCCTGGTTCAAACGAAAGACATCAAGGGAGGGGGGATTGCCTGGCAAGGACTGGGGGTCATCAACCCATTCAACCATGACGGAACGCTGGTGGACCTTGGAGACTATCCGAAGCTGGCCGCTCATCTTGCAAAACATGAGGAGGTGATCCGCAATCGTCATTGCGCCCGCAAGAATCCGGGCAGATGGTATCGCACCATTGATCGCATCCATCCGGACCTGTTGAGTCGTCCCAAGCTGCTGATTCCTGACATCAAGGGAGACGCTCATATCGTCCATGAAGAAGGAACACTCTATCCACACCACAACCTGTACTTCATCACCTCCGACCAGTGGGATCTGCAGGCGCTCCGCGGGGTACTCCTGTCCGGAATCGCCCGGCTGTTCGTCTCCCTCTATTCCATTCGGATGCGGGGAGGATATCTCCGTTTTCAGGCCCAGTACTTAAGACGGATCCGGGTTCCCAGATGGGACGATGTTTCGCATGCGGTGCGCAAGGCGCTCATTGAAGCCGCGAATAATAACGACTACGCAGCCTGCAGCAGGGCCACCTTCGACCTGTACGGGCTGAGCCAGGAGGAGTGTGCCGTCGTGATTGGCGGAAACCGGGAGATTGTCGTTCCATGACCATTGATTTGGGCGATTTCGATCAAGAGGTTCGCGAAGCGGTTAAAGCCTTTTGGACCGGACGTTCTCTTGCCGTCCGGAAGCAACAAACCCGTGGCAAGGCGGACCAGGGGGAACGTGCCGGAGTCACTTCTGGAAAGAATATGGACGGTTTCGTGGCGATGGTTGAGAAGATGGTACGTCAGAATGGACTGTCCCATGCCGATATTCATCTGGAACGGCGGGCACTCACCCTGCCCGGATACTTCCGCCCCACAAAGCTATGGGACATGTTGGTGATGAACCATGGTCGCCTGATTGCCGCACTGGAGTTCAAGAGTCAAGTTGGGCCATCTTTTGGTAACAATTTCAACAACCGTTCCGAGGAGGCCATTGGTACGGCGATTGACCTCTGGACAGCCTTCAGGGCAGGAGCATTTGGCGATTCCCAGAGGCCCTTTGTGGGATGGATGATGCTGGTTGAGGAGTGCGACGGCTCCCGGACCCCGATCAAGGATCGTTCCCCGCACTTCCCCGTATTCCCCGATTTCAAAGATGCTTCCTATGCGGATCGGTACGATATCTTATGCAAAAAACTTGTGCGGGAACAACTCTATACCACTGCCTCGGTGGTACTTTCTCCCAGAACCGCCGAGCAGACCGGCGCGTTCCGCAACCTGTCCGAGATGACAAGCCTGCGCTCGTTTATCGCATCCTTCGCAGGGCATATTGCCAGTGAAGCAGCACGGTAGCTGCAAACCGATGCCTACCCCTGCCAATCATCCCGCCGGCCATGTCGGACATGCAGGACGTACACCGTCGCCTCCTCAATGATGAAAAAGATGCGCCATGGGGTTCCACGACCGACGAGACGTTGTCGGATATCGCCATCCAGAACGTCGCTTTCCGGGGCCAGTGGATGGGATTCGGGCATGGTGCCCAAGTCAAGGATGGCTCCCTTGACTTGGAGCCAACGTGCCGCATGGGAGGGATTTTCGGTCTTGAGCCAGCCATAGGCTGCGCGGATGTTGTCCGCCGCGCAGGGGGTGATGACCACGCGGTAATGCTTCACGGACCTTGGAGCCCCGGTGACTCAAAGAAAACCGACGCCTCCATGCCCTGTCCTGCCCGGGCCAGGAGCAATCCCTGCCGAATGGCGCTCACGGCGCGCGCATACTCGAAGCGTCCCGGGCGGCCACCGCCTCCGCTGCGCGACGCTAGCGACCGATCTCTCCATCACAATTTTTTATGGAACAATTCAGACTCTTGACCATTTCGTTGGCAAGAAACCGTGATCCGTTGATATTCAAATGATGCCAATCAAAAAAAAGCAGTTGATCATCCTTAGCCATGGAGCACCTCTCCTGGTCACAAAAATATTTTTTTGTTCGGATAACGGTGACCTCCTTTAAATTCTCGACGACCGCCTCAAAAGGATCAGACTCTCTGATGTCGTGGTCGACAATCAGACCCTTGTGCCTTTCACTGCACAAGCTCATCGGAAAGAGATTTCTGGAGAATTTGCAGCTGACCGGGTGAAACGAAAAAAACGGAACATCTTCCACTAAGAAAACTTTCTTTCCTGCCGCCCTCAAATAATCAACGGTTTTTTGAATTTCATCAACAGGCCTCTTTTTTTCCGCCACAAGCCTTGAAAGCTGGCTTTGCCACGTCGCAGCCAAGATGATATGTTTTATATCAGGGTCCCGATACAGGAACATAAAAATATCACTGTATTCGCCATTTGAAAATACAGGGGGGCCAGGCTTGGTATAATACACCACTCCCGGCAATTCCGGATGCTCTGACAAGCCGATAAATAAATGTTCAGCATGACTGTCTCCGACCAACGCCATTCCGATCGGTTTGTCCTTCGACTGAAAACATCTTTTTAATTGTTCTCCCCTTCTGCCAAAACTAAGAGATTCGGAATTATAATAAATATTTTTTGGTGTGCAGGATTGCGCATTGTCCGCCATGTGCTCAAAAACTGCGTCACTACTCAATTCTCCATGATGTTCGATGCGCGCAGGGTTTCTGGACCAAAAGCCATCATTGACATCGGTAATCAGCCCCGCCACCCCGACCAAAAACAACACGGAAACTAGCAAGCCGTGTTTATATTTAATCGCACTATTAAACCTGAAAGGAACCTCGACAAATCTGTAAGTCATCCAGGCGAGCAACACAGACAGAAGGCAGGCCATGATCCTGGCCAATCGGGAAGGGGTGTCTCCGGCAAGTATTTTTTGAAAAGCCAGGATTGGCCAGTGCCAGAGGTAAAGAGGATAACTGATTACGCCAAACCAAACGATCACTCTGTTGGACAAAAGGACTCGGTTGATCCAGGCATATTGACCCGCAGAGAGAACCAATACAGCCCCCATGACAGGCACGAGCAGCCACCAGGCCATCAAAATTTGTTTTTTATGAATCAGGAACGCTCCGACAACAATCATTAAAAAACCAATAATGCTTTTTAAGTTATTTTCCGCAAAAGATCTTGTCTGAGAACCAGGCAGAGACAACACACACCCGGCCAAAAATTCAAAAAATCGGGTGGCAGGTGAATAGTAAAAGGTATTGCCTGATTGGAAATGAACCAACAATCCAAAGGAAACAGTGGCCGCCATGCACAACTCGGCGACCATGCCAGATCCCCTTTTCCACAGCAACCAAATAATAAAAGGATAACCTAAATAAAACTGCCACTCAACGGAAAGCGACCACAAATTTAACAATGGCTTTACTGTGGATTCGCTGCTAAAATAATGGTCAGTCGGGCTGTCAGGAAGGACAAAATTGGCCACAAACAGGGAACCTCCCAGCATATGCCACCCCAACTGCTTGAACTCATTTGGCAGCAGGATCAGCCAACCAAGCAGGTACACCACAATCAAAACGACCACCAAAGACGGAAAAATGCGTTTGACACGACGACGATAAAAGGTCGCGATGTCAAAACGCCCCTCTTTCAGATCAACCATGATTATATTGCTTATCAGGTAGCCTGAGATCACAAAAAAAACATCGACTCCGACAAATCCTCCTGACACCAGATACGGAAAAGCGTGAAAGCCCATGACCATCAACACGGCCACCGCTCTCAGACCATCAATATCCGAACGGTAACGGTCGTGAGGGGAAGGGGTGCGGGAATTTGAGAAAGGATTGGAAAATAACATCACAGGTCAATCGAGCCGCTTGATGTAGGCTTCCTGACCGGTGGCGCGGCGATAGGCGTCCCGGGCGGCCACCGCCTCCGCTGCGCGACGGTAGCGGCCGATCCAGACGAAATAGCTGGTGCGCCCCTCCCGGTCGAGGCCGGAATGGAGCTCCGGCTGGAATCCCTTGGCGCGCAACCTGGCCAACTCCGGCTCCACCTTGGCGTAATTCTGGATGGCGCTCACCTGGAGGGCGAAACGGTACGGAGCCTCCTGCGCCGGGGCGGCGGCAGGGGATTCCGGCTGCGAAGGGGGAGGCTCCGGCACGGCTTCCGTTCCCCCGGCCAGTTGCTCCAGAGGCAGGGGCTGGAGATTGGCGCTCTCCACCACCGGGTTGCGCTCCTCGGGCAGCAGGAAGAACCGCCTGCGCCATTGAAGCTCGTTCTCGCGCATCTGACGGGTCAGTTGCGCCAGAGTGCGCTCCGGCGTCGCTTCCTCTCCGGCCAGGGGATCCAGGCCGAGGCTGGCATACAGAAGTCCCAGGGCGCTCTGGTAACGGGCCTGGGCCTCGCACTGCTGGACCCGGCCCAGGGCGGCGGCGGCGGCGTTGTGGACGTAATCCAACTGGGCCTCCAGCCCCAACTCGCCCCGGTTGGCGCTATGATCCCGCAGCCGGCGCCGGGTCTCCCGCTCGGCATCGAGCCGCAGCAACTGCTCCCGGGCGGCCCGGTATTCATGATAGGCGATGCGGGTCTGGCTCACCACCGCCATGTGCAGGACCAGACGCCGGACCCGCACCACCTCCTCCCGGGAGCGGGCCATCTCCAGGCGCGGCTTGCCGGTCAGGGCCTGCACCAGGTTCCAGCCCAGGCGGGCGCCGGCCTGGGCCCAGCTCTGATAGACCAGATAGGCGTTGT
>JAMOBH010000347.1:0-5938 GCA_039908085.1 Magnetococcus sp. YQC-5
CTCAGCATGGCCCGTCATCCGGTCTGTGATCCCTTTGCAGCATCCAACGAGCAAACCAATCAACGCACATTCTCCAGCACCACGCAAGCCATTGAAAATAATCTAAAATTTGATGATATTTTTGTGCGTACCTGTTTGCATTCTTGCCAGCCAGAAAGGAACTTTTTCTGGCAGGGGATGAAGCCAGGCAGGCTCACATTCTTTGTCCTGGTGGGGATGCCGTTCACGGCCAAGCTCTCCACACCAGAAAGGAATCCAGGGTGGTGCCATGGCCAAGAGATGCGCTTGCCCGCTCCTCAAACTCCCACTCGTTGAGAACGTAGGGGGGTGGATCTCTGGGGGTGAGCGGGAAGTGATATGATACGCTTACGTGATGGACTAAACATACGACCCAGCAGGAAAGTGAACAATGGCCCGGCCAGGAGGAAGCTCCAAGCCGGGTGCATTATGTTGTCATTTAATGTCTCTTGACTGGTTCTATGTTAGTGCCTGACCGAAAACCCCGAATTTTTGCGTTCCTTTGCTGGTAAGTATCAAATTTTTTGTTTGATTAGGAATAACCATTATACAAAAGGATTTACTATACCAAATAAAATAACTAAAATTTTATATTTTTGTGTATCTATTTTTTAGTGTCTTTTCCCTATATGGATTTATCTATGCTGCTATTTGTATTTTTAGAGCTTCTTTTTGTTGCGCTCTAATAATACAGCCTAATATTTGAATATTCCTTGCTAGGACAGCCAACGCCACATATCTCTTAAATCCATGAATTCCATGATCTGGACAGATATCCAAACCATGTACTTCTAATGCATTAATTCCCGACTCAACTGCTGAATGTTGACGTCTTGCTTTAACAAATTCCTCTTGAGATTCTATTTCTGAATCTTTTTTTGATAGTCGTCCTTTTTTTGGAAGAACAACCAGATCTAACACCTTAGACAGTTCTTTTCTATTTTTAGGGGTGTAAAATCCTTTATCGAAACTGCAAATTTTTAAATTTGGAAACATTTTTTTGTTTCTTGTATGAGATCAACCGCATATTTTTCATCTGTTTGATTTTGTATGACTTTATAATTCAAAAGAAAGCCGTATTGGTCATCAACAACACAAACTTTTAATCCAAGCTCCACAGGAACTCCTGCTTTCCCTTTATTTAACCACTCTGTGTGTTTTTTAAATATTGAAAAAACTTTATCAGTATGAGGAATAATTTCTCCTTTAATCACTCGGCGATCAATTAAATTGATTTGTCTTTCAGCGTGAGTTATAAATTTTTGTATCTCATTAATTTTATTGATTCGTGCGATATTTTCTCCGCACAATAAATTTAAAATATTTTTTACTTTGTTTATACGGTCGTTTGCAAGATCGATATAAGCTACATGCGCACCAATGATAACTTGATCTCGTTGTTTCTTTTTTTCTTCATCTTTCGATGTTGATCTTCTGAGCTTTTGTATCAATCGTAAAGCTTTTTTGATTTCTTTAACGCCAAGATCTTCGTATATTGAAGATGGCAATTTTAATACGACACATAATTGAATTGTCAATTCAATAATTTTTCTGACAGCATCAAATAGCAAATTAGTATTTGTTGGATAATGTACATTTGTTTCAACCACAAATGAATCACCACAGCCTTTTAATATATCCAAGATTTGCTCATTGCTGTCACAAGCCGACCGATTAGATTCCTGCTCTTGATCTTTTTTTTACCATTTATATCAACATTAGGCGATCCATTTAAAACTAGATGATGACCTTCATTGACAACTAGCAAACTAATTTTATTTAATATTTCTGGGGTTAACAATATGACATTATTTTTGATTGTTTGAAGCTTGCAAACATAATTATTATCGCAATCACTATGGCCTAGCATTTGACGAATTTTTTTGCATAGCGCAAATTTTTTGACGAGATTGTTTGTTTGTGATTTTGACAAACAAACAATAAATTTGATTATAGTTATTTATTAAATGCTTGCTATTGTACAAGTCTGAATGCTTTTTTGGGTTTCCGGTCAGGCACAAGCTATCATTGTACATCCCCAGCCCACTGTAAAATGTTCAGGATGGTATTCCAGAAGCGTTCCTCTTCCTGTTTGTCTAATGGTAGTGTTACATTCGATGAATGGGTCTGAAGATCCAACAATCCCTGGACCGTCTTCTTGGCAACGTACTGGATTTGGAGTCCGAATAGCATTTCTCTGATCGCCACTGAATCCTCATACTTGGAAATAATGACTCCCAAAGGCGGCAGCCTCCCCTCTGAGCGATTCAAATCTGCACAGTTGTGCAACAGTTCCGTACCACACTGACCTGGCATGTCAAAATCAGTAAAAACAAGATCCGTCCGGTGTTCTTTAAAGGCATTCCAGGCCTCTGTCCCGTTGGCGGCCTGAATCAATTTCTTGAACTGCAACGGTTGCAATATCTCCTCAACCAACTTCTGGCGAAATCGGTAATCGTCGTCCGAGACCAGTATGGTGAGGTTGCTGGCCAGACGACGCATGCGCGTTTTGACTGGTTGATTCAGCACATCAAATCCGCGACACTCATTGCTCATGTTTGTAATTCCTTTATTTATTCAAGACATTCTCTGCTTATCTTCAAGAACGTGGCAATGTGACGATAAAACGACTGCCATTCCCTTGCACACTCTCAACCTGCAGGGAGCCGCCATGGGCTGCAACAATCTTGTGCGAAATGGCCAACCCCAGGCCGGTTGACTTTTCCCCGGCAGTGGAGCGATTGCTCAATTTTTGAAACTGACCAAACAGTCGATCCATGTCGGCTTCGGATATGCCAGGCCCCTGGTCGGCAACCGAGAAACCCACATGATCCACCTCCTCGCTCAATCTGACCCAGACACGACTGCCAGCGGGGGAAAATTTGATCGCATTGGAAAGCAGATTGTCCACCACCTGGCCCAATCGCCCGGCATCAAAGGTGGCAAGCACCGACATCTTTTCGGCAAATTCGATCACGGTGCCCTTGGTTTGTGCCGTGAATCGGGCCAGGACCACCCGTTCCATCACCAGTTTCTTCAGACTCTCCACCTGCCGGTTGAGCACGAAACAGCCGCTTTCGATGATCGCGACATCCAACAGGTCGTTAACAATATCAAGCATCTGCTCGCTGACACGTTTAATGCTGGCAAAAAAGGTGCGTTTGTCCGCTTCCTGCAATTGCGGCGCATCCAGCAGCAGCGTACTCATGCCCAGCAGTGCGGAGAGCGGATTGCGCAAATCGTGGGCGGCCATGCCCAGAAATTGATTCTTGATGAGATTCATATCCGCCAATTCGGTGTTTTTTTGAGCCAACTGGCGGCTCTGTTCCTGTTCCCGCTGCAAGCTGCTCTCCAACGCCAATTCTGCTCGCCTGCGAACGGTGATGTCGGAAATGATCCCCACAAATATGGGTTCATCCCGCACCCGCATCTCACCCACGGCCAGCTCCATGGGAAAGGTGGAGCCATCCCGACACTGTCCGACCACCTCGCGACCAAGGCCAATCACCTTGGCCTGACCACTGGTCAGATAATGTTTCAGATAGCCATCATGGCCACTGCGCCAAGGTTCGGGCATGAGCATGCGGACATTCTGGCCCAGCAGTTCGCTTGCCGGATAACCCAGCATCCGCTCGGTGGCCGGGTTGACGGTTTTGATGGTGCCACGGGCATCGATGGTGACCACGCCAAGGACCAGGGTGTCCAGCAAGGTGCGCCAGTGGGCCTCCAGATCCCGTAATTGTTGCGCCAACTTGAACACCTCGACAGCGCGCAACTCCGCCACCACACACCCTGCCAGATCGGTGAGTATCGCGGCCTGTTCTGCGGTCAACTCCCTGGGTTTGGAATCAATGACGCACAAGGTGCCAACGCGCTGACCGGGTGTCACTTCCAGGGGTGCCCCGGCGTAGAAGCGGATGTTCGGTGCCTGGCAAACCAGAGGATTGTCGGCAAAGCGGAAGTCCTGCAAGGCGTCCGGCACACACAGTATCTCTGAACCGTGAATGGCATGGCCGCAAAAGGAGATGTCCCGGTGGGTCTCGATGGCGTCCAGCCCCTGGCGCGACTTGAACCATTGCCGGTTTTCGTCGATCAGGCTGATCAGAACAATCGGCACCTTGAGGGTGTACTGGGCAATGCGCGTCAAACGGTCAAACCTTTCTTCGGGTGGCGTATCGAGAATTTTCAGGGCGTGCAATACCTGAAGGCGTTCGGATTCATTGGGCAAGAGATCAGGTTTGCGCATGGATTGTTCCTTCTGTGGTATTGGGATGTCCGTCTTGTTGGATCACCTCTCATCATGCCCGCCGCCGGGCAGGAGCAATGTGACCTCTGCCCCCTGACCATCCTGCCGGTTGACAATCAGGATGCGGCCTTTGTGCTGCCGCGCCAGACCACGGGCAATGGACAACCCCAGCCCCGTGCCGCCAGCGTTGGAACGGGTCCGACTGCTTTCAACAAAAGGGGAAAAGATGCTCTCCTCTTCCCCGACAGGAATGCCAGGACCGGAGTCCAGGATGGTGATCTGCACCTGCCCCCCGGATTTTGTCACCTTGAGATCCACAACGCCTTCCGGCGGGGAAAACAGACCGGCATTGTCCAGCAGTTCATTCAGAATGATGGAAACGCTGGGGGCATCGAAGCGGGTCGATACGGTTTGTGGAGCCAAGACGCGCCATTGCAGATGTTTTTCGGCAAAACGCTGCTGCTTGGCACGCACGACCTCCTGCACCAGCGGCATCAGGTCGCCGGTCATGAACTGGAAGGTCCATTGCCCAACATGGATGCGGGCCAGATGTTCCAGATTGGTCACAAAGCGCAGCAATCGCCTCTTGCCAGCCAGCAAACCGTCCAGCATGACCATGGCACCCGCATGTTCGCCTTCCATCAATCTGCGCTTGGCCAGGGCGGCGAATTGCAGGATAGCGGTCAATGGCGTGCGGAGTTCATGGCTCATGTTGGCCAGGAAGAGATCCTTGTCCCGATTGAGCTGCTCCAAGGCCAGTTGGGCCTCAATTTGTTTGCATTTGGTGACGTCATGCGCCGATGCCAAGGCACCGAGTACGTTGCCATGATGGTCATGAAACAGATTGGCACTATAAAGCATGCTGGCGACACTCCCGGACAGGTGTTTTACAGACAACGGGTAATCGACCACAAAACCCTGCAAAAATACCAGCCGAAGCATTGCGCGAGCTGCCTCTGGATCGATGCAATAGCGTGCAAAGTCGCTGCCGATCAACTTCGCCCGCTCAATACCGGTCACAGAGACTGTGGCGTTGTTGACATCGGTAATTTTGTATTCGGTACTGATCGCCATCAAGGCATCCGGGCTGGCCTCGATCAGGCTGCGGGTGTATTCGGAGATCGAGATTGCCAGCTCTTCCATCCGCTTCCGTTGGTTGATCTCGCTCAGATCGGTAGCCACCAGGCAGACATAATCCGGCATGTCGGTTGTGGAATGGCGGATTGCAGAAAGATGGACAGACACCAGAGTACCGTTGCTGGCGATGAGCGTGATCTCCTTGACGCGCTCCTTTTCGGAATTGCTCTCCAGCAGCGATTGAAACCGGTTGCGACTGTCGGGGGCAATCCATCTGGCGATCTCGGAACCGATCACGTTTTCCATCGGCACCCGGATCATTTCGGCAAAGCGACGGTTGGTGTACATGATCACCCCGTCACTCGTCATCACAACGGCCCCCTCGTTCATTTCCTCCACCAGCAGACGATAGGAATGATCCGCACCCTTGAGGGTAAAGACCTGCTGGCCTGCCCCTTCGTTGATGACCAGTGCATCCACTTCGCCACTGCCCTGTGTGCCAATGATATGTGAGACACTGACCTCCTGATCAATTAGAGTAGAAGGCGGAAAGGGGATCATCACATGGGAGTCTTAATGGTGGGTATCGAGAATCGT